>CAIQLG010000328.1 GCA_903872565.1 uncultured Lentisphaerota bacterium | reverse complement strand
TATTTTCTGCATATCTTCTTGATTTGCAACAATCCAGCATGTCACGCCGTAGTTTCTTTACGAAGGCGGACAATCCATTTATCCAATAATCCATGGGACCATGGGACGATACTGGTCGTAATCACATATACGGGATGACAGTCAAAAAATCCACCAATGCTTCCAACGCGAAATCCTGTCGAGATAGTTTACTGTCTAACGCTTGACTTTCTGAAACATTTTTCATTTTTTTATTCCTCCTGATTTTATCAATAATATTTAGACCTTGACTTTGTTGTCAAATCTTTATTTTCTAAATGGCCTGAGATGGATTATTTTACCATTCCAGCCAACAATTCCCGATGTTTTTCCCTTTTTGTTCTGGCAAGGCGCGAAAAGGCTTCCGCCGAGATTCCCTAGTCTTCTTTCGGGAACCAAAATGCATCCTCCGGAGGACTATATGCCGGGTCATTCCTATTCGATCGACTCATATAGTAATCTCCTGCCGGTATTTCCGACGACTTCCTGCTGTCAACATGGAAATCCGCAAACAGAACATTGGCGGTGCGATTGTTGCCATGCCGCGTTTTTATGACAAAATCTGGGAATAAATTACATGAAACACTACTATACTTACTGTAGATCCTCGGTACATCGGAGTCGGAGACAAGCACCAGCTTGGAGCAGGCACTATATTTATCTCTTCTGGAACCATATGCAAAGAATTCGGCATTGTAGCCATAGCAAATATAACATGCTATTGCAGGTGGATATTTAGGTAATTCCACTTGTGCCGAAGGACAAACAACAGGATGTTTCCAACCTAAATATATATTATAATTGGCGACATAGCCTACGCTATCTATCCCATATGGGGCAAACTGGTAATACCATGCAACCGTATCGGTGTTTTCCCATAGACCACTCTTAGAATTCCAATAATTGGGATATCTGCTGTAATCCTGGAGATAGCACGCAAACGCAAACCCGGTCTGCTTGAGCGCGCTGGCACATTTTGCCTGTTTCGCCATGTCCCTTGCTTTTTTGAGTGCAGGTAGCAACATCGACATGAGGATGGAGATGATCGCAATCACCCCGAGCAACTCGATCAAGGTGAACTTGATCAAATGTGCTCTCGTCTTCGATTGAATCGCGATGCGATCCAGAACTACGCCGGGCGCAGCCACCAGAAGTTCCACCAGCGTAAACCCATTGGCAAGAAGAACCTTGCGATTGGACAAGACACGGGTGGATCGTGAACTGCCCATAACCGCTGAAACAGCGGAACGGGAAACACCGGCCAGCCTGGCTAGCTCCTTCATCGTAATACTCATATTCAACCTCCCAAAAAAAGAATTCATGTTCATGTATGCTCTGCGCTCCCAATTATAACTATATGTACACTAAGCTCTGAAATATTTCAATACATATATCAAAAACAGGCGATTTTTTAAAAACTCAAAAGACACGCTAAAGCCGTGAACTCCAACATTGAAATCAGATTAAAAGGGCAATTTAGAAATTGCCTCCCGGGCACGGCGGAGAACATCAAACAGGCTCTAGCGCAGCACATTCTGAAGCCCCTTGTAGAGATCCGGAATAGTGAGGTCACATTCGCCTCCAGGTTTGATTTTAAGGAAGTTGGACGTCTCATAAAGGACGAAGCCCGCAAAGCGGCCGTCCTGATGCACGCGCCGGAGTTCATCGGGCAGGTCTGCCGGGTCATGAATATAGCGGTTGACAGTCAGTGGTATCCCCTTGCCACGGCAACGTTCTCCGAGTTCCCGCACCAATGCGTCATTGAAGATAAAGTCGAACGTGTAGGGGGAGAAGAACCGCAATATGGCACCATCGGCCAACCCCCGCTCGATCCATTCCCGCCACTGGCAGTCCCGATTCGCCGGATAGGCCAATCGTCGCTGCCGCGGTTGATCGGGCCGATACCAGTCCATCTGGAAATCAATACGCATCTTTTTACCGCGGCCATGGATGATAGCCTTGGCTCTGGCCAGGAAGTCCGTGAAGGCCTCGCCTCGCACCTGGGCGATGGTCGCCAGATCCACCTGCCCCCGTTGCCGGCACTTCTCGAGTACCACCTCATTGAAGCCATACTCCTCCGTATGACTGGTATGCATGCTGTGATTCGACTCCCGTATCTCGACCCCGTCCACGCCGCTGTCGAGCATCAACTGCACCTGGCTCAGCCAGTAGGCTTGAACCTCGGGCTCGGTTTCGCACAACGCGCCTGGCAAGTACTCGTTCCGGCCCCGCGCGAACGCGATAATCCCCTTGCGTCCGTCGCCATTGGGCTCATCCAGATGCATCGGCTGGCCGGCCTGGCCTAAATCGAACATCAACCCCCAGTGCCGAAAATCAACTTTCTCTTGCAGCCATATGGCTTTGCCGGAGGCGATGACGCCGGGAATCTCACGCCCCTGCGCGTCCAAGGCGGACAGCAGTTCCAAATCGGTGTTGGCGAAGTCCGCAGGTCCTTCGGTAAAGTCCGTGGTCACAAGCACATAGCGGTCCGTCAGGGAGAATCCGCTCAGAGTCAGCACACGCTGTGGTTCGCCTTTGCGCGCCAGGTACTGGCCAGTTACTGCTTTAAATTCCTGGACATCACGCGGACACGGTTCGATGGTTTCCGTGACGGTGAAGGGAATATCGAGACGCCGGTACCGGAAATTCAAGTCGCTGACCCAGATCTGCAGATGATCGCGCGTGACCCGCGTCGGCAACGTGTCGAGCTTGCGCAGTTTCAGGCCGCAGATCGGGATGTGCTGGATATTGGCCGGCAGGTCACCGCTACGCCGCTTGATCCGGAGATGCGGATGATCCGCCACAAACGGATCCATCCACGTCATCCGTCCGCCAATCTGACTCGGGCGTCCGTAAACCATCCCCTCATAAGATCCCTCGGGAAACAACATCGAACCTCCGGTCTCATAGGGTTTGAAGCATCCGTAAATTTCAAGGCCATGGCGGTGAGCCGCCTCGACTGCAACCAGCAATGGATTCTGCCCCAGCCCCTGATAGGTCTGCGCCATGTTTTTAAATTTCGGATCATGGTCAGGCACCAGGAAGCCACCGCGGCCATCGCAATAAATAATCCAGCTCACCCTGCGCACGCCGCACTCTGCCAGCCGCCGCATCATGGCGTCGATATGTGCCGGCGTAATCGGTTCCGGCGCGCAGATCGCGTCATCCGGAAAATCCACCAATGCTTCCAACGCGAAATCCTGTCGAGATGGTTTGCCGTCTACAGTTTGACTTTCTGAAACATTTTTCATTTTTTTATTCCTCCTGATTTTATCAATAATATTTAAGCCAACAATTTCCAATGCTTTTCCATTGCTTAATCTGGGGT
>CAIQLG010000327.1 GCA_903872565.1 uncultured Lentisphaerota bacterium | reverse complement strand
GCACAAGGTTCAAATCACTGGGACATACTCGACAGACGGAAGCGGCTCGGGCGACGGCACTAAACCAACATGGGACGCCACAGGTTATACGAAGGCAGAGGTTGAACTAACAATAGATGTCCCTCCTGCTGTTCGGCGAAATTATAAAGACAATGATCCTGAAAAAATTACCAAGTTCACAGTGAAAGGAACAAAAGATATAAAGTTTACTCTAAAAATCGAAACCACTTCAGGACAAGGGGAAGCATCATTTGAGGATGGCACGAAAACTAAGGAGTATACTGGAACCGGAGCAGTTCAATCTGTCGATATAATTGGACTTGCAGAAAGCACCGTGGCAGAAAACATAATAATGACTGGAACTTATGACAATAAGGAATATGCTAAGGATATATTTATTGTATTCAGCGATATCAAATTCGACTTTACCTCTTCAGAAACTCAGCATAAGGACACTGATGCTTCTTGTGGTTGGTGCATAGTACAGGAGCACCTAGTCTACTTATCAGAATATTACCCATGGCATGTTCATTATGCGACAAAACCCGATTATGAAGAAGTTCAACCTTGTGACCACAAAAATTATAATCCTGATTGTGAACATTGCAATTCGTATTGTGCAAGATGTTGCCTAAAGGTGAAATATGGCGGTAACCAAGATGACTATCTTGAACTGTTTAGTCCGACCACGAAAACAGTTGAAGAAAATCATGATGTGGGCCTTTCGACACTCTCTATTATCACTCATGCAGGGGGAAAAGGAGTTCATCTCCTGATTATTGAACCACCGACATACACTGATATATATGACAAGATTCAGAAAGATAATTCATGTTTAACAACGGTACCTGGACCGGCTCCGGAGACACATGAAGTTATTGCCCATGGTTGCCGTAATAATAAAGCTGATGGGACAATAAGTAAACCAGAAATATGTTATTGGGATCCCAATGATGCAAAAGATCATTGGCTGGAAATAAAAGATAATGTATTAGAAATATTATATGTACAATAGCATCATTATTACAGGAGAAAAAACAATGAAGGCCTATTATTTATCACTATTTTTATTGTGTTTTAGTTTGCTCGTGGAGTCCGCTGAAGAACGAAAATCGGCTGAAGACATCGCAATAAATGAGATTTGCATAAAGCAGGAGACAAAAGGATATCCCAAGTGGGTTGAACTAATTTGTTTGTCAAAAGAAAAAATCAACCTCAAAGGCTGGTCTCTAAATGATTCCAGTGATTGTTTCTTTAAGTTCAAAGATGACCTCTATTTGGAACCACAGCAGTTATTGATGATATGCTTTTATGAGGGGAATGATCCTTCCCAAAAATCTCCGACATTTAGTAAAAATATTTCCAAGGATGTGAAACACGTAATTAATGTTTACAATTGCAATCCATTTGGCAACCTAGGAGAATTTGACATTAAAAATGAAGCTTTCTTGAAGGAGTGGGCAAAATATTGGGAAGAGTTAGGGGATAAATCAAAGGAACAAATTGAACAATATACTGGTACTATGTATGATTGGTATCAAAAAGAGGCATTGAGTTATATTAAGAAGAAAAATTACCCGGAGAAATACAAATATGCTGTTATGAGTTTAATGTCTGTAGTTCCACGTGAATTTGACGAGTTCGCCTTGTTGGACAATAACAACAAACTGGTCTCATATATAAATTGGGGGGACATAGCCAACATTAAAACTGAGAAAAAGTTAAAATGGGAAGAAGAAGCACAAGCCATAGGAGATTATGATAGAGTTCAATCGCTTTCTTCTGGACAAGCCAGGCCTAGTAATACCATAATATTAAAAGGGAACTATAAGGGAAGATTTAAATATAAATTCGTGCGTAAGGGTACCCATATTATTGATAACACATCAAATAGCCCAGTAAAGTAGTCCTAAAGACAAATTCCGGGGGATCGGGGTCACACCTATTTTTTTATATTATTGATTTGCAATAATTCATTCTTAATGATAAGCTACTCTTATATTTTAGTAAAATATCTATCGAAAGCTCGGAGAACAACTCGGTCACATCGCCGTCGGAGCATTACGATGGTGAATGGTATTAACACATGGATGGGAGATTCAGCATGAGTATTAGTAAAGCACGTATCCGCTTGATTATCCGGGGTGATGATTCCGGGCTCTGCGGGAGTGTCAACGAGGCCGTGGTAAAGGCTTATGATAAAGGTGTCTTGCGGAACACTTCGCTTCAAGTGCCCGCTCCAGCTTTTGCTGATGCGGTGCTGCGTTTCCGGAATCTGCCGGATCTGTGCATTGGCCTGCATGCGACCATCAACGCCGAATGGGAGACGCCCCGATGGGGGCCATTGCTGCCAGCGGCACGCGTTCCCTCCCTGACAGATGAAAACGGCCTGTTCCAATCCGGCTTCGGGCATGCCGCCCCGGACGAGATCATGGAGGAAGTCAAGGCGCAGTTGGCTGCCGCCCGCGCCGCTGGTCTCAAAATATCCTACATTGATGAACACTGTTGTTTCGGCTGGCTGCATGATGGCGGGCTGCGCCGGCGAATGGCGCGCCTGGCCGAGTCGGAAGGCCTGATCTACGACTCCATGGCTGTTGGCTGGCTGCCTAAGGCGGAGGGGCTATTCCCGACACTGACAGCCGCTTTCATCGCCCAGATTGAAGCCGCGCCACCGGGACTCTACCGGCATGTCCTGCACCTTGGACAAGATCTGCCGGATATGCAGGAACTGCGCTTCCGTGGTGACGCAAAGAGCGTTGCAGGCAGCATCGCACGCGAACGGGACACGGAATTCAGGCTCTGCATTAATCCCGAACTGATCTCCTACGCGGCATCCCACGATGTTGAATTCATCCGCTTCTCTGACATGACACCTGCGGAGATCCACTGGTTCACCCACGGCTAAATCTTTTCCTGCACAGTATGCCGTTTTTTGAATATAGGGTGGATAAATTTTCGGTTGTGGTGTAAAATGTCCTGTGATTAATTTCAGATTTCCTGACTCGTAGCTTCAACAGCACTGGAGATGTGGAAAAAGGGGTTGTGGCTAACAAAGGGTTGCGGCCGGGAAATCTGAATGAAAATTCCCCCCTGGGGTGGAATTTTGAGACATTAGTATTTTCAGCGGATCAGGAACTCTGAATTTGTTTTTGTGTGTGTTACACTGATGTTCACTCTTTTAAAAAAATGTTCCGGAACGGCTGCGCGCCTCGGGGAAATCAAGACCACCCGGGGAAGCGTCTTCACGCCTGTATTCATGCCCGTCGGGACACGCGGAACAGTAAAGGCCATGACCCCGCTCGAACTCGAGGAACTCGGCGCTCAAATCATCCTCGGCAACACATATCACCTCTTCACCAGACCCGGGACGGAAATAATCAAGGAGGGCGGCGGCCTTCACAAATTCTGCGGATGGAAAGGACCAATGCTCACCGACAGCGGCGGATTCCAGGTCTTCAGCCTCGTCAAACTCAGGAAAATCAGAGAAGATGGAGTCGAGTTCTCATCGCATATTGACGGAACAAGATTTTTCATCGGCCCATCTGAATCAATGCAGATCCAGAAGGATCTCGGTGCCGACATCACGATGGCCTTCGACGACTGCACACCATACCCCTGCTCTCTTGAGGATGCCAGAAAATCTCTCGAAACAACTCTCAAGTGGGAAAAAAGCTCCCGCGAATACGGGATGAATCCTGGACAGCAACTTTTCGGGATCGTGCAGGGCTCGGTCTATCGCGAACTTCGCGAAAAATGCGTGAACGAACTTCTCAAACTGGATTTCGATGGCTATGCGATCGGCGGACTCAGCGTCGGTGAACCGGAAAGCATAATGTATGAATGCGTCAACTGGACCACATCAATGCTTCCCGAAAATAAGGCACGCTACCTGATGGGCTCCGGGACACCCAAGCAAATTGTGAAATCGGTCTCGCTCGGTATAGACATGTTCGACTGCGTTCTTCCCACCCGCATGGCGCGCCACGGAAACGCATACATCGGCTTCGGCGAGGACATTCCCGTCAAGGCGGCCAGGTACAGCAGAGATCAGGGTCCCGTCGATCCGGACTGCGAATGCTACACCTGTAGAAATTTTACCAGATCATACATCAGGCATCTGCTCAATGTCGGCGAAATCCTCGGAATACGACTTCTCACAATACACAATCTCCACTACTATCTGAACCTCATGAGCAAGATCCGCAGTTCCATCGCTGACGGAACATTCGCGGAATTCGCGGAAAAATTCAAATGAAGATGAAAATGAATTTTTCATCAAGAAAGGTTTTTTTGTATACAGCATAGTAGGCTATAGGGATGATACCACCGACAACGGGGGAACTCCCGACAAGGCAAATCGCTCCCACTACGAGAAGAATACAGACACCACCTTCACAGTTGTTGATCATTAATATGAAGCTCTTGCTAGTATAATATATAATTTAAAGTTTCGGATATAATCGCTTCAATTTTATCCGTGCGTCTTCTGAAGTGAACTGCCAGTCTACCTTTGTCTGCTTGCAATTGCGTTCATTATTCCAAGCCCTGATTTTTCGCTTCATTAAGTCCATG
>CAIQLG010000326.1 GCA_903872565.1 uncultured Lentisphaerota bacterium | reverse complement strand
GCGATGAGACATGGAATGGCGATGTGCGTGGTCGGAACTGCATTGCTCGTGCTGGTCAACGGATGCACTGTGTCGCAGGGAGACTCGAAGAAGAATGACTCCGAAGTCCGGGCGGCGCCGCTGACCCTGGTGGGGAAAGGGGCGAGCCTGGCGCCGATCATAAACAGAAGGAATTACGAGATGAAACAGCAGCGTAAACAGGCGGCCCACAGACAGCGACGCATCATTTGCAACAACGACGGTGGTGACGCGAAATGCTTCAAAGGTGTGCCTTCGCGCCAGGCGTTTCTCGATGTGAGCACGTCCCCGCTGGCCGGAACGCAGGTGGATTCCATCTTCTATAACCATGTGGATTTGTTCTCTGCGACTTATGCGTGTGGTGGTGGTTATTCTATTTTGAAAGATGTCCTCAATCCCTTGACCGTGATAACGGATTTCTGTCGTCAGGAAAAGATGGAAATTTTCTGTTCGTTCAGGATGAATGACGTTCACGATTACCATGATGGCGTCCCCTTGTCGCAGTTCAAGCGCGACCATCCGGAATACTTGCTGGACCTGCAGGACAACAATCCTCCGTATGGCTACTGGTCCGGGGCGGATTACGGACACCCCGCCATCCGGCAGCGGGCGTTCGAGGAAATCCGGCGGATTTGTCAGCGCCATGACATTGACGGCATCGAGTTGGATTTCTTTCGGCACCCGGTCTTTTTCAAAGCGCACGCCTTAGGGGAACCTCTGGGACAGGAACACCGGGATGCGATGACCGATCTGCTCCGGCGGATCCGCGCGATGACCGAGACGATCGGGGCGCGGCGCTCCCGTCCCCTCCTCATCGCGGTTCGCGTTCCAGACTCCCTCGCATATAGCCAGGCGATCGGCCTGGATGTGGCGACCTGGTTAAGCCAGGATCTGATCGATGTGCTGGTGGCTGGCGGCGATTTTCTCCTGGAGCCGTGGACGAACATGGTGCAACTCGGACACCAATACGAGGTGCCCGTCTATGCCTGTTTGAGCAATTCCTGGCCGAATATTCCAAAATATGCGGGGTGGGACAATTCCGATGAGAAGGCTTTCGACCGCAACAGCCTCAAGGCCTACCGGGCTCGCGCGGCAAACGCCTGGCAGGCCGGGGTGGACGGTATTTACCTGTTCAACGTCGCCTACGCGCTTCCGCACTGGCGAGAACTTGGCGATCCCAAGACCCTGGCAGATCTCGACAAGGCCTACTATGCCAACCCATTGGGCTATTCTCAGCCCATTGGTTTGAAGGATGGCGAGCGGCTCCAGCAGTTGCCGACTCTCTCACCCGGAAAACCGGAAGCGCTCAAACCCGGGCAAACCCTGCAGATCCCGTTGGAAGTCGGAGAAGACGCGAAGGGGCTGAGCTCTGAGAGGGGGTGTCCGCATGTTCGGCTGCACGTTCAAGCCGCGAATGTGGCTGACGGCGGAGCCGTCAGCGTGGCGTTCAATGGCCAGCGTTTGAACCAGGGAGTCTGGCATGAAGGACAACTGGAGCTTGAGGTTCCGAACGAACTGATTAAGCAGGGCTCGAATCGTGTCGAAATCACCCTCGACTCTGGGGCGTCCGAGTCCATCAGCGTGCAGGATCTGATGCTGAGCGTTCGCTACGAAGACTTGTCGGACACCTACGGCTTCTATGGTCCTGCCGCCCATGCGATGAAGGCGTTCATGGACTATTCCAATGAGACCGGTCCGCTCATGGGCAATGACGCGGAATCGTTGGATAAAGGCCTTGAGCTGCTGGTGGCCGCCCGCAAGGCCGCCGGGGACACGATCTACGGCAAGCGCGTCGATCTGGCTTTCGAGAGCCTGGCGTTGTTCAAAAAAGGCAGGGAACAAAGGATCGCGATGAGGAAAAGCGCCCCGCAGGCGTTGGCCATCGAGCGCAAAGGTGCTGAGCTGAAACTGGACGGCAATCTTGACAAGCCTTTCTGGAAAGGCGCGCCAGTCTACGACTTGAAAGATCTGGTGACCGGGAAATCGCCCATTTCCAAGACCACATTCCAGGTTGCGTGGAGCGACGGCAGCCTCGTGTTCGGTATCCGGTGCGCTGATGCGGACATGAACAATCTGAGCATCTCGACGACGAAGCATGGCGACGAAAAAATCTACAGCGACGACGAACTCGAATTATTTTTGGAGACTCCGGCCCATGCGTATTATCAGATTACGATCAACGCAGCCGGCGCCCTGATCGATCTTGACAGGGATAGAGGGCGGCCCCAGTGGGCATCGGAGGCCGAAAGTGCTGTTTATCGCGGCACCGATTTCTGGAGCTTGGAAATTCGGATACCCACTACGTGCGAAACGCCCGAAGGAGGACTCGACCGCCGGAAGCGGGTCGAGGGCAAGAAACCGGATGCCGCAGCACCCTGGTATTTCAACGTGTGCCGCCAGAGGGTCAGAGGCAAGGCGATGGAGCATTCGGCCTTTTCGCCGACCGTGACTGGGGGTTTTGCCGTCCCGTCAAAGTTCGGCAAACTGATAGTGGAGTCGTGAGGTACGGGATTGAAGGAGTCGGATGAAGGTGTTGTCACATTATACTCATGAACTTATTAAAACTGAACATCGTTTCTCGATGCGCTTGGCCTACACTATTATTAAAGGAGTTAACTTTTGAAAACTGGAATTTCACAAAAAATGGAAACTGTAATTAATGTCAGACCGTATCAGTTGCTGTGCATGGTGTGTTCGCTGGGGGAAGGTCATTCCAGACCTCCGGACAAGCAACTCGCGATGATTGTCGACAGGATTAGGGCGAATCCTGACGTGCCTGTCACAATAAGATGCAATGCGGGGCCCAGCTTTGAATTTCAGAATGTAGATTCCGGAAACGACACCTGCGAAGGTGCCGAATACAATCAGAAGCGGGATCTCGACATCCTGCATAAGCTTGATCTGATGCCCGGGGCGACTCTTCCGGCGAGAATACTGTTCATGCGCCTGTTTGACCGCATCAGCACAGTGAAAGGCATATGTGGTTATGCCACAACAACATCGAAGGCCTGGAAAGCTTGCGCAAAAGCAAAGTCAGGAAACTACGAAAAAGGACATGGGTTAGGATTCAGAGCCATAATTCCGGCAAGGTGCGAACAGGAAATGTCGGACGAAAAGAGAAAATCCATTTCCGCTTTGCAGACTACAGAGAACGTTAACATACGCCCCCATATCCTTCTTTGTGCTGTATGCCAATATGGGCAAAACGTACGTGCCCCGTTTCCGGAAGACAATCTGCCCGAGTTTTTGGAAATTCTTTTCGGCAATAAGCCTGAGATCACAGTAACACTTGTGCGCGATGCCGACTGGACGATGTGCGCACCTTGCCCAACCAGGAATCCAATCAACAACTCATGCCATACAGGCCGGAACGGTTCAGGTGAACTGTATTGTCAAATGAAGGATCTGAACGTGTTGCAAGCCCTCGGATTGACATACGGAACCAGCATGAGAGCCAGGGATTTCTACAAACTAGCATTTGAAAAAATACCGGACACGGCATGGGTATGCGCATTAGACAACGAGGGACTCCCACCCCACTCCGTCTGGTTCAACGCATGCGATGCCAGGAAAACTCAGACAGCTTATGAGAATGGTCGCCGCGAACTCATGAAAAGAATGAAATTGTAACTGCAAAGATTCCATGTTTGCTCGAAGAAGGGCAATGTGTACAAGATTGATCTTTTAAAGAAAAAAACGGATTTTGTATTCGACTTCAGTTCAAAATCTTCCAGGTCACCAAAGGAATCCTTTCCTATGGATTTATTTAACCCACAAGAGAAATATGTGTTGGAGTATCATCGTGGTCGTGACAATGGTGGCAGGAACAATCTTAATCGCCAAGAAAGAGGTGGGTCAGCAAAAAGCTGTTTCAACCCAGTCGGCTCAGGCTAAAAAGACAAGCTCTTCCACGGAG
>CAIQLG010000325.1 GCA_903872565.1 uncultured Lentisphaerota bacterium | reverse complement strand
GCGAAAAACGCTTCATGAGAACAACCTGATGGATGACAAGCCCCCCAGGGGCAAAGCCGAAAGGAACATGGTCAGGCCGCGTTTTTTCGAGCGTTCCACGCCGAACCAGATGTGGCAGAGCGACATCTTCACATTCAGGCTTGGCGGGCGCTACGCCTATCTGGCGGGCTTCATAGACGACTACTCGAGGTTCATCACCGGCCTGGGGCTCTACATGAGCCAGACCGCCGAGAACGTCATGGAGGTCTTCAGGAAGGCGATGGCGGAGTACGGTGTCCCCAAGGAGATGCTCACTGACAACGGGCGGCAGTACGCGAGCTGGCGCGGCACGACGAAATTCGAGCAGGAGCTGCAGAAGGAGAAGATAAAGCACATCAGGAGCCAGCCGCACCATCCGATGACTCTCGGCAAGATCGAGAGGTTCTGGAAGACGATCTTCCAGGAGTTCCTTAACCGGGCGCAGTTCGACACGTTCGAGTCCGCCCGGGAGCGTATCGCAATGTGGGTGAAGTACTACAACCACAGGCGTCCGCACCAGGGCATAGGAGGCCTCTGCCCCGCCGACCGCTTCTTCGAGATCCAGGGCGAACTCAGGAAGGTAATAGAGCGCAAGATAGAGGAGAACACGCTGGAGCTGGCGCTACGCGGCAAGCCCGCCGACACTTTCTACATGGTGGGGCGCCTCGGCGAAAAGTCGGTGGTCCTCACTGCGGAAAAAGGAAAGATGAAGATGATGGTCGACGGAAACGAGAAGGAACTTGAGAATGGAGAATTCATCCATGAAATCAGAAAAGGCGGAGCCGAGGAAGCAGAAAAGAAACTACAGGACGTTCTCGGCGGAGGAGAAATGCAGGGCGGTGCTGTCGGTGTGGTCGGAGAGGCGGAGCGCCGCGGAAACATGCAGGGAGCTGGCGATAGACCGGGATCAGTTCAAGAAATGGCAGGATCTGGCGCTGCAGGGTATATTGAACGCGCTGGAAGTGAAGAAGGACCATACCAGGTGTTCCCCGCTGGGCGAACGGCTGGCGAAGCTGCTGGAGCGGAAGGTCTCCGCCAGGACGCAGCCGAAGCGGGTGAACACCGCGGAGAGCCGGCCATTAAAACCGGAGGAGAATGCCGTACAGAAAGGAGAATAGATGCCGGAGCAGAAATCACAGGCCGAGATGCTGGAGCTCATGCTGAAGGTCAGGAGCCGGGAGATCACCGCGAAAAAGGCGGCGGCCATCCTGGGAATATCCCGGAAGACCTACTACAAGTGGGAGGACCGGGCGCTGGCGGGAATGGCGGATGCGCTGGCGGAGCGCCAGAACGGGCGGCCGCCCGGACCGCCGGAGGATCCGGAAAAGGAGTCCCTCAGGATGGAGAACAGGTCGCTGAAGAGGCAGCTTATCGCAATGCAGAAGCGCCTGGAACTCAAGGACATGGTTCACGGGATGGAGACTGGGAGCCAGAGTTCTAAAAAAAAATAGGAACCAGATCGCGGAGAAGAAAATGGGGATCATCCGGGAAATGAAAAGGAGCCACGGCGTGTCGTACGCGTCCGCGGCGCTCGTCGGAGTCAGCCGCACGACCGCGATGCGCTGGGACGCCAGGCGTCTCTCGGGCGATCCCCTCGTCCTCGAACCCGGTCCCAAAAAGATCGAAAGGCTCGATCTAGGGTCGCTGGACGCAGCACTGGACCAGCTGGTCCACGGGCCGCACCGGAGCCGCGGCACCGGACCGCTGCTCGTCAGTTTCCGCGACCAGATATCCAGAAGGGATCTCATGGAAATGGTCGAGGCGGCCAGGGACGAGGCGTTCGACGAAAGAAGGGCCGCGATGTGCGACGTGGAATGGCTCACTCCAAGGCTCGTCTGGTGCATGGATGTAACCGAGGCCGACAGCGGCAACGGAAAAATATATGTCCTTGTCGTGCAGGACATGGCCTCGAAATACAAGTTTGAACCGCTTGTACTGGAAAGAGATCCGCACGGCGACAAGGTCGCAGAACACTTGGAGAAACTGTTTGCAAAACACGGAGCACCGCTCTTCATCAAACGTGACAACGGAGGAAACCTGAACTCGGGCAATGTTAACGATGTGCTCGAAAGACACATGGTCATACCATTCAACAGCCCGGCATATTATCCCAGGTTCAACGGTTCCATAGAAAATGCGAACCGCGAGCTCAAGGAGCAGGATGACTTCGCTGAGATGCTTGAGGTTTTCGCATCAGGGGCGGTCGATATGGACCTGCACTTGTACTTGTACAAAATACTCGGGGAACTCAACCACAAGGACCGCGGGGTGCTGGGCGGAAAAAACTCCTGCCTGGTGTTCCACGGATCGGAAAAACCGAAAGTCACAAGACGTGACAGAAAGGAGATTTTTAACGAAATTCTGGACCGCATAGTTGAAATCGAAAATACGGAAGGCAATCTTAAAAGGGACGCGGTGATAAGGTCGGCGATCAGATCATGGTTGGTCGAAAATGGCCACATCACTGTGTCAGAAAACATCGAGGTGTTACCGGGTTCTGGGTGGAAAAATGTCTCATAATCTCGTTGGGCGCACACTTTCAATATGGCAGATGCATATTTCAAGAAAGCATGACAGGCTGTCCGCTATGCCGCATCTTCTCATATCCGTCCAGACAGATGAGACACCGCCTGGATTTGAGATTAGTATTGAGAATACAGGAATTGGACCAGCCATAATCAAGTCTTTTGATGTGTTTTTTGATGGCCGTCATATGGCTCCATTCGAACACACGGAGTGGTTGGCCATAATCGATCTGCTGGAACTTGATGGGAAAGTTTTAGGGATGTCCATTGATTCGGAAGATTATCTCCAGATCGGCAAGACATATCCACTTCTTTCCTTTAAATCAAAAAACAAAGGACTGACACTTCGCCAAATGAGACAAGCTCTTCAACGCTTGCAGATAAAGATAAAATACGCTTCAATATTCGGGGACATCAAGACTGCGGAGTTTGAAGTTCCAACTTCCATCTTTGACTGTTTTAAAACAGATGACGACAAAATTTAATAAAGCAATCTGCATCCTTTTCCACAAAGAACCATGCCTGTTTCACTTCTTTGCGACAATATCTTTCCCAGTATTATTAGCAGGCAAAGATGGAGCCAGCACTATTCTGAACCCAAGATCGTCGAATGAGGACTCCGGGCTGTCGAAGCCTCGGTGGAACGAAGTGCATTTTTCAGATGATTCATCCCATGCCCCGCCACGGTTAACTTTACTTGCTCCAGAAGAAATCCCTGTCGGATTTTCACATTCGGCATCTTTGATATCGCCATACCAGTCATAGCACCATTCCCTGACATTTCCGTGCATATCATAGATGCCCCATAGGTTCGGCCTATATTTCCCTACAGCCGAAGTCTTGTCGCACCCGTCATCGTGTGCCAAATCCGCGCACTTCAATTTGTCTTTGTTGGAACTGTCGCAATAGTTGCCATTGAGGTAAAGTTCCTCCGCCGATTCCCCGAAGCTGAAAGAACTTTCTGTCCCAGCCCTGCAGCAGAACTCCCATTCGACCTCTGTAGGGAGTCTGTATTCATAGTCGTCCTGAATCCCGCTGTCCTTGCGTTTCCGTTCAATCTCCGTCAGCTTTCGGCAAAATTCCACGGCATCGTTCCATGTGACTTTTTCCACCGGAGCGGCAGGATTTTTATATGTGCTGGGATTTTTGCGCATTATCTTCTCGAACTGCTCCTGCGTGACTTCATACTTCCCAATCCAGAAAGGTCTCGTTAATTTGACAATCCTTTTAGAATCGGCCTTTCCCATTCTGAAAACTCCAGGGGGTACGGATACAAGCTCCATTTTGACACCAGGGATTTTCAGGATTTTGGAGAACTGAAGAGAGAACGATTTCTCTGCTTCGGAAAGCAGATTGTCAAGGAACTGATTTTTACCCTTTGCAAATTCCGTGTTCCCAAAATTGTTACGATATGCGGCGACCGCTGACCGTATCTCCTCTATTTCTCCCACGGAGAGCTTTTTCTGCGAAAAAACTCCCTTTATCTTGGATGATGTAACAGTCTTAATCCCAAGGCCAGAAAGCAGTTTCGCCAGTTCTTTCTCTGCCCTGTGGCTTGCGAAGACATTCCAGAATTCCTCTGTTTTTTCACTGGAAAAACCGCCTGCCGCAAGTTCCGCCTTCAGATCCTCCTCGGTGAAGTCGCGGCCTTTCATCTCCACCTTCTTAATCCTTTTCATCAGTTCATTTTTAATCTCAATGTCGGCAGTGGCTTTTTTAATTCTTGCTACATATCTCACGAGTGCTCCGGAAATTATTGCGGGGGCTTTTTTGAAAGAATCCTCGCTCTTTATATAATCTTTTTTCCTCAGATAGTAAAAACCTATCAGAATATTTCGAGATTCAGTCCTCATTTCCACCGTTCTGCCAAGTTTCTCTTTTTCACTGAGCTTATCCATATTGGCAAGCGGCTCCAAGTCTTTCCTGATTTTTTCAAGCGAAAGTGCAAGCAGGGAAAATGCTGGATCTTTCATTTTCTCGTCAATCATTAAAAGCACACCTGCATAGTCTTTTTTCACAAGAATTGGAACAAGAGAGTCCATAAAATTGTCAATCTTGTTTTCGGAGACATTGCTGTCCGTCTGGCTTTTGGCAGCCGCAATTCTCTCCATGAAATCATCATTGTCTGCCGTGTTTGTCTGCAAGTCCTCGGAATCTGTCTCCGCTTGCATCTGAAGGTTTGCAAGTTCCTTTATTTTCAGTTCCGCCATCTTCTCATATTCCGAACCTGCAAGTTCCTTTTTGAGTTTTCTGAAAACATCAGTGATGCCACGGTAGTCATTAGGATTGCTTTCGGCGAAAGCCAATGCCTCCTTCCAGCGCTCTTCCGGGCTTCTTTTTCCACTGGAGGCGTGTGGAGTCCTCGCACCGGCAGTTTCAGAAGTATATGTCCTTGTGTATTCTAAATTTTCATTATTCACCTGTTCGCTGGCTGAAGGGGGACTGCTACTTTTTCTGTCAGAGAATACTTCAAGCAGAATCATCACTGATAAAAATATCGCAAGAATGACAAGAAGAACAATGGTCAAGGAAGACGAGGAGGAAGGGACTTTTCTCGTGTCCATCCTAAATTGTGTTTTCCCGATGCCTCTTCTTTTTGAGGCAGATGTATTATTGGGAACGGTGATTTTGGCCATGCAATGAGGACATGGTGTCCGTCCACCCGCCATGCTTTCGGGGGCATTAATTGAAATTCCGCATTTTGGACAACCGAATTTAATGTGACTATTCCATTTCAGATATTTTTTTAAGAAAAAGATGTGTTGTGCTTGAAACAATTTATATTTGTGAATACTTTACTTCGTAGTTTTTAAAATTCAAATTTTTTGGGAGGGAATATGTTGTCTCGGCTTAAAAGGTCGTCCGGTCTGCTGTTTTTGTTTTTTGTTGTGTTTTCCACGTCAATTGTCTTCCTGTCGGTCCGCCAGCTTCACGGGGAGGATTCAGGTGTCTCCGGGGGCGCGGAGGGCTCCACCACCATCGTCACCGGCACGGACGATAAATGCAAAGAGCCTAGCACATCCACAGAGGAATGCATTACGCATACCTGTACTTTCGACCCCATTGATCCGCCTGACCGTATAAATTGTAAGCCTGGGAAAAGAACGGCTCCATCTGGAGGTGAAATATACTGTGTGGGCTCAAAAATAATTTACAGCCTTGCACTATCCGAGAAAGACGCTGTTGGCAAAGAAATCACCAGATACAAACCCTGCCCAATATGCGGTGCCACGCGAGAACCCCCGACAACGGAAGTTTCTCATAGTGGAGTAGTTTGGCCGAAATTAGGATGGATAGCAAATGACTGCGGAGCCAATTCCTCTCACGGTCCCGGAGAAACAGCTGAATTCACAGCCTCAGAGCCTTCTTTCAATCTGAAAAGCAGTTCGGTTGTTTTCTCGACCAAGCCTCCGGATGGTTCAACAGGTAATTGTGAAAAATGTGGGACACTTGACTTCGATACATACACAGTCAATTTCACGGTGGTTGAAGTGGGGTTGACAGCCAGTTCAACTACTAACATCAGTCCAAAGATTTGTCTGAACGCTCAGGAGGAATATACTAAAGCGGAATGGATCGCCAAAGTGCTTCCCAGTGGAACTACAGCGCATATTGAGGTAATAACAGAAGAAGGCGCAGTAGTACTTCTTGACAAAGCAAGCGGAATAACAGATGGAGAAACTATTACTGCCACGGGATATTATCCCGGCTTTTATAAGTTGAAAATTATCCATGACGATCTTTTATCTTGTGAAGAAGAAACCGATAGTTACCCCGTTTTTGAATTTATTACCGACGACGACGATTCCGGGAATTTAGTTATATCTGAAGACTGGGCATGGAAATCTTCAAATGGTGAAGCAAATAAAAAAGGACCGCCCGATTATTATAAACCTGACGCATACAATGAATATAGCTATGCACTTCAGACATATGACTATAAATCATTCGCATTCAGTGTTCTTGGTATTCCTTATGGAACAGACTTAACTTTTACCCACACATATAAATTCGGAATTACAACAAATCCCGAAATTTCTCTTGCTAACGGTGTTGGAGCTGAAATTGAGGTTTGGTATTCAGGGTCTTTATATCAAACAGTAAATGCGACAGTAGGACATCATATGTGCACAACAGCCAACGGATTTAATTATGCTGACGATTATACCCAAAATGGTCCCATTGTCGGACATGGGCTTGGAAACGCAGAATTTAAATGTGATTCTTTTGATGGAACTGTAAAAACAACAGGCATGCATTTATGTACGCAAGCATCATTGGCAGATTAAATAGTAAGGGGAAATCTTACTTTTACAATAGAACTTTCCAACTTCAACATACAATAAAAAGGGGCTTGTAACTATGAGAATGAAGAATCTCTGTTTAGCTATGATTTTATCTCTACTAATTTTAAATAGTAATTATATTTTATCAGGCGATGATGAATTAAATATTGTTAATTTTGTTCCTGAATATTGTAAGTCTGTTGATGATAAAGATAGGCTGAATATAGCAAGAAAATATATGGGGGGATTAAAAGATGATGCTTCAAAGAATAGGGTATATAAATATTTATATAAAATAGAGAATCGTGATTATTATCACTCGGTATATGAACTTGTTTTGAAAGAAGGGAAAAAAGAATGGGCTTATGAATATTTGTTTGGTAAGGGGATGGAATCTGGATTAGTGGCAAAATGGTCTTTCGATGAATTGATGAAGTTGAATGATGATGAATTAAGATCTGTACTTGGGAAGAGATCAGTCATAAACTTTACGGTGATAGATTATGATAAGAATCCATCTGGATTGAAAGAGTGGTATAGTATTGTAAAAGAATCACTGCCTGATCTTGCGGATAGCGATGAAAAAATGCTGATAGAAAATGTTAATAACAAGAATCCTTTGGTCAGGCTTTTTGCATTAAATGCTCTTAATAACAAAAAGGGGAGAAAGCAAAGCATTTTACCCTTGATGGTCGAATGTATTAAAGATAATGACAGTAATGTAGTAGATTTTTCAGAGAAAAAATTGGCAATCTTTTCTGGAGTTAATTATGGAAACGATTACATAAAATGGAAAGCGTGGATGGATAAGATAAATAAAAACTTTCCCAAAAATGAAATTAGCCCGGATGAAGAATTAATAAATGGTTATGAGAAAAATGACGATTTAGAAATTAAACTATTTTCAATTAAACAACTGTATTATAGGATCTATGACGACATAAAAAACAGTTCAAAGAATAAATCTTTTTTTGAGAGAGTAAAAAGCGATACAAACAAAAAATTAGGACATATTGCTGAATCTGCATTGAAAAACATTAATAGGATACAAGATAGCATTAAAAAATATAGCGAGCAATCAAGTCCTCAATAAAGTCGCTCCTTCAGGTAGCCGCCATGAGACTCAATATTGCAATTTATATAAAATCAAGGCTGATAAAGAATAAGATGACTTAATTTCTTGAATTTTATTCAGTGTTTTTAGATAAAACGCGCAAGTTCTGAATTCTTACTTCTGTTCGCCAGTGTGAACTGACCTCTTATCGGTTGCTGCCAGTGGCCCGTTTAAAAAATCATAGCGCAGATTCTTTATATAAAGAACCGGTGCGCGAAGGAATATTATTTCATTGCCGTTCACCTGCGGTATCTGCGGCTCATTTTCCCCAAGTTCGTGCTTGACCCCTTTGACAATGACGCACGGATCTCTCGCCACGCATTTTATCCTGTATATTATCAGGTCGCCCGCTCTTAGTTCCGAAGTGTCAGGTTCGATGCTGGTCAGCGAGGGCACAACCATTGTCCTTCTGTGCAGAATCACTTTTCCTGTCTTTGTTTCGATGACTGGAATAAGATTTTTCATACGGGCGTCATCCCGTGATTTGCCCAGCGCGGTCTTCAGCGTTTTTGCGGCTTCCGCATAAGGTGTGTCAGAATATTCCTTTTGGAGGAGATCGGCGGCCTCTTCCGCCTTCTTCTGGTCTCCGAGATTGATTGCGGCCATCGCCAATGCGAGCAGAGATCTTGCGGGGATATCGCTTTTATCGCCCTTTTCCTTTTTGGCAAGCGATTCAAAAATGCCGAATGCCTTTTCTTTTTTGGAAGGATTTCCGGCAAGTATACAGGCGTGCAGATACAATGCCTGCCTGTCAATCTCATATTTTATTTTTTTTGAGTCGCTTGAAAATTTGGACAGCATCTTCTCCGCCTGTTCAGTCTCCTTGTCGGAAAACAGACAGTAGGCAATGCCCAGTCTGGCAGCCCTTGCCACATATGAACCTGTCTTGACGCCGTCTTCATCCAGTATGTTCTGGAAGATGTCTAAGGCGGCATCCCTCTCCTCGGAAACAAAAAGGAAACATGCGAGTGACATATGGTTGTAATATTTTTTAGGAATTTTATTCCTGCATTCTCCGGGCAGGAGATAAAATCCATCAACAAGTCCTGCAAGAAGGGAGGGAAGCGTGTCCGGCGAGGACAGTACCTTTATTTTTCCTGGACTTGTCCCCTGCCTGTAGAACTCCGCGGCCTGGAGCATGTCTCCTTTTTCGCCAAGAAGAAAGCCGTGCAGCAATCTGGCTTTTGCCGTGATATAGGGCAGATACCATGGCGCTGTAATGCGGTTGTTTATCGTTTCAGGAAGCATCTGCGTCCTTATCAGGTTTCCGCAGTCGTCCGGCCTAAGGAATATCTGCGGCGCAGTGTCTATCACATCACGCCTCAAAGCATCGGTTATTCCCGCCAGCTCGATTTTCCGCTGTGTTCCGCCTATGACCTTCAGGCAGTCCAGGAGCTTCTCGGAAAAGTCAAAGGCCTCCGCAAGACTTTTTTCCCCATTTCCCGCCCGATACGCCAGAAGAGCCGCATGATAAAGAGCCTCCTCCCGATACAGGCCATAAGGTTCGCTCTTGTAAAAATCAGCATAGGTTTTCAAGGCTTCCTTTACTTCCCCGAGTTCGGCAAGACAGTGGCCCGTATAACATGTTCCGGCATCTTTCAGGACTCCGCCCTTTATCTTTCCGTAGCACGTTATGGCCTTGTCGTACTTTTTCGCAAATTCAGCCGCACGTCCGAGGCGGTACCAGGCATAATCCTCTCCATAGACCTTCAGATCATACAGATTCCTCGCCTTCTCATATAGTTCGTCGGCTTTTTTCTTAAGCTCCTCAAGCTCCTTCTGGTTTTTTAATTCAAGCTCGCTCAGATTGCCTTCGGACTGCCTTTTCAAATTGAATTCAATTATGTTCCTGCAGCACTTCATGCAGTCAAGGTAGTCGTCAGTTTCAAACCTCGCTCTCGCCTTCACCCACATGGCCAGGACATAAAGCAGATTGGAGAGATTGGTCTCCCTTCCATAATTATCTGATGCCGATATGGCTTCCGCATACTTTTTTTTCAGAAGATCCGCTTCTCCGAGTTCGATGTAGTAGTCCTCAGGTCTGCCAGTCTTTATGCTTGCAAGCGTTTCAAGAGCCTTGTCAATCTGTCCATCCAAACGGTATGCTTTTGCCAGCAAAAGAGATACCATTCCACGCATCTTCTCGTCAAGTTCCCTGGATTCGGAGAGTTTGAGTAGCCTGCCTATCGCCTGTCTGGCTTTGCCCTCATCGAGAAGATCGCAGTTTTTTTTCATCTCCTTGTCAAATGAGGATTCTGCAAAAACCTGGAAGGCGCTTGAAAACAGCAGTGCCGAAAACAACAGGATTGAAATGCAAATCTTCACAATATGTTCCACTTTTTTCTATTTTCTAAATTCTTGTCAATTCTGAACCAATTTTTGCCCGCTAAACACGCGAATCACACGAAACAATTCGTGAAAATCAGTGTAATTCGTGGACTGGCTTCTAATCCGACATTGCCGTCACAGGTCTTTTTCTGTCTTTTATCTCAACAAGATCCCCGAAAAGATTATAGACGTATTCCCTTACGATGTTATTTTCAAATACTTTGCGCTTTTCCTCCTTTGTCGCCGCCTTCTCGAACAACTCCATCGGATATTCGCTCACGACGGATATTCTTCCCATAACATCATATTTTGTATAGGTGACCTGCCTATTGCGGATTCTTGCCTCGTCATTTCCGGAATAGACGATTTTTTCTTCGGAGCCGTCTGGAAAAACAGTTTTGACCTTGCGCCCGAGCTCGTCATAGAAATATGATGTGGTCTTTGCCTTCCCTTCGGGGGCGCCACCGCCAGTAACCGTCGTGGAGACAAGCTGTCCCGCGACATTGAACTTGTACGAGATGCCATCGGAGTGATCCCCGAGTGTTGAAACGAGCCTGTCCCGGCTGTCATATTTGAAAAGGCTTTCAGTCCTGTCGGAGTATCTCTCCTTTATGACTCTGCGCCCCGTCTCGTCATAACTGTATGCCACCCAGCTTTTATCTGGACTTGTCCTCTTGATTATTCTGCCGTAGGCGTCAAATTCACTTTTGAAAGTTCTTCCCGAATCCTGGATGGAGAGGAGATTGCCCTGTACGTCATACTTGAAAATGGTCTTTTTCCCATCGGATGTGTTTTCCGACACCTTCCTGTGGGAGGAATCATATGCGTATTCGGTGCTTATCCCGTTCCTGTTCTCATATTTCACCAGGTCACATCCCTTGTAGTGGAACTTTTCCATTTCCCCTCCTGGATATTGGATGCCTTCAAGAAGCCCCTCTGGAGAATAAAAGTATTTTTTTGTCTCCGTTTTGCCGTCTGATGATTTGGCGTTCATTTCTGTGACGATTCCAGATCCTGCCGCATATTTGTATTCTACAGTCGTACTATCAGGAAGAAGATGGGATGTCATTCTGCACAGGCTGTCCCATCCGAACTTGTGAACTGATCCATTAGGAAGAATTGTTTCGGCGGGCATTCCTGTTTCTGGAAGATACTGATATTTCGTGACACCTTCAAATCCTCGAATCTCGCACAGACGGCTAAGACTGTCATAGGCATATCTCATTGTCTGTCCGGAACTGTCGGCTTTACTCATCAATTGGAATTTATCATTGTATGTGAAGTTTTCCTCGGCTCCGTCCGGATATGCGATCTTCGTCCTCTGCCTTTTGCCGTTGTATGCATATGCGGTTGTATCCCCTCTTGCGTTTGTATATCCCGATGCCATGCCGTCGGGATTATACGCTACAGAACTCCTCGCTCCGGAAGTCTCAATCTCAGTTTCTGTGTAGTTGTTACCCTTTTTCTCATATAAACGTCTCTCCACGACTTTTAACACTTCTCCGCCT
Source organism: uncultured Lentisphaerota bacterium (assembly GCA_903872565.1). GTDB lineage: Bacteria > Verrucomicrobiota > Lentisphaeria > Victivallales > GWF2-50-93 > CAIQLG01. The sequence continues at coordinate 1,381 of CAIQLG010000325.1, read as the reverse complement.
TTTCCCCCATTCTCAACTGTGCCATCACATATTTCCAGCGTTTTCCCGCTTTTTTCGTCATCCTTGTCTTTGGGTTTCCATATCACAGTTCGGAACTTCCGGCTCCCGTCGGGGTAACTCATCACTCCGCAGAAATATGAAGTCTTTTCACCCTCGTTCTTGTCGGACCTGTATTCAATAGAATATTTTTCCCCATTCGAGGTCACAAGACTCATCAGCTTACCATCTGTACCGCATTCCGTAAAAAAGTGACTGACAAGTATGCCAGGATTCTTGCTTTTTTTCCCCGTTTTTGTTTTTTCAATTCTGTAAAAAGGGTGTTCGGACAGCATCCAGCTTTTTATCTCCCTTGGCTGGCTCTTGTCGTCCCAGCCGATCTCGGTAAGGATTCCATCGGGATTGACCACCTTCGCAACATTCCCCGCGTTGTTGTATTCAATGGTGTATTTCGAGTTGTCCGGCAGAATTATTGATTTCATCAGGTCATTTTCATTGTATTCGCATCGGATATTTCTTCCTTTGAAATCAATGTCCCGTATCTCGTCGATGTTCCAGGTGTAGCCGCTGTCAATGCTCGAAAAGAGATATTCCAGCCTTTCCCGCAAGTTCATCACGGATAATCTCTCCCCGTCGCGCCTGATGAAAAAATGGGGCAAGTTCCAGGACTGAAGATAGATATTATGCTCCTTGTCTGTCATATACTTGAACAGAAGTTTCGTATCTCCTATGCGGACTAGAATGTTATCCCTGATTCCCATCTGGTGCCCGGGGAAATATATGCGGTACTGCTCGGAGGGGAAGAAGGACAGGTCTCTGCCCAGGGAAATTCTGAGAAGATTGTTCGGAACCACCGGATGCGTATAGAGGTCCACTTCAAGTCGGGCTTTCCCGTCCGCGTCGAAATGTGGTTCCTCGTTTCTTTTCTGCTGGTTGCTTGATATTCTTCTCACATCTGGGAGTTCAGGCAACCGGAACGAAGGCGGCAGAATCTCTTCTTTTCCGCCTGTCCGCGAATCCGCGCCAGCATGAGATCCAGACAGGAGAAAAATCAGGAATGCAAAAACAAACAGATTTGTTATTTTCCCTTTCATATAAAAATTAAAGTATAGCATTATTTTTATTTTTTTAGTATTTCAATTTTTATTCCCCAAAAAAAAATGACATATGACACTTGACTCCGCATATATTTGTGTGTATTCTAAAGGAGCATTAATGGGAAATGTCACTGTTTTTAGTTAACTAGACGGTGCTCGAAAAGTATTTTTTTGTGATTACAAAAAAAACTTTTCATCACACCGCCTACATTTCTCCATCCATTTTCCAGAAAAAAAACATTCCGATGTAACTTCATGCACATAATCACGTGTTTAAATTATTTTTT
>CAIQLG010000324.1 GCA_903872565.1 uncultured Lentisphaerota bacterium | reverse complement strand
GAATGGATAATGATGGATTGTTTGATGAATCTCAAGTTCATTCAACATGCAGGCAATATTTGAGAAATAACAAGCGCATCCAACTCTATCTAAAGGAGACATTGCGTAATAATTGAATGTGCCTCGGACGCTCCGGACGCTCTCATCCGACCCTCGCATGCGCATAATACAGATTTTCTTTATTTCCGGCAATCCCCCGGCCAAAGCCATCAAACAAAATATCTCCCGCATACCCGCGTAACTGTAAAATGGCCGTCCGGAGCGTCTGGAAAGCTGGAAAACTCACGGCTTGATCGTGTCATGGAAGTGAACCCGGGTTCACTGGTAGAGGTTCGATTGTCAGGATTTCCTGAGGATTGCCATCCGGCAACTTCTGCATCTTTTGATGCAGAAGTCCAAAGTCCCACCCATGAACATCTGGACAAAATTGCCCAAATGTTGCTTTCCTCTCAAACTTATCCCGAGATGTCGGGACATGTCCAGCCGACTTGATTTGTCCCCATGCTCCGGCTATATTTCCACCAGTGTTAAAATCAAATTCATATATACTTGCGAGGTCCGCCATGTCCGAGGTTCTTACAGACTTTCCCAAAATATGCTGTCCGTTCATCAGGCAGACATTCAGTGTGGATTCCGTACAGTTCAAGGCGCACGGATCGAAATACGGGCTGAGGCTGCCAGAGGTGTACCTGGCCGTGGATAGGATAAATCCAGGCTACGAATGGGTCTTCGAGGATCCGGAAACATTCGCCGTCGAGAAACTCAATGGGACAAACATAAAGATCAGGACCGAACACGGCCGCCTGGTCGCGCTGCAGAACAGGAAGAATGTGATAGACCCTCTTCAGATCATAAAGGGGAAAACATTCCTGATCGAAGGAGTTATCAATTCGGCGGTCAGGGATCTTGTCAGGGAGGACGGCGAGCAGGCGGGAGAACTTATCGGACCTAAACTCCAGGGTAATCCCTACATGCTCGACCATCATCTCTGGTATCCGTTCGACAAGGCCATCAAGGATCTGAGATACAGGTCTTTCGACGAGCACGGGAGGAATCTGGACAACTGGAGCCTCTGGTTCAAGGATCATCTGCTTTCCAGGTTTGTCATAAAGAAAACGAAGATTGGAGCGGAGAAGCAGAAGGTCTTCGCCGAAGGCGTGGTCTTCTACAACCTCAGGCGGAAGTCGGAGAGCAAGTCATGGATGGCCAAGCTGCGCAGGGACATGTTTCCCTGGTTCTATCCGGACATCGAGATAATCGGCTACGACAGGAAAGGCCGCAACGAGGCGGAGGACCAGGAGAACTTCGACTAGTCCGCCAACGACATCTCCGGAGAAGCCGGGACAACTCAATCCTTGAAGTACGGGATTGAAGAATAGGATGCTGAAGTGCAGGGAAAATAATCACTTCAGATTCTCGAGTTCCATCTTGGCTTCTATTTCTGAAATATAAACTTATGCCTTCTCCATGGACATCCCGAAGGCTGCGCAGAAGTCGAACAGCAAACAGCTCCATTCGTCCGGCAGTTTCCTACAAAGCAATCTTTTGTCGCTTTTTCATATTTCCTCTGATGATCGTTGCCAAGGCAAGAAAGATGAAGATGAAAATGATGAAGATGCAGATCACCGGCAGGAAGATCGCCAGGGCCGTCGTGATGAGGGAGCCTATCAGTTCAATAGTAGAGACGATGAAATTTCCTAATCCTCCTGTGAGAACAGTTGACGCACCTCTTGCGGCAACTGTTCCGCTCTGAATTATCCCTGCCGTCCCGCCGCCTGCGATCACTGCTAGAGTCCACTTCAGGAACGGCGAGATGTCTGTTATGAGAGAAGAAGTCAGTACTGTGCCGGCTACTATTGCTGCAGGTGTGGCGATGGCATCCATTATATTGTCGAACCAGGGAATGTAGAAGGCGAGTATTTCAAAGATTGTGGCGGTGGAGAATGCTATTATGGCGGTCCACGACGACATCCATGCAAATCCCGAGGCGAGATTGACGTGTCCGCATTTGGCTGCTATGCTGATGGCCAGGAGCGGCACGAAGATTCTGAACCCGCAGGCGGCACTCAATCCAACGCCGAGTATTATAGCCAGAAACGTGTTGCTGTTTATGATGTCCATTGAAATAATTCCATACCCTGATATAACATATTTTAAAAATACACGTGGCTCATTAAATTTCAAGGCCGCCCGCTGTTATTTCCGAATGGATCGCAGGTCGCCAGAAAACTTGAGCGCCTGACTCCGTTCCCAATCGTCAGGAAATCCTGACAACCGTCTATACTGGCAACTTGCAACTTTTGCCTCTTTTGATGCAGAAGTCTACTTCACCCGCCTTTATTGAACTTCTGGGCAACATTGCCTAGAAGTTGACCTACCGACAACATATCCCAGGAAGTCGGAACAGGTTCCGCCCACCACCCCTTAATCCACAGGAACCTGACACTTGGCCGCCTATTTCCACAGAATATCGCCTTTCTGGACGCTTTTGGACGGAGTTTGGACGGACTATTTGGCGTTCCGTCCAGAGTTATTCCCTTTATTATAAGCCTGTTACAGCAATTTTGGACGGATGGACGGATAAAATTGGATTACACGGGGAAGAATTTCAGACCGGAATTTTCCAGATGAAAGCGATGTGTGAATGTTCCGTCCAGTCCGTCCAACATCAGGGCAGTTCTGCCCGGAAGTTCCGGCTTCATCCGGCATATCCCTATTCATCTGGTCAGCCCGCCGGCAGCTTCGCTCCCCCAGCTTAAATTCCATCCCTTTCGGTGGTATAATATACAGAGAGTGCTTTTAGCCTTGGACTTGAGCACCTCCACCCGTTTTCTCCCACCTAAACAAGCAACCCCGCCCGGCTACGCAAAAGAAGCTACGCCGCGGCAAGAAAGGAACCGCGATCATGGACATCAGCAGTTATATTGTTCACAGAATCCCCAAGTCCGACGGCACACTACGTGTGATTCATGAGCCCTGTCCCGAGTTGAAGCTCAGGCAGAAGGGCGTATTGCGCTGGCTCCTCGCAAGAGGCATATCGGCCGGGAAATACGCCCACGGCTTCGTCAGAGGCCGCTCGACAGCCACCAACGCCGCCGTACACACGAACAAACGTGTCATCCTGAAGGCGGATTTGAAGGATTTCTTCGGCACAACAAAAAGCCCGGTGATAAAGAGAATCCTCATGCGCGAAGGAATCTCGAAGGATGTCGCCGACGAGATAGTCGAGATATGCACGCTGAATGGGACTTTGCCGCAGGGTGCCCCGACTAGTCCTCTAATGGCAAACCTTGTCGGCAAGCACATGGACTATCGCATTGCAGGCCTCGCCGAGAAGTACGATGCCGCCTATACTCGCTATGCCGATGACCTGTGTTTCAGTTCCGACAATCCTAAACTGAATCACATATTGCCGGCGCTGGACTATGTGGTCAGAAAATCCGGCTACACATTGAACGACAAAAAGACCCGCATAATGAGATCAGGCAGGAGGCAGACGGTCACAGGGCTTGTCGTAAACTCGAAGGTCAACATTCCGCGGACTCTCAGGAAGAACACGAGAGCCGCAGTCCACAATCTCAAGATGGCAATTGTGAACGGCGGAGAATTTGATGTGCAGGAATTCATGCGGATCAAGGGCATGCTCGCGTATTTCTCCGACGTAAGGCCTGATCTTGCTTCACGCTACAGGGCTGATATTGCCGAGATAGATCGGCTGCTTGAGATGCGGAACAGGTTGGCCGCATAGTCAGTATTTTCTGGGACCGGCGCTCCCGGTATTTCGTTCCCGGATCGGATCTCACCAGTACCCCCTTTGCCGGGGAGAAAACAGAATTACGACGAGGGAATGGACAAGGTGCTACGCCTATGTCCGGAAACACGTGTTCGAGTGTTTCCAGGTTTCCCCGAGCTCCCCGCACCGCCCGGAGCTGCTCAAGATCGAGCAGCTCCGGGCTCTTGCCGTACGCTTCGGTTCAAGGCGGGAGGGCCGGTCCCATTTCCGATTTGCATCCTGGTATGACTGGAATTCCGCAAGGAGTTCCATAGGGCGCTGTTACGGTGTCTACGTTCAGACACATGTATGAACGACAGGGTTTTCCTCAGCCCCAGACTCCTTCTGGGGCTGCGTGTAAATTGCAGGATGCATTCCATTCCCCGAAACAATGTTTCGCGTCTGAACAGCGCGGTACATATGCAACTGAACAAGACGAAGTCTTTCCGTCCCGGCCAAATCATTCCCGGTCCGAGGGTTTTCACACTGTTGACAATAGTTCCAACGGGCACCGCCAGTTGAACAAAGTCACGAATCGAATACCTGGGGCGCCGCATCGGCGTCTTCCGCATAAGCACATGATTGACTGTCGGGGTTTAT
>CAIQLG010000323.1 GCA_903872565.1 uncultured Lentisphaerota bacterium | reverse complement strand
AGGCGACTTCACGGCCAACATGGCCGTGGCTACAAATTCCCAATCATTCGACCATCCTGTCAAAATACAATTTCCTATACGATGAACTTAATCCGCCTCGGCGGAGACTAATGTAGCCGCCTCCATGTTGGAGGCGACTTCACGGCCAACATGGCCGTGGCTACAAGTTTCAAGCCATACGGCATTCCTTCGAAAAATACAATTTCCTATACGATTAAAGTAGTGCTGGCTTCGATGAAACCAGCAATGCCAAGTCTCATCGAGACTTGGCCTACCTAAATTCATTTTCAATTTACCATTGTGGATAGCGAGTAGAACTCTCTCGCCTTGCTGTCGCCGCTGTATAGCCCTGAACTTATGAGAGGTGAAACAATATTTCTTATCGTCTGCGGCCCCGCTATGTTCGGAACATCGGGAAACTCAAGATATTCCGCGAATTCCGCAACCGAAGCCGCGAGCTTGAATCCGTCGTTGGTCTTCTCGAAACTGGCACAGACCATTTCCGTGTCCAGGAAAAACTCCCTTTCCTCTATCTCCATCGTTTCAACGCTGCGATATCTGATCCTTACGACTGCGAGAATCTCCGGCGCGCTTCCTGCGATTTTCGCAGATGCAAGAATCCTCTTCCTGTCAAGGATCATTTCATAGAGTGCCGTGACCGACTGGCCGGAGCCAACCTCTCCGGCATCTACGCTGTCGTTCCTGAAGTCTGCCTTGCTCAACTGCCTGTTCTGATATCCGATCTGGCGGTATTTCGCAACAGTTTCCGCCCTGAACTCGACCTGTATTTTTACATCTCTTGCAATTTCATGGAAGATTGCGGCAAACTCATTTGTGAAAATCCGTTCGGCCTCGACCTCGTCAGAGATGAAGACATAATTTCCGTCACCCTTGTCGGCGATCGCTTCGAGGAATCTGTCGTCCCCGTCTCCTCCCACCGCCAAAACTGTGTTGGTTATTCCTCTTCTCCTTGCGAAATCAGCCTTGCCAAGCACAACCTCGGGGGAGCTGGAGCCGATGTTCGAAATTCCGTCGGTTATTATCACTACCCTGTTGTAGGCGCCAGGAACATAGGTGCGGAAGGCGCTGTCATATGCGGCCACGATTCCGGTTTCGAGATTTGCAACCCCGGCCGGGCGCAGATCGTCAATTAGCATCTCTACGGTTTTGCTGTCCGCCGCACGGATGTTGTTCACAATGATTTGCGGGGTTTCCCTGCTGACTATGACGGTGATCCTGTCGTTCTCGCCAAGTTGTTCGAAGAGCCTGGGAAGTTTTTTCTTGATAAGTTCGAGCCTGTTGTCACGTGCCATGGAACCACTTGCATCTATCACAAAGGTAAGAGCTGAACCTTTCCCGCTCTCCGCTCCCGCCACCTTCGCCTTGACGCCTATCCTGAAAAGACAATTTTCCGGACGGAACGGTGACGGCGACGCCTCGAGTGATATTCCGAAAACCGCCTCCTTCGGGGGGCTGTAGTGGTAGTCGAAGTAGTTTATGAATTCCTCCGGGCGAATCGAGTCGGGATCAGGCTTGTTTCCCTGGCGGATAAGCTTGGCGGCCATCGTGTAGGAAGCAGTGTCAACATCAATCGAGAATGTCGAGAAAGGTTTCTGCTTGGTATCTATGAAGGGAAGGCCGTCCTTGTTCTCCTTCATCTTTTCATCGGCTCTGCGAAGTTCCTCGAAAAGCCTGTCAGTCTCTTCCATGAGGGATTGAGGCACCTTCAGCGTGATCTTTCCATTCATGAGGTCTATCTTTATCTCCGAGATTCCTGCGAATTTCGCATTTCTGGATTTCAGGAACTCCCTCGCGGTCTTCTCATCGGTCATATCCCATAGCTTCAAGTTGACCTCGTAAGTTTTTGTTATCAACTCCACCGGGGAGCTCTGTGGTTTTTTCTCTCCACCTAGACCATAGCCATAACCGACAGCTTTTCCTTCATCTTTCTGAGCAATCTGAGATTCCGAATCCGAATCTGCCATTTCTTCCTGTTCCATGGCTGCATCTTCATTTGCGACCTGACGTAATTTTCCTGTTGCTTCCTTGGACTTGGCCTCAGTCTTTCCATCAACAGCCTTTCTGCCAGCAGTTAGACCCGGCAGGACCAGGTGTGATTCAGAAGGTTTTATCTCTGGCATTTCAACAACATCAGCCGCCGAATCCTCGGCAGGAGCTTCAGCTGGCGCTTCTTCTCTCTCCGTTTGCTCATTTTCAAGACTTTTTCTCTTCACCGATTCCTTCTTGAATTCCCCTTGTTCCTTGCCAGCGACGGATGATTTGTCCGATCCGGCTTGACCGAATCCCCCTACTGATTTTTTCAGGGATTCTTTACTAACCGGTTTAAATTTAGGCTGAAAGGAAGTGTGTATAGTCTTGGGATCCATTTTAACCTCAGGGAGAGCAATATCGGCAACCCTGACTGCTGCGGGTTGGATTGCAGGCGCATTGGAAGGCGCAGCTTTTTCATTGTAATCCTTTGCTTTCTCGCGAGCCTCATTGTTGGATATGTCTCTGGCTCTTAAAGAATCGCTCTTTGCTGGCGAATTCGCGGGAGGATACGCATTGGGCGGACGAGAAAGAAGTGCTGTCGCAGCCGCCGAAGATTCAGCTTTCTTACTATTCTTATTCCATCCAGCTCCATAACCACTGGCATGGCCATCCACGGACAAGGCGTTTCCATACTCGGTTTTATTATTCTGCTTCGCTTCCGCTGGAGGAGCGAAGCTTGGGGCACTTTCATCCATAGACAAGGTGGTATCTTCATCTGTTGCCGCTGTTGAAGAAGGGCGATCAGATGAACGTTGTAATTTTTCCACTTTAGATTTTTTTTCAAGCATTTTGGGCTCATAGGATTTCATTTTGCCGGAAGGAGCAATCGCCAGTCTTATGGGTTCAGACGCATCGCCGCCAAGGCAATCCACCATCACCTGAGATTCCTTATTGGTATTCTTCAGTGCCGGAAGAATGAAAAGGCTTGTCACGGCCACGCAGAAAAACACCAGTGCCGCAACTTTAAGCATCATTCTGAAGTCGAAGAAGATAATTCCCGGCTTCGCCTTTCCGCGGGCTGGCGTATCCTGAACCTGCATTCCGGGCTTTTCCTTCGCCGCTTCTTTCTCTATTTCCCCGACATCTAAATTGTCGGTATTGAGATCTTCCTTCTTAAGGCTCATCGCGACGAGGTTCCAGGTCTTCTGGAGATCCTCGAATTCCTTGGTGCAAGAGTCGCATCCGGCAAGATGGGAGTCAAGCTCTGTCTTATCATTGTCTGACAACTCGCCCGCGAGGAGGTCCGTCATCATTTTACTGTAATCTTCGCATTTCATTTTAGTATCCTCTTTTTTAAAACGGGGGTTCCGTTAAACATTCAAGCCTTTAAGTTCTGCCGACAGCTTCTTCATCGCTGTGTGAAGGATAAAGCCAACATTCGTGACACTCAGCTCCATTATTTCGGCAATATCCTTGTAACTCTTGCCATGTTCCATCTTCAGTACTACAATCTCTCGCTCCTTGTCAGGAAGCTGGCTTATCTTTTTCCTCACGATCTTCATGATCTCATCCCTTTCAAGCTGGTGATCCGGCCCCGGGGCGGGATCGCCGTGTTCAAATTCCTCCGACATCCTGACTTCATACGCGGCCCTGCCTGACTTGATCCTGTCGAGGCATCCATTCCTTGTGATTCTGTAGAGCCACGCCTGAACATTTTCGATTTCTCCGCTTTCCTTCTTCTGCGAAACTCGCAAATACTTTATGAACGACTCCTGGACGACATCCTTGGCCGTCTCCGGGTCTCGCAGCATTCTGGCCGCATATCGTATGAGTGGAGCCTGAAACTGCTCGACCACCCCTTTCAAATCTGTAACTGTTTCGTTTTCCAATTTCAGCCTTTCTCGCCATCCAGCTTTTATCGTTCCTATCCTGTATGACGAATCACTTCTGGTTTTATTAGAACGTTTTTCGGAAATTAGTAAAAAATGTTTAAAAAAGGTTTCCTCAACCTGTTTTTACTGAGGTAATTGCAAAATTACCTCGAGCCGATGAAAAACTAACGGAGGGTGGACTTTCTAGTCCGCCGGTTGAGTTCAATTTTCGCGGGTAAGAAAACCCGCGCTCCTTTAAAATTCGACTTTTGCAATCGGCTCAACTAAGGTAGCTCAAAAATACCTATTTCCCATATCCGGAATAATGTTTAGTTGAAAAGACTTATTCCCACGAATCAAATCACGATTTTGCCACAATAAGTCACAAGAGTCACAAAGTTGAATTCTTTTTTTGTGTTTTATGTGCTTTTTCGTGGCTATAAAATTCCAAATTCTGACTTATATTAAAGCGCAATCACAATATTGGAAGAAAAATGAAACACAAACACTTATCCGAATATGTCGCCCATCTTGGCAGCTTGGTCCTGGGAAAAACTGACGGCAGAGATTTTGCCGTCGGAAATGTGACAAACGATTCCAGAAAAATTGGAAAAGATGACATCTTCGTAGCGGTGAAAGGCGCGTCTTCCGACGGACACGAATTCGTAGGAAGAGCGCTCGCCGCTGGCGCGGCAGTAATTGTCCATGAAAAAGATATTGACACAAGCGCTCCACGCGCAATTTTCATCAGGGTGAAAAAATCTTATCCTGCATACGCTGCGATTTGCGAAACATTCTTCGATTATCCGGCGCGAAACTTGAAACTTGCCGGAATAACGGGGACAAACGGAAAAACAACCAACGCATACCTACTCCACTCGATACTTTCCGACTCCTCGCTGAAAACCGGGCTGATCTCGACCGTGTGCCGCAGAACCGGAAAAAAGACCATCATGTCGGAACGTACCACCCCGGAGGCATACGAGCTCCAAGAGACGTTCAGGGAAATGGCCGATTCCGGATGCACTCACGCCGCGATGGAAGTCTCGAGCCATGCACTCGATCAGAACCGGACAGGATCTGCGAAATTCGCAGGAGTCCTCTTCACGAACCTCACAGGGGATCACCTTGATTATCATAAGGATATGGAGTCATATTTCAGCGCGAAAAAAATACTGTTCGACAATCATACCGACGAAAGCTCGGCCGCCGCAATCAACACAGATGATCATTATGGGAAAATGCTTGCGGAAGGCGCAAAAAACATGAGACTCTTCTCATTCGGAAAAACTCCTGAGGCAAAATGCCGAATGAAAAATCTCGTTCTGGGAGAACATGAGACAGTTGTGGAAGTCTCGCTCGACGGTAAGAAATACATTTTGACGACTCCACTTCTCGGAGAATACAACGGCTATAATGTCACAGGCGCCTTTGCTCTTGCCTGCGGGCTCGGGCTCGAACCTGTGAAGATCATCGAAAGCATCGCCAAGGGGGTCAATGTTCCCGGAAGACTCGAGAAAGTCCCCAACACCAAGGGAATAAACATTATTGTTGACTATGCACACACGGACGATGCCCTCGGAAGAGTTCTCACGGCTCTCCGCCCCGTAACCAGAGGCAAACTGATATGTGTCTTCGGATGCGGGGGCGACCGCGACCGCAGCAAACGCCCCAGGATGGGCGCACTCTCTGCGAAACTCGCAGATTTCAGCATTGTCACGAGCGACAATCCCCGGACGGAAAAACCGGAGGAAATCATAAAGGAGATAATTGCCGGGATTACGCCTTCCGCAAAGTTCAAGAATATTCCTGACAGACGTTCGGCAATCTGCGAAGCGATCAAGTACGCGCACCCCGGTGACACTGTCCTTCTGGCGGGAAAAGGACATGAGACCTACCAGGAGATCAAAGGGGTGAAACATCCGTTCGACGACAGGGAAGAGGCGGAAAAAGCCTGCAGGCTCTAAATTGAAATTGCAAAGACCAGATTTCACTTGTGCTTTCTGTCATATATTTATTAACAGTTGGCCGATGCGATCACCAATTTGACATTCCCAGGAAAAGAATATATAGTGCAAACATGTTAAAGCCATATTTTACAACATCTCACGGTGCTCTTTTTGATGCCGACTGCTTGGAGGTACTTAGATCCCTCAAGTCTGGTGTTATCGATACAGTGTTCGCTGATCCGCCGTTCAACATTGGTAAAGACTACAAGAACGGATACAATGACCGTTTCGCTCACGCCGAGTATCTTAAGTGGTGCGGTGAGTGGATACAGGAATGTTGCAGAGTTATCAAGCCTGGAGGTGCATTTTTCCTTTACGCAATTCCCGAACTGGCCGTTCAATTTGCTCCTATCATTAGGAGAAAGCCTTGATTTCCGGCATTGGATTGCATTGACCATGAAGGGGACATTTCCCAGAGGCAAGAAGCTCTACCCGGCCCATTATGCATTGCTATACTACACACGAGGCACCCCTCGTGTTTTTAACAAGCTCAGGCTTCCCATAGAGACATGCAGACACTGTGGGAAGGAGGTTAGAGATTATGGGGGACATCGAGACAAGATGAACCCTGCAGGAGTCAACCTGGCCGATTTCTGGACAGATACATCACCGAATCGTCATCATAAATTTAAGGTACGTCCTGGCGTTAATGAATTAAAGCTCATTATTCCTGAACGGTCCATATTAATATCCACAAATCCTGGAGACTTGGTTTTTGATCCATTCGGAGGCGGAGGCTCGACCTACCAAGCGGCAGAAAAGCATTATAGGAACTGGATTGGAACTGAGCTTTATGATTCAGCCCACATACAAAGAAGAATTCAAGGCGAATTCTCTTTTTCGGCGGCACAGGAACCACAGTTTAACTTAAAGGAGTTGTTCAACTATGAAGATAAGCAAGATCAAGTTCTACGGTGGATCGAGGGACAAGGTATGCCGGCTCGGACTGGCACATATTTTTCTTGAGCTTCAAGAAATCCTTATCACAACAGAAGTCCGAGTCCTCGACAAGAAACAGGCGAATAGTGCAGGCGTTGTCAGAGAGATGGTTGATACCAAATTTGGAGAATATGCTGACTGGATTCAGTCGAAATTTTGAGTATCGACTGACTGACCGCGTTGCGAATTTCAGCTATGCAACCCGCTATGTCGAAGAAGAACTTCGTGAAGCTCAATCATATCCTATAGTCCTAATTGCAATTGAGCATGATGGATTTTGTGACACGGCACTTCCAAAAAAGAAAACCAATAGAGGGAAGAACTAACAAGGCTGCATCACAAGCAGGTACACCCTTCAGGGTGTACCATGGAGGTACAGGCTAAAGCCGGCACCTACTTCGGAGATTCCCCAGCCTCAAAACACCAATCTTAACGGTTTTGAAAATCAAAATTCTTATCTGCCATCGTTGACTTTTGCCTGATATCATGTATTTTTAGGTTTCTTACCCGCATTTCACACACACACATGGCATAATGGATAGCACTAAAAACACAATTCAGCAGGAAGACACCAGGAAAAACCTGTATCTTCTCGCACTTGGAGCACTCGGCATCGTCTATGGCGATATCGGGACAAGCCCTCTTTATGCCTTCAGGGAATGCTTCGCAGGCTCGCATGGAATCCCGGCCTCCCACGAAAACATACTCGGCATACTCTCGCTGATCTTCTGGTCACTGATTCTTATAATATCTGTGAAATACCTGATGTTCCTCATGAGGGCCGACAACAAGGGTGAAGGCGGCATCCTGGCACTCATGGCTCTTATCCAGCGGGACAAGCAGCATAACCCCAGATGGAACATAATCCTCACGGTTCTCGGCATCTTCGGTGCAGCCCTTCTCTACGGCGACGGCATAATCACGCCCTCAATATCAGTGCTCAGCGCAGTAGAGGGACTGAATATGACGACCCATCTCTTCCAGCCGTACATCATATACATATCCCTCGCCATACTCACCGCGCTCTTCCTTTTCCAACGCAAGGGAACTGCAAAAATAGGCTCAGTATTCGGACCTGTCCTTCTTTTCTGGTTCCTGGTGATAGGACTCTTGGGCACAATGTCAATTATAAGGAATCCATATGTAATCGGAGCTATAAACCCTGTCTATGCCTTAAACATATTCCTGGAGAATAAGTATCAGGGGTTCGCAGTGCTGGGAACTGTATTGCTGGCCATCACTGGTGGAGAAGTGCTTTATGCGGACATGGGGCACTTCGGTAAACGTCCGATCAGGCTGGGCTGGTTCACCATAGTCCTGCCATGCCTCCTCCTTAATTATTTCGGACAGGGCGCATACCTCCTTGACAATCCGGACATGTCGGAAAACCTATTCTACAGAATTGTGCCCCCCACCTTGCTCTATCCTCTGGTGGCTCTGGCGACGGTTGCGACAATCATTGCGTCACAGGCAGTCATCTCCGGCGCGTTTTCGCTCACACGGCAGGCGATCCAGCTCGGACTCAGCCCGCGCCTGCACATAGTTCACACCTCTTCAATGGAGATCGGGCAGGTCTATCTTCCAGCGGTCAATGTTGCGCTCTTCCTCGGCACTTCAGTCCTAATTCTCGGATTCAAAAACTCGGGCAATCTTGCCGGTGCATACGGTGTCGCGGTTTCCGGGACAATGCTGATAACAACCATACTTGCACTTTTCATAGCGAGGAAGATCTGGCCGGTGCATCTCGGAATCCTAATTCCGGTTGCCACATTCTTCATCCTGGTGAACCTGGCATTCTTCCTTTCATGCATGCTCAAGATCAAATACGGCGGCTGGATACCGGTGCTGATCGCGGCGGTCATCTATCTGCTGATGATCACGTGGAGGCATAACAGGGATGTTTTGCGCAGGAGGATAGAATCACAGTCCCTGCCGGACGATATTTTCATCAAGGATATCCAGAGTTCCAAGCCTCTGAGGGTGCATGGAACGGCGGTATTCCTCAGTGGAAATTCAACAGGAATACCCAGGACACTCCTGCACAATTTCAAGCACAATAAGATCATCCACGAAACCACGGTGCTGATGTCCGTCAAGAACGAAGATGTCCCGTTCGTGCCTAATGAAAAAAGGTCGGAAGTCTCCGATCTGGGATACGGAATTTACCGCATTATCCTGAAATACGGTTTCAGCGAAGATCCTAACATACCGGAAGCATTGAAGAAAATCGGCCATGGCAAGATATCCTTCGATCCGATGAAGACCACCTTCTTCCTAGGCAGAGAGACACTTATCATCAATCCTGGCAATACGCTGTCCAACATCCAGAGGAAAATCTTCTCGTTCATGTCGAAGAATTCTTTCGACGCCAGCAAGTTCTACAGAATTCCGCCCGGCCGCGTCATCGAGCTGGGACTCCAGATAGAAATATGATTTGAATTTCATAGGATATCGAGGACACTGGAGCAACTTACGCTGCAGCTAAATTCGAAATCCGAATATCGAAAACCGAAACAAAAAGGGGAAATTTAAAAATAATTCAAATGTTTCAAACATTGTTTTCAAATTAAGTTTTTATTCCTTTCGAGCTTGTTTCGGATTTCGAGCTTCGGATTTAATGTTTTTCAAAGATTCGGAACTTACTTCTGAAAATCCGGAGTGTATTTCGAGTCAGATCCGATTTTCTGGACAAATCCGTTCGAGAAGCCAAGCTCATCAAGGAGGTCTTCAAGCTTGGAATATTCTTTTCGCGTCACTGACCGGTTCAACTCAGGGAACTCCCCTGCCCTGTATGTCGGATAATATTGCCCCATGAGGCTTACATATGTCTCCGCTCCGGTGTTCTCGCAAATCCATCGGATGATTTTGTCTGCACCATTCAGATTTCCCGGCAGGACAAGAATTCTTATGAGAAGCCCGCTCGCCACCACACTTCCGATCACATTTAGATGTCCCACCTGTCTGAACATTTCAAGGATTGCGGATTTCGCAAATTCAGCGTAATCTGGTGCGTCCGAATATGTTGTGGAGCTTTCTGGCGACCAGTACCTGAAGTCCGGCATATAGATGTCAACCAGCCCTTCGAGTGTCCTGAGGGTTTCCACTTTCTCGTATGCATTGCTGTTCCATACGACTGGGATGTTCAGGCCTTCGTTTCGCGCTTTGACAAGCGCCTCCCTGATCTGAGGAGTAAAATGCGTGGGAGTGACGAGATTGACATTGTGGGCTTCCTTTTGCTGAAGTTCCAGCATCATGCTCACAAGTTCGTCGCTGGAGCAGTTTTTTCCCTTGAACTCTTGGCTGATCTCGTAATTCTGGCAATAGACGCACTTCATATTGCAGCCGGAGAAAAAAATAGTGCCACTGCCTTTCGAGCCGCTTATCACCGGTTCCTCCCAATAGTGGAGCTGATGGCAGTTGACCCTCATCTCAGAGTCAGCAAGGCAAAACCCTCTGGCTGTAAACCTGTTGATCCCGCAGTTGCGCGGGCAAATTTTGCAATCGGTCAAATTCATCAGTGGTTTCCCATAATAATAAATTCATCACTTAGAAAATATTTTCTTTTTAATTCATTGAATGAAAGTCCATTTGTCAGCAATCCTGCAAGGCACCCATCAGCAATCCAATTCCAGACGAGAGCAGTTCAGAACCCCATGTTGCACGAAGGTCACAATATTTTGGAAGATTTTTTTTGAAGAATATATGTGCCAATAACCGAAAAACAATTTAAAATCCTGCACCGCCTTGCACTTCTTCACTATTCAGGCTATCCTATCAAATGAGGTTAATGTAAACATAAACGAGGGTAAAAATGAATATCGAGGCCTTCCTGCTGTGTGATGCAGCAACCGATTCCCAGGGGAAACTGAACATATTGGGCTCCTTCGACACGCTTTACTCGAAATCCATTCCTGTGAATCATCCATACTGCTGCATAGCTTTGAGGATAAGATTCACCCGCTTCGAGGAAGGCGAGCACAAGGTTAGAATTGACTTCGTGGACGAGGACAACAAAAAGGCAATTCCAGGGATCGATGGCAACCTCAATGTCAGGATCTCGGAAAACCTTTTTTCATCGGTCGTCAACATTGTCTTCAATTTGCAAAGGCTCAAGTTTGAGAAATTTGGCGAATACAACATAAATCTCGGCATTGACGGCAAACAAATTGGACAGCTCCCGCTTTACCTGAGGCAAATCCAGCCACAAGAGAAGAATTTTTAAGCTGATGAAACTAAGGGACTGTTAAATAACAGTCCCTAACCCTAAGGCAAACGATTTTTATATAAAAAAATATAATTTAATGTAAGGGAGTAATAAAAATGAAACGTCGAGTCGGGAATCTCAGAACTGCGATAAGAGGGTTAGCTTTTTCAGTGGCTTTTGCGGCGATTATTTCTATTGGAGGCACGGTTTTCGCGCAGGACAAGATTGCTTTCGGACCGGATGACAGCCTCGAGCAGATTCGTGAAAAAATAAAGAAGAACAATTACTCATTCACTGTCAAAGACACCTGGGTCTATAGGCTTTCGGCTGAGGAAAAAGGCAAGATGTTCAAAAAACGCGTGGCTCCTCCTATGGCCAAGAGAAAAATCATTTCTAATACTGACGCCCTTTTAAAAGCAGTTACAAACTCAAAAGCGGCTGATGCATCGTTCGACTGGAGAAACTACAAAGGGCATTCATACATCGGGGCAGTCCGCAGCCAGGGGGCTCTCGGTGCCTGCTACGCCTTTGGCGCCTGTGCCGCCGCCGAAACGACATACAATTTCAAAAATAGCCTGTATGATGCGAATTGCGTGGATTTCGCTGAAATGTATATCGTCTGGACACTTGGCTCCTCTTCGCCCTACAATAAACACTTCAACAAAAAGGGCAACGGCGAAGGTTCCGACTATGATTATTATGAACTTTTCGGACTGACAACCAAAGGTCCACCGGGGGGCGCACTAGGCTTTGAAGGCGTATGCATTGAAGCAGATTTCCCGTATTCAATCAGCAAAACATCTCCCGGGCAGAGGGTTATTGATGCCTCTAAAAAATTTACAAGGAAGACATTCAATCAGTGGGGAAGAGTATTTCCGACAAAGATCGCGGACACTACAGAACAAATCAAAACTGCCATTTCCACTTATGGCACCGTTGACGTGGCTGTCTATGTTGACAGTGCCTTCCAGGCATACAGCACCGGAGTCTATGAAAATACAAACACAAAACCTGATTCCGATCCCTATTACTATACAACCTCAAACCATGCTGTTGCGCTCATCGGCTGGGATGACAATCCTACTGAAGGCGGTGGCGGATGCTGGATACTCAGAAACAGTTGGGGGACAACCTGGGGTGAGAGCGGATATATGAGAATAAAGTATTTCAGCGCCGCAGTCAATACCGCAGCAGCAGGATTTTTCGAATCTCAGACGACAGGGTCATATTCTATCAGCGGAGCTGTCGCCGGAGCTGTCCAGGGGGGAGTTGCGTTGATGCTCTCCGGCACTTCATCTGCTGCAACTACGAGTGGGACTGACGGAACATTTGCCTTTTCAGGAATATTGGATGGTTCATACACTGTCACTCCGAGTCTGTCAGGATACACTTTCGATCCCCCAACCAGGGATGTCGCCATAAGTGGGGGCAATGCGACAGGCTGTGATTTCACCGCGACAAAGAACACGGGAGAATATTCCATAAGCGGGACAATCCGAGGCAAGGTGCTCAAGGGCGTGGCGATTGCTCTGTCAGGTGCGAACATATCAACGACATTCAGCGACACCACCGGCGCATACAGTTTCACCGGACTGGCAGATGGAAATTATACTGTAACTCCAAAACTGTCCGGGTACACATTTGATCCGTTTTCCCAGGATATCAAAATAGAAGGTGCCAACCCGCCTGCTGTGGACTTCTCGGCGGCAATAGTAAGTAAAAACGGGCAAGTACCAAGGCTCTCGTTCATCACTTCGCACAAGGAGTCTGTCAAGAAGATCAACGATGCATACGAACAATATTCGACTGACAAGTTTATAATTCAGGCGACAACTCAGTTCTCAGATGCTTTTGATTTGAACACCATAGACGAAAACACGGGTTTAACTTTTGATTTCGGGTTCTACCTGTTCAGCGACAAACTCAAGAATGCGACAACAAAGGATCTCGCGGATCTTGCAAATGGTGGAAACGCAATCTTCATAGTCACCGGGAAAGACGAGATCCAGGCGGACACGATGACTGTCGAAAAGGTTGAGCTCAGATGGGACAAGAATAAGAGATTCACAGTCAAAATCACAGGGACTCCCGCATCGAACTCCGACACGAATATTGTTGATTTTTCCAGCGAAGATGATGGCAAAGTTACGGGAACAATTGAACCTTTTGAGTTGATATTCAATGATGTCGGCGCGGATTTCGCAGATGACAGGTCTCTGGAATACACAGGCAAAAAGGAAACCAAGACAGTCATAAAGGATAAGGGCAAGGTATCGGAACAGAAATTCACGCTGGTGGACTGGTCGGCAAAAGGCAAGCTTACAGACTGGTCAGCAAAAGACAGGAAGTAGGCTGTTTTTATATTACATGAAAATGAGAACTCCCGTCAATTTATTGGAACTACTTAAAGATTGCAAAGACAAGTCATGCGATATTTCAGCACTGGGGTTCATCGCATTATTCCTTTTACTTGGGATAATAACCCTGCCTCAATACGGGCTATCCTGGGACGAAGGCTACGGCAATATGTTTTTTGGTGAAAGATACTTCAATTATCTTACTACTTTTGATTCAAAGTATCTGGATTTCAACAACTCCGACTTGGAAATTCACAAAAGGGCATTGAATCTTTCTATTTCCCCATTCAGATCAAAACCATATGAATTTCCTGCTTTTGCCGACACATTGTCAGCATTGACGATGGAGATGTTTGCATATAAGGTGCCGTTGCTCGATCCTGTAGATGCTTTCCACCTGTTTAATGTGCTTATCTCCGGAGTATTCTTATGGTTATTGTATTGCTTTGCCCGTCCACGACTTGGCAAGGTAACTGCACTCCTGGCAATTCTACTTCTGGGAACGTATCCGCGATTTTGGGGAGACATGCATTTCAATCCTAAAGACATACCAGAAACAATATTTTTCTCGCTAACCATCATTGTTTTCCACCTTTGGTTTGAGAAGCCATCTTGGAAGCGGGCTCTTGCGGTTGGAATACTTTTTGGCTTATCCCTTTCTATCAAGGCTAATGCGATCTTTCTGCCAATAATAATCTCTCTCATATATCTACCTTGGTTGTTTGTCCACAGACCATGGAAGGAGATTCTTGCAGATCTGAGAAAATATCAACGCCATTTCATCCTGATGGCATCATGTGCATTATTAGTTCACATCATTTCATGGCCTTATCTTTATGCCAATCCCTTAAGGTTGATTGAATACTACAAATATATTTTTTTCCAGGGGGACAGAAAAAGTCCGGGCTGGAACATGGATCCTCTAATTCAATCCATCACTACAATGCCGGAGGCGATGCTTGCATTGTTGTTTGCCGGGTTAGCTTTCACATTATCACGCATCCGCTCCGCAACCTCGCCCATTTTAATCATGCTAGTTTTATGGGCACTGTTCCCGATTTTCCGCAATTCACTGCCTGGAATGGTAAATTTTGACGGGATTCGCCATTTCGAAGAATTCCTTCCCGGCGCATGCTTACTCGCCGCCTATGGCGGAATCCGCCTTGTTGAATACTTGAGTGGAATCAAACCGCATCTCTCACGGCTTTGGTTCTATGCCATTTTCTTTCTTGTGATCGGAAATACTGCAAACATTTATATCCGTTATTGGCCTTATGGATACCTATATTACAATTCCTTGGTGGGCGGTCTTGAGGGGGCAAACCGTAAATTTGCATTCCCAGAAGCAACCGACTACTGGGGAGTCTCCTACCGCAATGGAATCAAGTGGATAAACGCCAATGCCGAAGCTAAATCGGCCATATACATTTCGGTTGCCGTCTGGTGCATGGGAATTCCCAAGGATATTTGGCTTCGCAAAGACATAATGCTGATTCCATTTGAATCCATAAAGAAAAATATTAAGGAAGGGCATCCGACTTATGTTATGTTTGTCACACGTGAAAACTGGTACGATTCAGTTGCGGTCTTTTGCGAAAAAAACCTGTTTCCAGCCCATGAAATATCAGTTGACGGCCTGCCAATTTTGAAAATATATCTTTTACCTTCTTCCGTTGTCGGGCCGTAAAAAAAATACCAGATGGTATTAAGTCCCGCTGTGGCGGATTAAGTTATATTAAAAGTTTGCAATAATTCATTATCCGGTTGGATTTCTGTTATTTTTCAAAATAGCCTTCATTCAGATTTCCCGGCTGCAACCCTTTTTAGCCACAACCCCTTTTCCCACATCACCAGAGCTATTGGAACTACGAGTTAGGAAATCTGAAATTGAACACCCGATCTCCAACAAGAAACGCCCAATATCCAAGGGCGAGTTTCTACCCCGTCGTTGGATATTCCGTGTTCACTCCGCTAATTTCTCTTACCGCTTATAGCTGAGTTTTGATTTTATAACCACAAGTGGCTTGCCGTCAGCATCAGTGCCTTCGAGCCGCACGCTTTGATCGCCAAGCGCTCCGTAGACGAGTGTCACGACGATCGTTCCATTGCGGTTGAGCCCGGAAGCGTTGTTGTCCTTGGAAGACTTAAAACTCCACTTCTTGCCCGTGGTGAAATCCAGGAGAAGATTGTATTTACTCGTGCTGGTCTTTGGTGAAGAATAAGCGTATTTATCGGCATCGTTCTTGACGTCCGTAACACTTATGATCCATTCTGCCGCATCAATCTTGACGGTAGGAATGGTTGTTTTGTCGAATCCGTCCGGCTTTACCAACCCATCTCCACCAATTGAGACCGAATCTTTGTTCAGATCGCCGGGTTTCGAGGACGCTGAATGGCTGGCCTTGAATTTACTTATTTTTGGAGTAGCCACCAGCTCCTTGGGAGCAGAGTAGTACCAATCCGTCTTTTCGTCCATGACCACATTCGCACTATATTTCTGGTTGGTTGCGGAGACCATTATCGCCACGTCTATTCCGTCTTCCGGAGTAATCATGCGGTAGAGGTCAAGGGACTTGACATCAAGCTGTATGGTGTTCTGTTGGACATTAATGACGAGCTTTACGTTCTTGTCAGCGTAGGTGTATTCTACCGCAGTGGTAGTCTTCTTGTCGATCTTGGTATCGGTCCAAGTGGTGATTGCCAGCATCCAGCCATCAACACTGAGGACTATTCCCTTGCTGATGTCAGGGAGAGTATCCGTGTCGAAATACGACTTGGATATTTTGATGCTGTCCTTCGGTTTCAGGGGATCATTGTCATTGCGGACATTGATAGACATGCTTGCCACCACGAGACTGCCAGGAGCGTATTCCGTAAATATCGGAGTGACAGTCGCATCACCGGTAAGTTTTACGGTTGTTGCAGCCTCGGATCGGCTTCCAAAGACCACATTGGCCGCAGTGTCAGCTTCCCATCGTGAGAAGAAGTGCCCGGCACCTGCCGGAGTCGCAGTGACGGCGTATGGTTCGCCCGTATGGACTTTGTAGCTACCGGCAACCGGTGTTGTTGCTCCAACGCTGGGCGAAATCTGAGCCATCGTGAGAGTGGCGAACGTTGGTGGAGTAGCGGCATATAGCGCTTCTATTGTCGCATTGGTGTTCACCCTCATGTAGAAGTTGTTGCCCTCTGATATAACCGAGGCCATCTTCGCTGCCTTATATCCGCTGATGAGGTAT
This sequence comes from uncultured Lentisphaerota bacterium, assembly GCA_903872565.1. Lineage (GTDB taxonomy): Bacteria > Verrucomicrobiota > Lentisphaeria > Victivallales > GWF2-50-93 > CAIQLG01. The sequence continues at coordinate 20,338 of CAIQLG010000323.1, read as the reverse complement.
TCCACATCAACACTTCCTCCTGTCACATTTATATTCTGGAAATATAAACCTGCGGTAGAGAGTGCCCTTACCTCGTACCATAGTCCCGCATAGAGGGTGTTGGTGGCGGCAAGATCGAGTGAAGAATTGTGACTGTAAGAAATGAGGAGCCCTGAGCCCGCCGGATTGAAGGCGACTCCGAGGGAGACAGACCCTCTTGCCGTGAATGCGGCTTCTAGCGTCCCGTCACCGCTGATAGTGAGATAATACCAGTCTGGGGGATTTAGTCCGGATTCACGTTCCCATAAATCGTTGAATTCCGTAACTTTTTTTATCTCCACCGTTGCGCCGGGATTCCATTGAGTGAACTTGTATGCATCAGTCGGATACACCTTGATCAGATAAGATTTTCCAATGTAGAGCTTGACTTCGCCCGGGTTGACGGCTTCCCAATCAGACAGAGTTAGCGACGTGGTAGTGGCATCGGCAATCATGAAGCCGGTGTCGTAGTAGCCGTCCGGCGCATAGGCTGGATTTGCCGAAAGAGTCAGTGTTCCCATTGGAACAGCCACGAGCTCGAGGGTCAATGTTCCGGCTGCCGTGAAGTCAAAATATGCTTCATATTCATCCGAATGGTCTGCGTCAACAACCACTCCGCCTGTCGCTGTCCACTTCACGAATTGATAGCCTGGGTATATTTGACCGACATAGACATAATATCTTTGTCCGACGGTGAACTGATATGTTCCGGGTGCAACGTATGTTTCTGCCTTCCCAGTTGGGGTGACAGCCACAGTGAAGTCGGCAAGGGTCGAGACTTCATACTCGAAGGTGACAGTTGCATCACCAGTGAGGACGACATCTACACCCCGAGAGGTGCCATACTCGCTTGTATCATAATATGCAGTTGCAGTTCCAGTGATAGTCACCTGCTTGAACTTGTACCCGCTGGCGGGGGTGGCCCGAAGATGGTTTCTTTCGCCTATGTTCACGGCGTATGTCCCTGTCCCGGGTTGATAAATATCTGCAAATCCTGTATATCCCTCGATATATGCAGCTCCCGGTAGGTTTATAGCAACCGTCATCTGAGCTGGGGTTGCCGCCTCGAAATTTGCGGTAACCGTGCCAGCCGCCAAGGCAAAAACGTACGAGTAATAGTCTGTATTATTAAGGATGATGACATCCGGGCTCGAACTTGACCAGCTTACAAACCTATATCCAGGTAAGGCGTATGCCTGAATTGGCATCCAAGTGTTTGATGGAACTTTTTGGGTTCCAATTGTCGGCCAGACATAACCAGTGTCCGCAGGCAAAACCGCCATTGTGAGATCAACAGTGCCAGCCTCAGTGAAGTTCGCAGTCAACGTTGCATCACCGGTAAGGAGGATCCAATACGTCGGGGAAGAAGTGGCATCGCCATTCATGATTCTGAGATTGACGGCTCCAGAAGTTGTCCATTTATTGAAGACAAAGATGTAATTGCCATCAACGTCGTAGGGGTTGGCAGTGGCACGGATTTGATACCATTGCCCGACCTTCAGATAGTGATCGCCGAGGAATGAGGAAGAACCATCTATGTAGAATGTATCGAGTCCGCAAAGCGGTGTAGCATCAACAACCAGCTTGGCAACTGTGGTCGTGTCTGGCACGAAATTCGCAGTCAGTGTCGCATCACCCAGCAGATAAACGTAGTTGTTTAAAAAGTTGCTGCCTTGGTCGTTTATGTCGAGAACTATTCCATTCGCCGTTATTGACCATGACTGGAATTTGAAGCCGGTGGCCGGTGTTGCCCAAATCGAATACCATTCACCAACGTTATAAATCCCAGTCGCCAGATTAGTCGTTCCTCCATTGGTCGGGTTCGAGACAACTGTTAGCGTTGCAGTCGTGGTCGTATCTGCTACGAAATTCGCAGTCAGTGTCGCATCACCCAGCAGATAAACGTAGTTGGTGTAATTGGGATTCCCCCCTGGATCTCCTTGTCTGTAGGTGTCCCAAATTCTTCCATTTTCCGTGATTGACCATGACTGGAATTTGAAGCCTACTGCCGGTGTTGCCCAAATCGAATACCATTCACCAATGTTATAAGTCCCAGTCGCTCGATTAACCGTTCCTCCACTGACCGGGTTCAAGGCAACCGTTAGTGTTGCAGTTGTTGTAGCTACGAAAGTTGCAGTTAGAGTTCCAGCACCTTTTACGCATATTCTTCCATCGGAATTTAATGGGTCAAACACGGTAACGTCACCGGTCACTGCCCAGCTCGAGAATGCATAGCCACTTGCGGGGCTTGGTGTCACCGTCTTCCACCCGAGGGTGACCGTATTGTCTCCAATCACGTACGGATTTACTGTCCCACTGCTTACGGGGTCTGCTGCAACTGTCAAGACGGCTGTTCCGGCTGTGATAAAGTTTGCCGTGACAACACTGTCGGCCGAAAATATAAAGCCTGTAGAACTGCTTGTTGGATCGTCAATCCATGCGCTACCTGCGATACTCCATCCGGCGAAGACGTAGCCTGCGGATTCACTGGCTCCAAGTGTGTACTGCGTGCCGACAGTGGCAGGTTGTGCCGTAGTCCAATCCGCCCCATTTACCAGCACAGTTCCCCCCGCGACAGGGTTTGCCACTGTTGAAACTTGTACCGTCGCAGCCGAAGATGTCAGTGGTGATCCAAGAACCGCCACGAACGCGACCATTGCCATTAGGAACCCCGAAGTCCACTTCTTCATCACCTTCTTCTCCTCATTTTATAATTTATGAAAACAACATACCATACAGAGTTAAGCTCGTTTTACATCATTTGCAAGTGGTTTTTTAAAAAAAATGGATTGAGATTCAGAAAAGCCCGTCCTCTGGACGTGGATTTTTACTATAATTCGCCACAACTAAAGAAAAATCCGGACCCAAGAGAAAAGTTTCTAATGGTTTTTAATATAAAATTATTGAATAGGAACTATTCCCATTATATATTCATCTGAAAAAGCATATGCATTTTATGAAAAAATAATATAAACGTAAAAGGAAGGTGAAAGATGAAAGATCGAGCAAGGAATCTCAATGGTGGAATCAGAGGATTGGCTTCTCTGATGGCTTTTGCCGCAGTCATTTTTATTGCTTGTACCGTTTTCGCGCAGGACAAGATCGCTTTCGGACCGGATGACAACCTCGATCAGATTCGAGAGAAGATCAAGAAGAACAATTACTCTTTCACAGTAAAAGACAACTGGGTCTATAGGCTTCCACCGGATCAGAAGGCCAATATGTTCAAGAAACGCATGGCCCCTCCTGCAAACCAAAGGAAAATAGTTCCCAATACTGATACCCTTTTAAGGGCTGTTGCAAACACAAAAGCCGCCGCTGCATCATTCGACTGGAGAAGCTATAACGGGCATTCATACATCGGGGCAGTCCGCGACCAGGGGGATTTAGGGGCATGCTTTGCCTTCGGAGCCTGTGCTGCCGCGGAATCCACCTATAATTTCAAGAATGGGCTATATGATGCTAATTGCGTGGATTTTTCCGAGTCATACATAATCTGGACGCTCGCATCGGTATCACCATATTCTGATCATTTCAGTGCCGCCGGTGGTGCCGACTATGACTATTACGAACTTTACGCATTGAAACTTGCCGGGCCTCCTGAAGGTGCGACTGGAATCGAGGGAGTATGCTCTGAAGCGAATTTCCCTTATACTACGACTCAGCCAGGCCAGGCGGTAATTAATGCATCTAAAAATTTCTCAAGGGTTACATTTACTTCATGGGGAAGAGTATTCCCGGCAGATATAGCAAACACAACCGAACAAATCAAAACTGCAATTACGACTTATGGATGTGTTGATGTGGCAGTGTATGTCGACAATGCCTTTTCGGCATACAATAGTGGTGTATACGAAGACAGCAATACGACACCTGATGCAACTCCATACTACTATACAACCTCAAACCATGCTGTCGCGCTCGTCGGATGGGATGACAATCCTCCAGAGGGTGGCACTGGCTGCTGGATACTCAGAAACAGCTGGGGCGCGACCTGGGGCGAAAGCGGATACATGAGGATTAGATACTTCAGTGCCGCAGTCAACACAGCCGCAGCTTATCTTGAGGCATCAGGCTCGGGAGGACAATATTCGATCTCTGGAACCATCATGCTGAACAATGGTTCATCGGCTGTTCCAACAAGCCTGAATCGCGCTGAAAAAAAAGGGGAGAAGGGCTCTGCCCAGGAGCTTGGAATGGGGCCAGTCAATCTTATCGCAGATCCGGGTGTGAACAAATTTAAAGTCCTCCCTTCCGCCAAGGCCAGTTCCGGAACCAAGAAAACGGCGACATTCAGCATAACCTACCTGGGACCTGGAGATACAGATCCATGGGGACAGGGATGGAACGCGGTTGCCTGGCCTGCAGAGGCTAAAACAGCCTTCGAATTTGCCGCAAATGCCTGGGCGTCTGAACTCAACTCTTCTGTGCCAATCACGATAAAGGCAATGTGGACAAACAGTCTTGGTGCTGGAATCCTGGGATCAAGCGGTGCATTGGATTACGTCAGAAACTTCACCAACGCACCACTGGCTGACACATGGTATCAGATCTCGCTGGCAAATGCATTAAGCGGTAGCGACCAGAATCCCGCAGAAGCAGATATGTTCATCGCTTATTCCAGCACGTTCAGCTGGTATTATGGAACCGATGGTAATACCCCGACCGACAAGTACGACTTAACTACAGTCTCGATGCATGAGATATGCCACAGCCTCGGATTTGCCGGATCAATGACTCTCTCAGGCGGTGTCGGCAGTTGGGGAGGGGGAATGTCAGCACCAATCAACTATTTTGCATACGACAGTTTCACTGAAAATGGAACCGGGCAGAAACTTGTCACAGCTTTCACTAACAGTTCCGCCGCACTTGGAGCGCAACTGACAGGGAACAACCTCTTCATTAACTCAACAAGTGCGAATGCCGCAAATGGTGGTACACCGCCGGACATATATGCGCCGACAATATGGTCTCAGGGATCAAGCTATTCGCATCTCGCATTAAAATACGATGGCACTCCGAACGCCCTTATGACCTATTCTGTCTCGCATGGCGAGTCCATTCATAGTCCAGGCCCAATCACCCAGGGGTTTCTGAAAGATGAAGGTTGGTCAGGCGGCAGCAGTGGTCCACTTGCCAATGTCCTTGTCAGCGATGGATTTAGATCTGCTACGACAATCGCCGACGGGACTTATGGCATCACTGCCGTTCCGGACGGAACATACACCGTCACTCCCACTCTTAGCGGCTATACATTCACCCCGACAACAAGATCTGTCACGGTAAACGGCGGAAACGTCACCGGCTGCGACTTCACCGCAACTGTGGGCGGAGATTTCACAGCCACCATAGGGACAACATTCACCTATGTCCACAATGCGACCTTTGACAAAAAACCCAGCGTCTATGTTACTTACGTGGTCAACGGAAAAACAAAGAGGAAAACAGTAAAAGTGACTAGTTCATCCAAGGACTTTCCCTCTTCCACTGTCAACTGCCTGTGGACTGCTAAGGCGACAGCAGGCGCATATGTTCTTTGCGTCAAGGGAAAGGTTGGCGGTGTGAAATTTGACGACACCGTCGGTGCTGTCACGGTAACCGCTCCCACAATTACAGCTGTCTCATCAACGGACATTTCAGTGCCCGGAGGCGAAATCACGGTCACAGGGACATATTTTGGAACAAAACCGAAGGCATGGTTCGCATACACGCGAACAGTATCCGGAATGGATAAGACCTGCAAGAAAAACCTCAGGATTCCTAAAGGATCAATTGTCTTTAATGGGGATAATGGAGCCAGCACGCTCAATATCGTGGTGCCAAAATTCAAGGGCGATGAATCTAACATTGTCCTATGGATCGATTCTGGAACAGGACAAGGAAATTCTCCTTTCTGAAAAACAGACAAGGATGAAGCTAAAACGCATCCGCCAGCAACGGATGCGTTTTATATTTCAGAATTCCCGAACCATTCAATCCACATGAAGAATCTAATGTCGCCATTTTGCTCTTTCCCAGAAATTCCGCACTTGAAATCCATACATGCAAATGATATTATCCCGGGAAAATAATCGGAAAATTTACTTTTATGAAAAAGAAGAAAAAAAAGAAAAATCTCCTAGTTGTCAACATTGAATACGCACTTTTTCTTGCTGCTTCATCCATAATAAAGCTCCTTCCGACAAGGCTATGCTTTTTCATTGCGAGATCCGCAGGTGCAATGATCTACATCCTCGACTTTAAACACAGGAGAAGAATGATAAGAAACATTATGCACGCAGGGATTGCGGAGGACACCCGCGAGGCCGCCAGGATCGCACGGAAAACCTTCGCCCATTTCGGGATGGTGTTTGTAGAAGTATTGAAGTTCAGATCCATAATCAACCCGCAAAACATCAGAGAACACATAAAATTCTCTGGAACTGAGAAAAATCTAAGATACACTTTCGGCAACGAAAAAACTAAGTCGCGGCAGACAATAGTCGTAGCCGCGCATTTTGGAAACTGGGAGATTGCGGGAATGGCATACTCCATCATAAGCGGAAGGCCGATGCTCTCCATAATGAGGAATCTTGACAATTACAAGATAGGAGCCCACCTGGAAAAAATGCGGGAAGAGTACCAGCACAGCCTCCAAGGGAAAAAAGGTGCGCTCAAATCGCTACTCATGGCTGTGAAAAAAGGTGACACTGTCTGCCTGGTATCAGATCAGCATGCGTCGACGGGCGAAGGCGCCGAAACTGTCTTTTTCGGCCATCCCGCCAGGAGCCACGCATCGCCGGCGAGCCTTCATCTGAGAACCGGTCTCCCAATCGTGGTTGGCAGCCTTATGCGCAAGGATGAAAATTTCAATTTCGAGTTCATAGTCGAGGATGTAATAGAATACAAGCCCACCGACGACAGGGAAAAAGACATTCAAAATGTCACCCAGCTCTACACATCCGCAATAGAAAGAATGATACGGAAATGCCCTGAGCAATGGATATGGGCGCACCGCCGATGGCTCGACCTCGACAGGAAGAAAGGCAATTCAACCACGAAGACACAAAGGCACGAAGATTTGTAGAATCATCGACAGAAGGGTAATTTCAGATTATCGGAGGTACAATGACTAAGAATCCCAAAACATCTTTGTGTCTCTGTGCCTTTGTGGTAAAAATATAATCCCGGCATTATGAACAAAAAAAAGGCAGGTTGTTCACCTGCCTTTTGGTTTTCCAACTGACCTTGAAAGTTATTTGCCAATAAGCTTGTTCACGAGATCCACGGCAGAAGCCGCGTCCGGAGCATATCCGTCGGCATTGATTTCTTTCGCAAAACTGTCGGTGAGAGGGGCGCCACCAACAATTGTCTTCGTCTTGATACCGGCAGCTTTTACGGCGTCAACAGTGGCTTTCATCGAGCCCATTGTCGTGGTGAGAAGAGCACTCATCGCGATCACATCACATGATTTTTCCTTCGCGGCAGCAACAAATTTCTCCGGATCAACATTTACGCCGAGGTCGACTATTTCGAATCCTGCGCCTTCGAGCATCATCTTTACAAGATTTTTACCTATGTCGTGAAGGTCACCCTTGACTGTTCCGATCGCGACTTTTCCACGGGCCTTGACATTAGCCTTGGCAAGAAGGGGCTTCAAAAATCCCATACCGCTATTCATTGCGCGGGCAGCTATGAGAACTTCGGGAACATATACCTGGTTGTTCTTGAATTTTTCCCCTATGATGGCCATTCCGGAGATGAGTCCTTCATTTAAAATCTGTTCTACTGGAATATTCTTCTTCACAGCCTCTTCGCACAATGCCAAAACTTCCTTGGCTTTGCCCTTGATTAGATTTTCCTGAATCTGCTTCAGAATTGGATCACTCATTTTTTTCTCCTGATTTGTTTAAAAATTGAGCTTTTGTAAAAAATAATAATGTTAATCTACCAAAATACTGTATATTAACTTGTAATTTTAGAATTTATTTTGGTAATTTACTGCAAAATGTGTGCTTATTCATTAAATGACATCACGAGAAGGGCCGAGAATGTTCTGGCCAACCTCGACCATCACGCCCGTTGCGGAGCTGTCTTCCACGACATGAGCGGAAAATTAAACCCTCTGACGGGAAAGGCGTTCTGCCGTCTCTGCAAGGCCTGCGTCGCACATGGCAAGGCTGGCCCATTCTGCCGACAGGCCGCAATTTCTGGCGCATATAAGTCGCTCGTGATGGGCGACGGGTATTACTTCAACTGCTGGCTCGGGCTGAGAGCGATCGTCCTGCCGATATCCCCGGATGGCAGGGAGATCGTCGGCGCCATTGAAATCGGAGGGATACTTTTGCACGGTGAGCTACAGGAGAAGCAACACCAGATCATGAGTATTCTCAGTTCGATCGGAGCCGACGACAATCTCCAGCATTTCATGAACGCCTTCCAAGGAATGGACGAACTCCCGGAAATCAATCTTGAACTTCTCAACCAGTTCACGAAAGAGGCGCTCTTCTCCTCCGGCCTTCTCAACACAAAGAAATTTCTGGAAAACTCGGCATCCTGGCATCAGCAGCAGAGAATAGCGGAAAACATATCAACACTCAGGCCTCGCAAGCTGAGTCTGAAAAGACAGATAATATCGTTTGTCGGCCAAATAGTGGGCGAACTGAAACAGGGAATGAAGGAAGGCGAAATAATATCCAAGACAGACGAACTGATATCCTTGCTCATCCTCGACACCAAGAACGATGTGCCAAAACTTAAGGCTTACTGCCTCGTCATTCTGTCAGTCCTTTCGGCCGACACAATCCTCAGGGGAGGAAAATGGTCAAAATCCATTCCCGTCCATACAATGAGGATGGAGGAGATGGAGAAGTTCACAGACTCGCGGCAGATATGCTTCTGGATTGAAAATCTTTTCAAGCGATATATAAAAATAGACGAGACCACTTTCGGAGATCACTCCCTCTCCTCGAAGGTGCTCGAATGCCTTCTGAAAAACTACGGAGACAAGATTTCCGTCAGCAACATTGCAAAAAATGTGGGAGCCAGCCCCTCCTCGGTGATGCACAAACTTAAGGCCGAGACCGGTCTCACCTTCACCGAATCTCTCAATGCGGTAAGAGTCAAGGAGGCGAAAAGACTGCTTGCATTCACATCTCTCCCTCTCGGAGAAATAAGCATAAGATGCGGATTCAGGGATCAGAGCTATTTTACAAAGATATTCAAGAAACAGGTGAACATCGGTCCGAGAGAGTTCAGAAAAATGCTCAGTTCCGAAAATCTCAAATGAAAAAGGCCGGACTGATATCCGGCCTTGATCTTTCATTGCAACTGCCTCAAATGCGAGGAGTTACTCCATGGAAATAGCTTCCACCGGACACTCATCAACGCAGACTCCGCAGTCCACGCAGGCATCAGTAACCTTCGCTTTTCCATCTTTCATTTCGATGGCTTCGGTCGGGCAGGCGCCTACGCATGCCTCGCATGCCGTGCATTTTTCCTTGTCAACTTTAGCTGGCATTTTTTTCTCCTTGTTTTTTCAGTTTAATCCATTATTTCGCTTATTTTAACGGCATAACACTTTTTATCAAACTTTTTTCATTTATTTTCTTAAAAAAAATGAAGCTGTATTTCCGTCATGCTTCCTTTACATCGAAACTTGATGTCGTACCTTATGGGTAAAGACTCGTGCAAAATAGATGATAATGATTTTTGATTTTTTAAAGAAATGCGAATACGAGATAAGGACCGCGGAGGAACTCAAAAAGTTCTGCGCCCTTGAGGAATCCTTGTGGACAGCTACAAGCTCCTCCATCGAGAATTTCACCTGCGACAAGACATTTCTCAAGTACCTCGACTCGGACAAGAATGGAAGAATCAGGACGGACGAGCTTGTCCAGGCGCAGAAATGGACGCTGGAAATCCTTTCAGACCTGTCCAGGCTGGAAGACAGAAACGGAATTCTGCGGATTGACACGATAAACAGCTCTGTTCCAGAAGGCGCAACGTTGAAGGCCGCCTCCGAAAGAATTCTCTCGAACCTCGGAAAATCTGAATCGCCCGAAATCAGCCTGGAAGATGTAAGGAACCGCCAAAAAATCGTCTCGGCAGGAATAAGCAATGGAGACGGAGTCATACCAGCGGAATCTGTCGCGGATCCGGAAGTGAAGGATTTCATTTCAGACATAATGCTCACCACCGGGGATGCGATTGACTCTAGCGGCCTCAGGGGTGTCAGCCAATCACATCTCGACGGATTTGCAAAGTCTGTCTCCGACTACCTCGAATGGCACTCGAAATCCGAGCCCGGCTCCGCGGAATACCGGGAAATCATGCTCCTCGGCGAGAAAACAGCCGCTTCCTATGACGCATTAAGTGCTGTCAAGGAAAAAATAGACGAATATTTCAGATTCTGCGGATATGTCAGATTCAGGAAAAGCCTCCACGATGAACACGCAACAGAATCGCAACCCCTTCAGGGAGAGGATCATCCGTCAATAGATGACATAGACCGATATCTTGAAAGCGCGCCCCTTGCCAAGCCTGAAGTGACAGAGTCGCTTTCCTTGGACAAAAACATAAACCCCCTCTTCCAAGAACGGATCGGATCATTCAAGACCAACACGCTACAGTGTTTCAAGCAGGACACCGACAGCCTTGCAATATCCGAATGGAACAATATTGTTGCAAAATTCGCGCCATATTCGAGGTGGCTCGCCGGAAAGAAAGGTGCAAATGTCGAAAAACTTGGGCTAGTTAAGATAAAAGGATACAGCCAGGACAAGAAGCTTGTCCATGAACTTGAAAATATGATCCGTCGGGATTTGGCTGTTGCGGTCGAACTAGATCAAATAGAAAATGTGGAAAAACTCATCCTCTTCCAGAAATGGCTGATTCCATTTGCCAATAACTTCATCACATTCTCAAGTCTGCTGAATCCCAAAACCATTTCAATGATCCAGATCGGAACATTGATCATGGACGGCAGATCGTTCAATCTGACTGTCAGAGTCGGCAATATCGAGGAGCACAAGAGAATTGCCCAGAAAAGCAACATCTGCATAATCTATCTCGATATCTTTTCAAAAACCGGCGATGACGAAGATAAGATGAATATCGCGGCGGCCATCACTTCAGGAGACATGAACCGCCTCTTCAAGGGCAAGCTGGGCATATTTTTCACTCCTGACGGACGAGAGTGGGATGCGAAAATCACAGATATGCTCGTAAATCCCGTGTCATTCACAGAGGCAATACAGACGCCATTTCGAAAACTCGGAAGCTTCATCGAGAGACAGGCGGAGAATTTCTCGGCGTCAAAATACAGTTCCCTTGAAAAAAACCTTGGACAGGGATTGCCACCGACTGCCGCCACCCCCTCCCCTGTAGTGGCTGGACAGCCGGACAAGACCCAGCCGAGTGGAACAATAAGGGATCTGATGCTGGGTGGAAGCGTGGCAATCGCTGCGCTCGGAAGCGCATTCGCATTCATAACCAACTCTCTCAAGGGAGTAACCCTCCTGCACGTCATATGCGTCATGATTGGACTGGTCTGCATCGTAACACTCCCGGTGACTCTTGTCGCCATCGTAAAGCTCAGGCAAAGAAATCTGAGCATCTTTTTCGAGGCCGCAGGCTGGTCGCTCAACATCCCGTTGAAATTGACGTACAGGCTGGGACGGATTTTCACATCTTCTCCGAGCAATGAACTTATGATGCTTGCGAATTTCGCAGAAGTCAGAAAAAGAAACGACAGGGTGGAATTCCTCGTCCTGCTCGCATTTCTCGTCTTAGCGGCACTGCTCGGAATCATCGCCGGCAAAATCGCAGGAATCTTATTTTAAATCCAACTGAAGAAAACGAAATTCATGAGTATACGACAATGAAAAAGACTCGACTCGGAAAAACTGGACTGATGGTGACACGGACATCTTTTGGCGTGTTGCCTATTCAGCGGACGGAAAAGGAGGAGGCCGCCAGGATATTGCGGCGCGCCTTCGATGGCGGAATAAACTTCTATGACACTGCCCGGTGGTATACCGACAGCGAGGAAAAGCTCGGATATGCGCTGGGGTGCGTCAGGGATCAGATCCATATTGCCACAAAAAGTGGTGCAACCACCCGTGTCGGACTGCTGAAGGACCTGGAAACCAGTCTCCGCAATCTTGGTACCGACTACGTTGACATAATGCAGCTGCATAATCCAAAAGACCTCCCAAACCCCGAAGATCCTGAATCATCATATGCCGGCCTGCTTGAGGCGCGACGCAAGGGGATGATCCGTCACTTGGGAATCACCCAGCACAGCATCGCCCAGGCCGAAAAGGCGGTCGCTTCCGGCCTATATGAGACGATGCAGTTCCCGCTCTGCATGATATCTTCCGAACGTGACATGGCGCTTGCGGAGCTCTGCAGGAAGAAAGACATGGGCGTCATTGCCATGAAAGCTCTCAGCGGCGGGCTTCTGAGGAGCCCCCGCGCGGCCTTCGCCTTTTTGCGTCAGCATGAGAATATCATCCCTATCTGGGGAATCCAGAGGATGGAGGAGCTGGAGGAACTTCTGGCTCTGGATGCCGAAGATCCGCGACTTGATGCGGAATTGCAGGACCAGATCGCGCGGGACAGGGCGGAACTCTCCGGCGGTTTCTGCCGCGCCTGCGGGTATTGCCTCCCATGTCCGGCGAACATCCCGATCCCCATGGCCGCCCGGATGCATCTGCTGCTGCAGAGGATGCCGACCGAGTCGTTCCGGAGCGATGAATGGAGGAAGAACATGAGCCGAATCGACGACTGCACCGAATGCGGGCACTGCCGGAAGCATTGCCCCTACGGACTAAACACCCCTGAGCTGCTGAAAGAGGCCAAGGCCGCCTATGACAAGTTCATTGCCGCCGGATGACGGATGCGTGGAAATATTTTTCATGTTTTTTAAAAACGCCATACGATGAAAGCCATTTGACTGCAATAATATTTGTAGAAGGAATGAAAGAAAGAACAAAGCAATGAAGACGAAAACAGATGCGGAACTCATTAAAGCCTATGCGGAACGGCCCTGACCCTGATTTTGAGACGGCGAAGAACTGGCTGAAAAACACATCGCTTTCGGAAAGTGAGAAAGCTAAAATATTACATTGGCTCCAAGGTACGAGTTACCCGAAGTGAACCAAATATTGCTTTTGCGTTTTCTGAATTCAAAACCAATAATCCACCATGCCACGCCGTAGTCCGAATTGGATGGAGGCAGGTAATCCCAAAATCCATCAATCCGTCATCCGGTGAGATGACTATGACATTCTTTCATGCTGACGAGACCGCTGTAATCTTTGCTTGGAGGATTGAGCGAAAGGAAGCCTTCGCCCGGCGAAACCGACTCGAGAATCGATCCGTATATGTATGATTTAGCGAGAATTAGCGCGCTCCGCCAGTTGTGGCCAACCGCCAGAGACGCCGTAATCGCAGCGCTGAATGAACAGCCCGTCCCGTGAAGAGATTTTTTGCCGGCGGCAGGACTCTCAAGAGAATAGATGTTTCCCTTGAAGGCCACCACGTCGGTCCGGCGTTTTCCTTTTTCGAGATGTCCGCCTTTCACGATGCATCCGCAATTCCATTTTTCCGAGCAGATCAGCGCCGCCTTTCTCATGTCGGAAACTCCTGTTATTTTCATTCCGGAAAGTATTTCCGCCTCGGGAATGTTTGGAGTAACCCAGTCGGCAAGAGGAAGAAGCCCCGACTTGAGCTTTTCAATGGCATCGGGACGCAGCAGGACAGCACCGCTTGTCGCAATCATAACCGGATCCGCGACATAGATGACTGATGGATTTTTCCTGAGAATTTCTATCGTCGCCGATATTATCTGCGCATTGAAGAGCATTCCTGTCTTTACGGCTTTCACTGCGAATTTCGCAAAAACTGCCTCGGCCTGGGCTTTGACTGATGCGGGTGGAAGTGGATCAATTCTGCGAACCTCGCAGGGATTCTGCGCGGTGATTGCCGTAATCGCTGAGGTTCCGAAGACACCGAAATGGGCGAAAGTCTTGAGGTCGGCCTGGATTCCGGCTCCGCCTCCGCTGTCGCTTCCGGCGATTGTCAGCGCCACTGGGGAAATTTTATTGTCTTTTCGCATTTTCCTCATTTCGGAATTATAATATGACTTTCATGTCAAATGGATATATTAACATTTAATTTACTCAAAACAATGTTTGCATAAATTAAAAAGGACGAGTTATGCCGTTGCCGAATCGGGACATTGAGTGGCAACTGTACTTAGCCAACTTCTCTGGAACTTAAGACCTTTTTGACAGGATTATCAGGATTTAAAAATCAACAAATAAAATATCCAGTTTATCCCGTTATCCTGTCTAAAAGACTTCCCTATACGCCGGATTTTTTCCGGAAACTATTTGCGATCCCATACAGCATAGGCATCAAAAGGACACCCCCGCACAGATTCTCAAAAACTGTCAGTCCCCCAGTTTCATGGATGTGTGCTGACATGCCAGCTGAAACGCCTCCTGTGAAAATCGCATCAAGGATGAATCCAAAGAACAGTGCCGTCACAATCACGGACAGAAGATAGATCATCTTTTTCGTGCAAACAGCATTTTTCCTCCTTCTCGGCCTTGCAACAGCAGTGACATTGCTTTTTCTCCTCTTTTTCATCCTTGTCCTCTTTGCATGCCAGGTCAACCACCATTCCGCCCAATACGCCGGAAACGAATGCGGCAACAGGTCTGAATACTGCGAAAACCCAGCCGAGCATTCCATAGGTTACGAAAATGCTGTCAACGCCGGTCTGCGGAGTCGAGATGAGAAATGAAACCACCGCGCCTTTCCCGGCCCCCTGTTCTTTCAGCGAGAGCGCCACAGGCAGGACACCACAGGAGCACAAGGGAAGCGGAACTCCGAAAAGCAGGGCTGGAGCCATCTGGCACAAAATCGTCCAGAATTCACATGCAAAATACGATACTTTTCCCATTGAGTTCTCCGCCGGATTTAAGATTCAATGTCAGACCTTATCCTTAAGTCTTTTTGCGATATTCGCAACCCTGACACCAAGAAGTCTTCCTGTCTCCCTGTCCTGTGCGTTCGGTGCCTGGTCCGGAATGATACACCACACTTACAGTCGCCGTTTTTTCCTCCTTGGGATTTCCGGGCAATCTCATTCCAACGAGCTAAATAATCAAGAGCCGATTGCAAAAGTCGAATTTTAAAGGAGCGCGGGTTTTCTTACCCGCAAAAATTGAACTCAAATGGCGGACTGGAAAGTCCACCCTCCGTTAGTTTTTCATCGGCTCGAGGTAATTTTGCAATTACCTCTCAAGTCTTGGGAAAATTTCACTTGCATTTACAACTGAACGATTTAGATTACGTGTAATACACGCACACCAACACATGGGACAAGGGTACACAGGGGCAAGGGGTTTAAATGCGAATTCTAAAGACATCCCATCTTGAGGGCAGGCAAACAATCTTGCCTCTTGTCTTCTTCATGATCTTCATTTTCATCCTGTCCCTGTCCCTTTCCATATTTCTAATCTGCGACATCGTGTTTGGCACGGGAATAGGGAATTTCCTCGTGAAAGCAATACTTATTGCCGGGCTTGGGGCAATAACTCTCATCTGCATAGCATTCTGTTTTCTTGCGACACCGATCTTAAAAAATCTCGAGGAAAACGCATTACATTTCAGGGAACTCTTCCAGAATATGAGCAGTGCTGTCGCGATATACAGAGTCGTCGGGAATGGACAGGACTTCCTGTTTCAAGACATAAATCGTGCAGGAGAACTCTTGAGCAAAGTTTCACGGAGCAAGATAATCGGCAAGAGTATCCTTGAAATTTTTCCGTCCGCCCGCAGGAGCGGACTCTTCGATATTCTCATGCGCGTATGGAGTTCCGGTGTTCCGGAAAGACTGCCCTTGCATGAATACAACGAGGGGGGGACGATCCAGTGGGTGGAAAATTACGTGTTAAAATTGCCGTCCGGCGAAATTGTGGCGATGTACAATGACCTCACGGAAAAGTATCAGGCTGAAGAGAAGAGGCTGAAACTCGAGGAACAGCTTATGCAGGCGGACAAGATGGAATCGGTAGGGCGTCTGGCCGGAGGAATAGCCCACGACTTCAACAATATTCTTCAATCACTTCTCGGATTTGCCGAGCTGATTGACGCGGGCACGGAGAAAGGAGACCCCCGCAAGGAGTATATAGGGGAGATATTGAACTCAGGCAAGCGGGCTGCCTCTCTGACATCGCAGCTTCTCGCATTCGGTCGCAAACAGATGTTTGAACTCAAGATCATCGACATTAATCTTGAAGTCCGCAAGGCTGAAACTATGCTTCGGCGCATCATACCGGAAGATATACAATTTGAAACAGATCTCTCTCCGCATCTTATGCCTGTGAAAGTTGATCCTTCGCAGATTGGGCAGATAGTTATAAACCTCGCGGTGAATGCGAAAGACGCAATGCCTACGGGAGGGACAATTGCCTTCAAGACATACAACACTTCTCTGGATGGCTCCGGCAGCATTGACAATACAATACCAGAAAGACGCGCAGGCCATTTCGTGGTACTCTCCGTGTCCGACACCGGATCTGGAATGAGCAAGGATGTCATGAGTCACATATTCGAACCATTCTTCACAACAAAGGAACTTGAAAAAGGCACAGGCCTCGGGCTTTCTGTCATCTACGGCATCGCAAGTCAGCACGGCGGATGGATAGAGGCCGAAAGCGAAGAGGGCAAAGGTTCGACATTCAACGTCTATCTGCCGGCCTGCCATGAGAGGGCCGACACGACGGTCGTTTCTCCTGGAGTCGCAGGACTCCCAGGGAACGGGCGACTGGTACTGCTTGTCGAGGATGAGGAGATTGTCAGAAAGGTTGCGGAGAGAACTCTGAAGATCAATGGCTACAATTTGATTGTTACCAAGGAAGTTTCAGAAGCCGAAAAAGTATTCAGGGAACAGGGGGAGAAAATAGATCTGGTTTTCAGCGATGTGGTACTGCCGGATGGAAACGGAGTCAAAATGGCTTCCGAAATGCTTAAAAAAAAGCCGGCACTCAAGATCCTGCTCTCGAGTGGCTATGCGGACGACCTCAAGACATGGGAGCATATAAGCCAGAATTCATATCCTTTCATAAGAAAACCGTATTCGATAAATGCGCTTCTCTTATGCATCGGAAAAATTTTCACCTCATCCAATTCCTAAGCTCATTTGCATTTTTCATCGATTTTTTTCATAAAAATGCTTTTTTTTATGTTTTCATGTTGACAAAACCGTTTTGTAGGCTAGTTTTTTAGGCCTTTGCGGATTAAAAAATGAATTATAACAATATATTTAAACAAGCTAACTTGGATTACAGGAAACAATGAAAACTTATCTGGCTAAAACCGGCGAAATCAAACAAAGATGTGTAATTTTCGATGCAGAGGGCGTTGCTCTCGGGAGACTGGCGGTAAGAATAGCCGACACACTCAGGGGCAAGGATCTTCCAACATACACTCCGCACACTGACACAGGCGCTTTCGTGGTCGTTGTAAACGCCGTGAAAGTCCTTCTCACAGGCAAAAAGGCGGAGACAAAGATGTCATGGTCGTACAGCGGATACAGAAGCGGCAGGAAGGAAGAGTCCATAGGCTCCATCCGCACACGTAAACCTGAAAGGCTGATCAAGGAAGCTGTATGGGGAATGTTGCCCCACGGAAGGCTCGGCAGAGCACATTTCAAGAACCTGCGAGTCTATGCAGGTGTCGAACATCCGCATTCAGCCCAGAAGCCCGAAAAGGCGGTATTCTAAAGACAGTCTGCCGGTCTCACGGGGTAGGATTGGTGATCAAACAATAGTAGTTGCAATAGTGCTGGAAATTTCGCAAAACAACAATAAGGAGCAGTAGAAAATGTCATCAAGCAACAGTGAACAGATATACGCGACGGGAAGGAGAAAATGCGCCGTCGCATGTGTCAGAATTCAGCCAGGCACAGGAAAAATTAAGGTCAATGAAAAGCCAATTGAAAATTATTTCACGACAGAGGCAATCCGCGGATACATAACCCAGCCTCTTAAAGTCACAGACACGTCACACTCGCTCGACATATTCGCGACAGTCAAGGGCGGAGGCCTTTCCGGGCAGGCCGGCGCACTGAGATTCGGTCTCTCCAGAGCTCTCATCAAAAAGGACAAGGCGCTTCACGATGTCCTCAAGGACTGCAGGATGCTGACCAGGGATGCCAGGGAGAAAGAGCGCAAGAAACCCGGCCAGCCAGGTGCCAGAAAACGCTTCCAGTTCTCAAAACGTTGATCCTCTTTTTTCAATGTCAAAAATCAAAATTGCAGTTGTCGGTGCTTCCGGTTATTCCGGAGAGGAGCTTGTCAGGCTTCTTTTGCGGCATCCGACCTGCGAAATTCGCATAATCACTTCACGTCAGTATGCCGGCCGCAAAGTGGAGGAAGTGTTTCCCAGATTCACCGGGCAGGAACTCGTCTTCTCAAATCCGACAGTTGCGGAGATCGCGTCCGAGTGCGATGCCGCATTCCTTGCCCTGCCGCACGGCCTGGCCGCAGAATTTGCGCAACCTCTTCTGGAAAAAGGGATTAAGGTGCTCGACCTCAGTGCGGATTTCAGGATCAGAAATGCCGACACATACAAGAAATACTACAAGGCCGATCATCCCGCACCCAGACTGCTCAAGGATGCAATATACGGACTGCCTGAAATATATCGGGATGAAATTGCGGGGGCGAATTTCATTGCCTGCCCCGGATGCTATCCCACAAGCATAATTCTTCCGCTCTATCCGCTGCTCAGGGAAAAGCTGATTTCCACTCGGGACATCGTCGTCGCCAGCATGAGTGGAGTCACAGGCGCAGGAAGAAAAGTTGATCTGCCATATATTTTCCCGGAATGCAACGAGAGTCTCCGGGCATATTCCCCCACGGGGCACAGACATCTTCCCGAAATAGAGCAGGAACTCGCTGTGGCCGCAGGAGTTCCGGAGCTTAAAATTAATTTCGTCCCGCATCTCGTTCCGATGAACAGGGGTATAAATTCCACAATAGTTGCGCCCACCGGGAAAGATCTGTCCGAAAATACAGTGGAGGAAACTTATTCGAAATATTACTCCGGTGAAAAATTCGTGCGGGTGCTTCCCAAGGGAAGAATGGCCGACACCAAATTCGTCACGATGAGCAATGTCTGCGAAATCGGATTCGCATGCGATCCGCACACTGGAAAACTTGTCATAAGCTCCTGCATCGACAATCTTACAAAGGGTGCCGCCGGCCAGGCCATCCAGTGCCTTAACATAATCTACAAACTCGACGAATCCCTCGGACTCTGTTAATTCCTGCTTGCAAGTTCTTTCTGAAGTTGGCCGATCTTTTCTATGCGATAGTTTTCCCCTTTCATAATTTTTTCAACCCAGTATAGATAATAGTTCAAATTGTCAACAGGCACCACCCTGTCGACCTTCAGAAACTTTTCGAAATCCATCATCCTGATACCGTGTTCATCCATGTTCGCATTTCCTATTTTTGGCAGATTTGTGATATCCTGTCCTCCCTGATAGCATGCATGCCGTCTATCCATGCTATTGGCCGGAAAAAGCCGTATTTTCCAGTCAAATCCTGATGACTTTATGTGATTTTGACGCATCTACAGGGTTGATTTTTCCCTCCGATTGGTGTATTTCCCTGCAAAGGGTTAAAGACGTATAATAATAGTTGGGCAATTTGAATGTACATATTCCATTATCTTTACTTAGCGTATCTCTTGGTGAAGTACTTATGCGTGCCATCATACAGACACCTGACGAATGAACGATGGAGAAGAACGCCGCCCCATCATGTCATTAGTGAAGTAGGATATGGAATTATAGGATTGGTAGTTGCCGTAACGATAGCCCTTATGATAATTGGTGCCATTGTGAGACATTGACCGTAAGATGCGTCGGGATTCCGCGCCCCCTTGAGCATCACAACAAAAGGATATGGCCGAAGAAACCACAGTGGAGGCCCAACAAGGAAAATTTTGCCAACGCCTAGGCAGGCGTGGCAAATTTTTGATCGTTCGCAACCATATGAAAACAAAAGATGAATTTAATTTTAGCGCACAGTCCTCCATGTCCTCGGTTGGCAGCCATGTCCTCTTTGTCCTCGTGCGCCGTTTTTAAGAGAGGACATAGAAGACGATGAGGACGGCAAACAGAGGACAATCTTAGGATATTGCGAAAAACATCAAATTAGGAACCGCCGTGATACGGAACCGTATGTCCGGTGGTGTGAGAGCTAGGGGATGGAGACATCCCCGGCTACTCGATTCTGGGAATAAAAACTATTGT
>CAIQLG010000322.1 GCA_903872565.1 uncultured Lentisphaerota bacterium | reverse complement strand
GGAGTTCATCTACCCTGGCACGGAGTTGCGAATGGTCTACAAGATGCTCGCACCGGCATCGTCCGGTGACTGAAAACCATACAACCTCTTTTTCCACGAATCAAGAAGTCTGAAATTGAATATCGAGCGCTATATATATCCAATAGCGAACCCCACTTCGCCCTTAGGGCTTCGGGGGGCAGGTACGGAATGTCCAATGTCCAAGTTAATTTTCGCCCTTCGTCGGTTGGAGATTGAGTGTTGGACATTGGGCATTCAAATGGGTTCAACCTTGCCTTAGCTTGATAGATATGGCCCAGAGGACGGGAGTTTTTCGAGTTTCAATGTCAACTTACTGACGGCCTATGTTTGCCGGAACTCCTTCATCTTCAAGAGCTTCCTCCTGAGATTCAGGTTTATTCTCCAGATTGACGATGTCATCCTCAGTGCCGTACTTGCCATCAGGCCCGTATGAATAGATCATGACAGTGCCCTTGTTGGACAGCAAATAGGCGAATGGATGATTCCACGGATCAGGCCTCATTTTGTTGACATATGGCCCCTCCCATCCCTTCACCAGAGGATCCTTTACAAGCACGGCCAGCCCTTCAGCCTGGGTGGGATAACGACCGCAGTGCTCCTTGAAACATTCAAGCGCAGTCCTCAGCACTTCCATATTATCTGTCGCACGTTTGATTTCTTTTGAATAATCTGGTTTGATGGTCGACACCTGCAAGTACGTCCCGGACACGACAATTATACTCAACCATATAACCCATTTCGGCAGACGCCCCAGAGCCTGCCCCACATTCCACATCCCAGACTGCAACATCCATGGCTGAGGGATTCCAAGGTCTCGCCTCCTCCTGCCGAAATACTCCTTCCCGGATCTGGAGGACCTCTTAAAGAAGACAGGAAGTAGAGCAACCTTTCCGCAAAGCGGGCATATGCTCTTTTTCCATTCAGATACCTCGTTGCAGTATGGACATTTGACTTCCATCATTCATGCTCCACAATTAAAAAAGTCAGAGAACCTGACCGTCTTCGCATGACAATTCCAGATTTCCTGATTCATGTGTGTCTCTGTGGCAATTTATGAGAAGCAGACTCTCTATCTGTTAACTTACCCATTTCTACCCACAAGTCAACAAATTCAAGGCACATTTTCCATCGTTTTTAAAATGCACCAGAGTTATTGGTGGAGTGTCATTTCATACTTATGGGATCATGTTATTGTATATGGAGGACAAGACTCTTAAGCGGAATTAGGTGCCATCTCGGCCATATTGATGATACAAGCCGTGCTATACCTGCACGAACATCAATCGTCCAGAAAAGACAGGCGTATGTGGATTTTCTCCAATAGGCCAACGCGGGCGGATGCAGGACAACCAGTGATCTTATTTGATAATAAGTCCATCCGCTTCTTCGTTTTTGCCTGCGGGGGCCACCGGAGCAGAGGTAACAACTTTGAATGTAGGAAGGTATCTGTAATAGACCTCAAGCATCAGACAGCAAAGCGCGGTTGAATATACGCCTTGTGAAACACCCTGGAAAGCTGCTTCTCCGCCTACTTCCGCTCCCTTCCCGGGTTTAAATCCATATGCAGGACTTTCCCAGTGGCCATCTGAGTTTTGATTTTTGAGAAGTGCTTTTGTGAACATTGTATTCCAATCTTTCCATTCCTTACCTTTTCCTTCATAGCCCTGGAAGAAGGCCTGTGTCTGATAATACCATCTGTATAGAGCATATCCT
>CAIQLG010000321.1 GCA_903872565.1 uncultured Lentisphaerota bacterium | reverse complement strand
ATAGGAATAGGTAGCAAGTCAATGGTTGAAATGAAAATTAAACAATGGGATTCATTTCTTTGCAAAAATGCCTTTTTCAGTATTGTTGGCAGGCAAGGATGGAGCCATCACTATCCTGAACCCAAGATCATCGAATGATGACTCCGGGCTGTCGAAGCTCCGGTGGAACGAAGTGCATTTTTCAGATGACTAATCCCATGCCACGCCACGGTTAACTTTGCTTGCTCCGGAAGAAATCCCTGTCGGGTTTTCACATTCGGCATCTTTGATGCTGCCATACCAGTCATAGCACCATTCCCTGACGTTTCCGTGCATATCATGGATGCCCCACGGGTTCGGCCTGTATTTTCCTACAGACGATGTCTTGTCGCTTCCGTCATCGTGGGTCAGGTCTGCGCACTTCAATCTGTCCTTGTCCTCAGAAGTAAAGGGATGTTCCCATTTAAGTAATTTATTACCAATATGATATAAGTTATTAAATATTATTTGTGTGGATAATTTAGATAATATATCCAATCTAATAGTTTACCTGCCTATACGTAGAAAGTTTCATCATCCAGGCTTATAATATTATCCCGTCGCCGGTTTTCAACACATTTCATATGATTCAAATATCCCGACCCTTTTTCCACATCTCCAGTGTTATTGAAGCTATGAGTCAGAAAATCTGAATATCAAAACTCTAAAAAACTACGCACTAAATAATTTCATCGCCGAGCATGTCGGAGACGGAAAGTGCCACAATCAGGAACGCTACAGGCGAGATCTGCAGGAAAAGCCTTTCAAGTGCCGTCATGGCAAGAAATTCGAGGGAAGATGGGGAAACTGAAAAGACAAGTGCGAAAAGAATGACATACAATATGAGGACAGACCATAGATAAATCATCTTTGCGCCCGTTTTGAATTTGAGGAGCAAAACCCCGACGACAGGCCATAGAATCCCCCACTTTGCGAAGTCCGCAAACTCCTGCGAGAATATGGGCACAATGAATTTCATCTTCCAGAAATTCGCCACGAACTCTGGAAGGTTCATTTTTTCACCATAGTTCTCGTGAGTTCTGGGAATGTCACGGGAAAAAATCAGCCAGGGAAGAATTAGCAGGACAGGAACTGCGATCCAGGGGATGACTTGCCTGAGCCTGTCCAGTTTTCCGCTGGCAAGAGCAAGAAACACAATAAGGACAACTATGTTGATTACTGCAAGTGGCAGGCCTTCGTTTTTTGTGAATGCAGCGAATGCGGCGAATACGAATGCAAAGATTATTTTTGCGGTATCGCCTTTTCCCTTCTCCCTGAGATAATCGAAAATGAAATACACTGAACAGAAATTGAAGACTGCAAGCAGTATGTCGGCGTTTCCGGAGCCCCACCAGCGGATTACTGCCGGAATGCTCAGATAAAATGCGGCAAGGATCAATACAATTATTTTCTTGACATATTCCGAAAGAATTGAAATGATGAGAAACATGAAGCAAAGATACAGGAAAGGGAAAATGGCTCTTCCAAGTACCTCGTCAACTCCTCCGCAGATCGAATATATGCCCTTGATGAGGTATGGCAGAAGAAGCGGATAGTCGAGATGGCTGTAGCTTAGAGGCAGTGCCGTGAAATATTCGCTTTTCCCGATTTCCGAGAAATAAAGGACTTTCGCCTTTAAAAACCATATTGCAAAAGCGTCCCACTCGTAAAGCGGGGTAAGAAAAGAATGTGCAGCAACAACAGCAAAAGATGAAACGATGACGGCGGCGGGAAGGAAAAGAATCATCTTATCCCCTCCCGGTCCATAGAAAGAAGCAAGAAGCGAGCCGCTCACTTTCACAAAGATTTTTTTCCACAAAATAAAATAAAGAGCAATGGCAAGGGGTACCGGAAGCAGAAGCAGGAAAACCCTCGAACTGACAGGCACCGCAAGATCGGCGTAGAAAAGAAGAAAAGGCATGACCCCAAGCCCGGACAATCCTGAAAACGAAAAAATCTTTTCGAAACTCATTTCGCGCGAAGGAAAAATGACAGACACAAGGATGTATCCCGAAATGAGAATCAGAAGAAAATAATATGTGAGACAGACGAACTGCATCATTTCACCTTCTCGACGGATGTGCGGATGCCGCCCTTGTCATCGCATCCGAACACAAGAATGGTACTGATGTTTTTTTCCATGAGCCAGTCTCTGTCAGGTGCGAATTTCGCAAATGCGAGCTCCCACCCCTTGTTTATTATTGTTCCAGGTTCCGAAACAAAGACCTTTCTCGGATAGAGGAAATAGACGGATCTGTAATATACGAGGGGGGCCATTCCCTCCGCTATTTCCCTGTTGTTCTCGAAATTTTCAAATCTTATCATGACATTTCCCTCGGGAGCGGCAAGCCGCAGAAAATTGTCAATCTTGATGGGATATTCGACGGCTTTTCTTTCGTTCTTGAATATGACCGAATAGAGCGTGGAAGGAAGCGAACCGGGTGCTGTGAGCAGGAAAATATTGAGGCATACCGCCAGGGATATCACTGTAATTATAAGTTGTTTTCTCATCTTATTCTTTCACCCAGTCGAAAAGTGTCGGCTGAGGTGGCGGAGCGATTTTTGCACCTCCCAGCTTGGGGCGCCTTCTTGCAAGCGCGGGTTGCCCGGCTTCCGCCAGTGCATTGTTCTCGAGGTTGTCTAGGATTTCATTGGCCCTCGACAAGACTTCGGGAGGCAGGCCTGCGAGTTTCGCAACGTGTATCCCGTAGCTCTTGTCGGTGCTTCCCTGCACAATCTGCCTGAGGAAGATGATCTTGTCTCCATATTCCTTGACTGCCACGTTGTAATTTTTTACGCCATCACAAGTTATGGAGAGTTCTGTGAGCTCGTGGTAGTGTGTTGCGAAAAGGGTTCTGGCTCCACATTTTTTCTTGTCGTGCAGATATTCTGCCACTGCCCAGGCGATGCTTATTCCGTCGAAAGTGCTTGTTCCTCGCCCGATTTCATCTAGGATTACCAGGCTCCTGCTTGTCGCATGGTTCAGGATGTTGGCGGTTTCCAGCATTTCGACCATGAATGTGCTCTGCCCTCTGGAGATGTCGTCTGCGGCGCCGACTCTCGTGAAAATTCTGTCGCAGATTCCTATCGTTGCGTTTTCCGCCGGAATGAAGGAGCCTACATGCGCCATCAGTGTCAGGAGCGCCACCTGTCTTATATATGTTGATTTGCCGGCCATGTTGGGGCCGGTTATGATCATGAGTCTGTTCCTGTCGCCATCGAGGATTGTGTCGTTCGGGACGAATCGTTCCTCCTTCATCGCCGCATCGAGGACGGGATGTCTTCCGCCCTTTATGTGGAGAGTCTCGTCCTCGGTGAGGCTGGGTCTGACATAGTTGTATTTTCTTGCGCATTCGGCAAGGCTGGCGAGCGCATCAATTGTGGAGATGGCGGCGGCAGTTGATAGGATGCTTCCGGTCCAGGCCGTCGCCTTTTTCCTCAACTCCTGGAATATTTCCTGCTCGAGGAATTTCGATTTTTCTTCGGCACCTGTGATCTTGTTTTCCATCTCTTTGAGTTCCGGCGTGATGAACCGTTCTCCATTCACGAGCGTCTGTTTTCTTGTGTAGTCTTCTGGAATCTGCGAAAAATAACTTTTGCTTATCTCTATATAATATCCGAATACCTTGTTGAACTTCACCTTGAGAGTCTTGATCTTTGTTCTCTGCTGTTCCCTGGCCTGAAATTCGGCCAGCCAGGATTTTCCATCGGTGGCGGCACTGCGAAGTTCGTCGAGATCCTTGCTGAAACCTGGTTTTATCACACCTCCGTCGCTGGTGCTCGCGGAAGGTTCCTCGTCTATTGTCTTGTCTATCTCTTCCGCAAGTTCCGAATGTTCCTCCATGGAATTGCGAATTTCGCAGATGAGCGGAATATCGAACTCGTTCAAGATCGCCTTTATGCCGGGAATTATTTTGAGGCTCTGCGAGAGCGCCTTCATGTCTCTCGGACCGGCACTTCCGACATTCAAACGGGAGGTGATCCGCTCCATATCCCTTACGACCGAAATCATTTCAGACAGCTCGGTGAGGGTGAGTGGGTCGTCCTTGAATGCCGCGACAGCATCGAGCCGGGCGTTTATGGCATCGCTGCTTCTCAGCGGTCTCAGGAGCCATTCCCTCAGTTTTCTGCCGCCCATCGGAGTGGAAGTGAAATCGAGAATGTTGACAAGCGCGCCTTCCTTTCTTCCGCCCGGCATGGGTTCGAGGAGTTCGAGATTCCTCTGAGAAATCGGGTCTAGCATGAGGAAGTCCTTGTTGCTGTAGGTCTTAAGCGAACACACGTGCGATGCGGGCTGTCTCAGGTTTTCCGCGGCATAGTAGAGGATGGCGCCAGCCGCGGATATCCCGGAGGACATATCCCTGCATCCGAAGCCGTCGAGGGATGCGACATTGAAATGTCTTTTCAAAAAGTCCGATGCCGTGTCGAGATGGAAGATCCAGTCTGCAACGCCAGTCCATAGGATGTTGCTGATTGTCTTTGGGATCTTGTTTTCCGCGCTCCACTGCTCGTGCAGAGATTCCGGGATGATACATTCCGGAGCGGACAGTTTCTGAAGCTCGTCCACAAGGTCTTCGACTTCAGATATTTCCGTTGTTCTGAATTCTCCAGTGCTGATGTCAAGCGATGCGAGTCCATAGGATTTTTTGCCTGCCGAGATCGCGGCCAGATAATTGTTTTTCCGAGGGGAAAGAACTGTCCCATCGAGGACAGTCCCCGGCGTGATGACTCTTGTGACCTGTCTTTTTACGAGTCCCTTTGCGAAGCGAGGATCCTCCATCTGTTCCGCGATGGCGGCCTTGACTCCTGTCTCAAGAAGCCTGGGAAGATATGTGTCGAGGGCGTGATACGGGACACCGCACATCGGAATTCCCGCACGTTTCGTGAGTACTACATCGAGAAGCGGTGCTGCCCTGACGGCATCCTCGAAGAAGAGTTCGTAAAAGTCTCCCATCCTGAAAAGCAGAATGCAGTCGGCGGGAAGTTCCGCCTTGGCATCCCGGTACTGTTTCATCATTGGTGTGAGGTTGTCAGACATAAATAATTCCGATTTTCCAATAAGCTACCATTGATTTGTATATTTTAAACTGTACCAGCGGAAAAAGGAGGAGTAAAGTGAAACAAGGAGGGGTAAAGCCGTTTGACATGATAAATCGTAACAAACAAGAAAAAACATGTTTTAAAGTGTTTTTTCGGAAATTTCTGTTATGTTTCTTAAAACAAATTAATGATAAACAGAAAATGGTAAAATAATTTGTTAAGCAGATTGTGAGTACGATGTCACAGGAACACACATGTTGGGTTTTGGATTATGACATATAAAGATAGGGTTAATACAGAATTAGTCATACCAAAGACGTTTGAGTATGAAGCCATAGACTTGTTTGCCGGTTGCGGCGGATTATCTCTAGGTTTTGAAGCTTGCGGAATACGGACCATGGGCTACGAAATGGAATCCGACTACGCGGCCACATACCGCACGAACCTTGGGGGCTACTGTCATTGTGTCCGGCTTGACACGAATCAAAAATATCCTTCAGTTTCTGTTGTAATTGGTGGACCACCTTGTCAACCTTTCAGTGTCGGGGGGAAGCAGCTCGGACTGGAAGATTCAAGGGATGGTTTTCCAATCTTTGTTGATGCCGTTGAGAAGACAGACCCAGATATATGGGTTTTCGAGAATGTCCGAGGTCTACTCTATAGAAATAAGCACTATTTTGATGAAGTTTTGACCAAATTGAAAAACATGAATTACATTGTTGAGTATCAGTTGCTCAATGTCGTCGATTTTGGTGTGCCTCAGAATCGTGAGCGGCTTATTGTAGTGGGGCATCGTGGGGATTTTCGTTTCCCGCTTGCAGAGAAACACAAAGTTACTGTTGGCGAAGCTCTAGAAGAAATGGCCTTTTCCGTACCTGGAGATGCCAAATTCCTTACTCCCAGCATGAACAAATATGTTGCGAACTACGAAAAAGCCTCCAAATGCGTTACTCCAAGAGATTTGCACTTGGACAGGCCTGCCCGGACACTAACCTGCCGCAACTTAGCGGGGGCAACTGGGGATATGCAGAGGATCTGTCTTCCTGATGGCAGACGGCGTCGGATTACGGTCTGTGAGGCGGCAAGACTTCAAAGTTTTCCTGATTCATTTAAATTTCAAGGAACCGAAACCTCTCAGTACTATCAGATTGGCAATGCTGTTCCTCCACTTTTCGCCTACGCAATTGCCAAATCTGTCAAAGCATATCTTCAATCTGGAACTCGCCATAGCAGTTCAGAGATATTATACCGAAATTTGCCGAAGCAAGCCGAGTTGTTTGTGATTGAACCAAAAGAGGAGATCTATGCCATGCCCGACTTTATTCCTAGCAACGAAAAATCAAAACTCATCAAGAAGATAATTAACGAAGCTCTGTATATTCTCAACAGTCTCGGCATTCCATTTGATGGGTTGTCAGAAAGAAGATTAGAAAAGATGGGGATGGCTTTTCTCTCTGTTGTTGATGTCACCCGCAGTAACCAATGGAAAGATGCGAAACAAAGTGGAGATGGATGGGCTCCACAAACTAGGCAGATCATAGATTATATCAATCAGAACTTTAGCGAATCCATATCGAGCGGATCATATGATGACATCAGGCGTAAAGACCTTAAGTTGCTGACTGTCGCTGGAATAATTGAACGCAGTACAAATAATCCAAATGCAGCGACCAACAATCCTACTCGAGGGTATGCTCTTAGCCCACAGTATGCCTTCATTGTTCGTTCATATGGTTCTGAGGGGTGGGAAGACGAGGTTGATGAGCTCCTTGCCGAGACAGGAACACTGCGAGATCGTCTTTCAGGAATACGCAAAATAGATACCGTCCCCGTCACAATACCTGGCGGCAAAACTCTGATATTTACTCCCGGTGAGCACAATGATCTGCAAAAGACAGTTATTGAGGAATTTCTGCCTCGCTATGGATTTGATGCAGAACTGCTTTATGTGGGAGATACAGCCGACAAGTTCCTTCTTCTGGAAAAGGAAAAGCTCGAAAAGCTTTCCTTTTTCAAGCTCACCCATGATGAGCTTCCAGATGTAGTTGCATACAGCAGGAAAAAGAACTGGCTCTTTCTTATTGAGGCAGTTTACAGTTCAGGCCCCATTACATCTTTGCGGCTAGAAGAATTAAAACGGTTAACAAAAGAGTGTTCCGCTGATATTGTTTATGTGACAGCTTTTCTTGACAGAGGTACTTTCAGAAAATTTGCGCCAGACATTGCTTGGGAAACCGAAGTATTGGATTGCCGATGCTCCAGACCACTTGATTCATTTCAACGGAGATAAATTCTTGGGACCGTATAAGAAATAGTCATTAGTTCAGGAATTTTGTTTCCCCTTATTTCATTTTAAATTTCGGATTCAGAATTATATTAGCCGAAAATAATTTCAATCAGGCAATTTTTAAAATGGGAACGAAAAAAGAAAAGAACATCGCTGCGGACAATTGCCGGCTGACGAAGGAAAAACTGGGATATGTTTCCAGAAACAAAGCGGATAAAGAACTCTACAAGCATCTCGGATTCAAATGCGGCCTCGAAATACATCAGCAGCTTAAAACCAGACAAAAACTATTTTGCCACTGTCCCACAGGGCTCTACCAAGACAAGGATGACTATGATGCTGAAATCGTAAGGCACATGCGGCCAACCCTCAGCGAAATGGGAGGATATGACGGCACAGCGCTGATGGAAAAGAAAACAAGGAAAAACATCTGCTACAGGATAAAAAACCAGTCGGCCTGCACATATGACATTGATGACACTCCACCATTCAAACTTAACACCGAGGCTCTTGACATAGGCATTGAAATTGCACTTCTTCTCAAGACCAGCGTGGTCGGCGAACTGCACATCACCAGGAAACAGTATCTCGACGGAAGCATTCCCACAGGTTTCCAGAGGACCGCCATAATAGGAATTGAAGGCTCCATTCCTTTGCCACACAAGAAGATAAGAATAATACAAATTAGCATCGAGGAGGATTCCTGTAGGGAAATCTCGGATTTCCGCCACGACAGGGTCTATTCCACCGACCGCCTAGGTACGCCGCTCATCGAAATGGTCACATATCCGGACATGCTCACTCCCGACGAGGCTGCGGAAGCCGGAAATCACCTCCGCTTTCTTGCCAGAAGCACAGGGAAAGTCCGCACTGGCATCGGGGCGACAAGACAGGATGTCAACGTAAGCATCAAGGGCGGAACCCGGATCGAGATAAAAGGAGTTGCACACATCAAATGGATTCCAGAACTCACACACAATGAAATGTTCCGCCAGTCTGCCCTTCTCAAAATAAGACAAATCCTTGCCAAAAAAAAGATTAATCCCAACAAATGGAAAATCAAACATTCCGATATTGATCCGAAAATAATACATGGCAAATATTTGCCCTTGTCCGAGGCTGTCCAGCGGGGAGATCATCTTGTCGCAGTCAATCTTCCAGGGTTTTCCGGGCTACTTTCGTTTTTCACACAGCCGGGACAGGTGTTTGCCGACGAGTTAAGCCAGCGCCTGAAAGTCATTCCCTGCCTTGAAAGACCGAACATGCTGAGTTCCGAAGATGTGGAGCCGGTATTGTATCCGGGCGAATGGGACAAAATAAGAAAAAAACTCGATGCGACCCCCGGGGATGGGCAGGTTCTTTTCTGGAGCCCTCAGGAAGATATCCAGACTGCCCTCGAAACCATTGAGGAGCGATGCCAAATGGCTTTTTTGGGAGTACCCAGCGAAACCAGAAAAGGATTGCCGGACGGCACAAATATTTTCGAACGTGTTCTTCCCGGAGCCGACCGCATGTATCCTGACACCGATTCCGCTCCAATAGCAATAAAAAATTCCACTATCGAGAAAATTGCAGCACAGCTTCCATCTTCTGTTGACGAACGACTTAAACAACTCTGCGGATGGGGAATCCCAGAGGATTCACACAATTTTCTCCTGAAAAAAAATCTGGTGGAAGCCATGGGAAAAATCATCGTAACCGGCTGGGATGCGAATTTCGCAGGAAAAATTTTTGGTCATCTCCTCAGAAACTTGGAAGGCAAATTCCGCGACTTGCCATTTCCCAACCCTGAAATCTATGTTGAACTTTTCAAACATGTGAAAAACAACAAGCTTGATGGCGAAATTATAAAATATATGCTTCCATTCCTCTACAGGAACCCTGAAATGAAATTCGACGAAATACTGAAATCTGTTGATTATAAGAAAAAATCCTGCGACAATATTGCCGCGATGATTCCAATACTTCGGAAGGATTTCAAATTCAGAAAAAAACAGAATCCGCAGTTCGAGGTTGGATGGCTTATGGAAAATTTGAAACCTGCGGCTCTTGGAAACATCTCGATGAAAAAATTGAAATCCTTAGCGGAAAAGGCGGTACTTAATGGCTGATGTGACAAAAGGTTACAAGGGCAAAGCTGGCGAACTCCTCAAGAAAATGAAAGTTAGAGTTTGGAGCGAGGTTGAAATTAAGACCACAAGGGGTGATTTTTCGGGGATTCTCCTCCCAAGACCGGAAAATGACGACGATTTGCACATCGTGCTGAAACTCATCACCGGATACAATATTGGGATAGGTGTGGATACCGTTCAGAAAGTTATAGAAAAAGGCTACAAGGAAGCCAACTACAAGATTCCGGAAAAGGAATTTCCCTCCACCAAAGGCAAGCCAAACGTAAAACTCATCGGGACAGGTGGGACTATAGCCTCGAGACTCGACTATAGGACGGGTGCCGTGATTCCGGCATTCTCTCCGGGCGAGCTTTACGGAGCTGTTCCAGAACTCGCAGAAATATGCAATCTTAAGACAGAGAAACTTTTCGCAGTTTTCAGTGAAAACATGGGGCCAAGCCAGTATATGGAGCTTGCCAAGGCCATAGGCAGGGAAATTGAAAACGGGATTGACGGAATAATGATAGGACATGGAACTGACACCATGCATCATACGGCCGCAGCTCTCTCTTTCATGGTGCAGAATCCACCAGTTCCAATTGTGATGGTTGGTTCACAGCGATCTTCCGACCGCCCCTCTTCAGATGCCGCGCTCAACCTCATACATGCCGCAAAAACCGCTGCAGAATCCGATATAGCAGAGGTGATGGTATGCATGTTTGGTCCGACATCCGACCAGTATGGCCTTCTCCACAGGGGAACAAGGGTCAGGAAAATGCACTCTTCCTACCGATCCACCTTCCGCACAGTTGGAGATGTCCCGCTCGCCATGGTTGACCGTCAAAAGATAACACCGATAAAAACAGACTACAATCACCGCCGCAATGACAGGAAAGTGAATGTTATTCCCTTCTTCGAGGAAAGGGTGTCGCTATTATACTACTATCCCAACATGCATCCAGACATAATTGATTCGCTTGTCGAAAAAGGATACAAGGGAATCGTCATCGCGGGAACCGGTCTGGGGCACGTCAACAAGCCAGTCTATCCGGCAATCAGACGAGCTGCAGAAAAAGGTGTCGCTGTTTATATGACTGTCCAGACGCTCTGGGGATATGTCCAGATGTTTGTATATGACACCGGGAGAGATCTTATGAACATGGGAATCATCCCTGCGGAAAATATGCTGCCTGAAGTCGCCTACATAAAACTTGCCTGGGTGCTGGGACAGACAAACGATCCTGAAAAGGTCAAGGAGCTTATGCTCAATCCGGTCTGCGGTGAAACGACAGAGCGCGAACCATACAATGGATATCTCGTCTTCCAGGGTGGAATCCCCGAAGTCGAGGAATTCATAAAGTGTATCCACAAATAAGCACTCGTTATCGGTGTTGCAGGCAATCGCAAATAAAAATCCCTCTTTTCAGAAGATAAATTTCTGTAACATGTCTACCATGCGAGGTCGGGATCCCTAGTGAGTTCGCGGATTTTCTCCTCTATTATTGAATCGGCCTTTTTCTGTCGTTCCGTGAATTTATTTCTGAGCTGACCGAGTTTTTTCTCCGCATGTTCTAGGCCTTTGCGGTTCATCTCCATTTTTTTGTTGAACTGTTCCTTGAGCTTCTCCCTCATGCTATTTTTTATTTCCTCCTTCTCGGTTTCGGTGGAGGCGTTCTTGTATTTTTCGGAAAGTTCCTGCATTTTTTTGTTTTCTTCCTCCCAGTTCTTTCTTTTTTCAGCGATCTTCTTCTTGATTTCCTCCCTCACCTTATCGGGATTTTCCTTGTGTAGTTTCTGGAGTTCCTGCATTTCCTCGGGAGAAAAGAGGTTGATGAAGTTTCTCATTCTTTCTCCACGGGCATCGTTCCCATCGAGGTTGTCCTGTTCTTCTCCCGCCTTTGCGTCATTTTTTTCCCTAGCTTGGAATTTCTCCCTTAATTTCTTACGTGGATTTACCTGCTGTTCTTCCTTCACGTCTTCACCGAAGGTGGTTTGTGTGGCTATGATAAGCCCAGAAAGAATAATAATCTTCCCAATTTTCATCCTCATAATATTCTAATCCTTTTTTCAGGTTGAAGTTTCAGAGATGTCAATAATGAACATGTCTTCCGAATCCGCAGGCTTCTCTTCGGGATCGCTCGAATAGATCAGTGATGTGCTAATTTCAATATCCTCGGTTACGCCTTCGATCTCGTCAGTCAGGTCAACATCGTCCCATCTCAGCGAAGCCAGTGGACCGGGGAGAGTGGCACCTGCTTCTTTTCGAGTGTCTTTGACAATTTTAGTGGGAATTTCCATATTTCTTTCAGGAATGAACAACAATATCCCTGCGACGATCGCGAATGACGCGGCAAGTGCGGAGGTATAGTAAAGAAATTTGATTTTCCCGGGCTTTTCCATGGCATTGTTGTTTCTGAGGTGTTGAGCCGCCACAGATCTTACAGCCAGTCCAATTTTTTCAGGAGGAGAAAAGAACTCGCTTTTTCGGGAGTTTTCATTTATGAACGCCAGAAAATCACTGAAAGACTTGGAATCAGGGCATTCCTTGAGATGTTC
The DNA here is from genome assembly GCA_903872565.1 of uncultured Lentisphaerota bacterium. Taxonomy (GTDB): domain Bacteria; phylum Verrucomicrobiota; class Lentisphaeria; order Victivallales; family GWF2-50-93; genus CAIQLG01. Next base: position 17,738 of record CAIQLG010000321.1, on the reverse strand, counting down.
CAGTGTTTCAGGATCGGAACATCCATCAAGTATGTCTTGTTTTGTCTTGTCACATTTCATATTGTTTTATAACCTCCTCCATCTGGAAAGGCAGTTCTGAAGATTTCTGAGCGCGTACTGCATTCTTCCAAGCGCAGTGTTGATGGAGCATTTATGGATTTCCGATATTTCCTTGAAGGAAAGTTCATCCTGTCTGAGGCAGAAAACATCCTTTTGTTCAAGGGGAAGCTTGCCGATGCATTTTTCGATTTCGTCCGAAAGCTCTTTTCTGTCAAGATTGTTCCAGAATTTATAGTCGAAACTTGGGCAGATTTGCGGGTTTTCAGAGAAATCATGTACGACTTCGTTCTTGTATTTTCTGAAGTGATCGATTGCGAGGTTATGCGAAATTCGCATTGCCCAATGCAGGAATCTTTCTTCGTCACGGTATTTTTCGAAACTGGCGATGATCTTGATCCATGCCTGCTGGAATATGTCATCGGCCAGAGCCTTGTTTCCGGAGAGCATTCTGTAGATGTATGCATAAACTGGACTCTTGTATTTTTCATACAGCAAATCAAATGCGGACAGATCATTTGCCAGATACCTTTCTATAAGTGTAATGTCTGTTTCTTTTTTCAACTAGTTCCTCTAATTGGAAAACGGTGAAGCATGTGTTTTTATTGCCGTATTGTGCTAAAATCAGGTGATATTTCTTGAAATAATGTTTATCTGGCAGAATTCAGTGCCGAGATGTTCGGAAATGACGGGGCATTTGAAAAACAGGCCTGCCTGTTCTGAAACAACCGTAAATCCCGATTTTTCAGAAGATTATTCCGCTTATTTCTTAAATGTGAGGGGAACAATTTTCCTTTTGACATCAGAGATGCGGACTAACTTTTGTCCAGAAGGATTCTGTTTGGTGGGCAAACCCCTGGTTTGTGGTTTCCTGAGAGGCATATTCCCGGGCCGGATATTTGTTCCGGCAGATTCCTTCTCCTCCATGAGTACAGAATTCAGAGCTTTCACTATTTCGTCATAGCTATTGTATCTTTCAGAAGTTTTTTTGGCTGTCATTCTGAGGATTATTTTTTTGACCTTTTCCGAAAGATTGATTTTTTTCGGGAAGATGATCTCCTCCTGTTTGTGTTTGACGATCAGATTGTAGGTGTTATCTCCCTCAAATGGGACTTTTCCAGTCAGGCATTCGAAGAGTATTATTCCGAGGGTATATTGATCCGCCTTCCAGTCAATAGGTAGATCGAGAGCCTGCTCGTATGACGTATATGATGGGTTTCCCAGAAAGTTTTGCCTATTGAGCTGGTATGCCCAGGAAGACCAGGAGGATAGGCCGGTTTCGGAGATGACCGGTTCCCCGCTGTCGGAGAAGAGTATGTTCTTGGGTCTGAGATTTAGGTGTATCAGACCATGTTCTTCGAGGGCGTAGTTCAGTGCCTCGGCGATTTTTCTTATTACCTGTATGACATATTTCTCGTTGAGTGGAAAGGAATGGGCGATCTTGGCTTCCAGAGTGCCTTCGGATACATACAGCATTGAAAGATAGCAAAAATAGCCGACAAGCCCCCCGTCAAAATATTGCAGCAAGTTGGGGTGCTGAAGTCTTCCTATAATCTGAATCTGCTTCAAGAAGGATTCAGGTGCCTGCTTGGAAAGATAGTTTTTGTTGAAGACCTTGAATGCGACAGTTCTGTTCACGGACTTCTGGAATGCGAGATATACGGTCGAATATTGGCCTGAACCTATTACCCTTATTATTTCATAGCCATTGATGTCCGTGCCAGGGGAAATTGCATCGGAAGAACTTAGCTCCAGGGGTGGGGGTTTCTTATCATCGTCCAGCTCCGTATATTTTTTCATCCTGGCAGTCTGTATCAGTTCCTCCTCATCATCCCGGTTCCGGATTTGTGATATTTCTATCTTCGATATGCTTGACGTAGTTGTAGTATCATCATATTCCGGATTGTTCATTGTGAATACCAGTTCGGCGGCACCCACCATTATCCTGTCCCCGTTTTTGAGTTCGACCTCGGTGTTGGACACTTTGCTCCCGTTCAGGAATGTCCCATTTCTCGACTCGAGATCCTTGAGGACATACCTGCCCTTGGATTCGTCTCTGAAAATTTCACAATGTTCTCTGCTGACTGACTTGTCATCGCCTATAGTCATCTCATTGTTGTTTGTGCGACCAATTTTGAATCTATTGTAGTCGTCTAGAGAGACAATCTCCTGCTGGTCGTCACTACTGTAAATTAGGAATGCCATTGTCATTTGCTTCAGTTATTGAATTTCTTATACAATTCCAACTCCTTCTCTTTCTCCTCTTTCTCCTTCTTCTTCCTTTCATCTTCGAGTTTTATATTTATTTCCTCTATGACCTTCGGGTTTTCTTTCGTGAATGTCATAGAGGAAAGAGAATTATCAGGATTCCTTTTGAAGTATAGCGTACCCTTTGTGATTTTTCCAGTCCAAGTGAATGTCTCCTCTGGTGGAAGGGGCGCTTCAGCGGGGGGGGCATCTCCTGCAGGTTTTGTCTCAGCAGGTTTTGTCTCAGCAGGTTTTGCCTCACCGGGTTTTGCTTCAGCAGGATTTTCGGAGTTTTCCTCGGCTATTTCTGCTTCTTTTTCCTGGTCGGTCGCGCCATATATGTCCTTTATTTTCCTGGCTATCTGATACATCGCCTCGGCTGTCTTGGCAATTCTATATTTTGTCACGACCTTGTAGAAATATCCGTGGAAGAAGTGCAGTTCGATGCATTCAATCACCCCCGGGCCAGTCATTTTTATGATTTTAATGTCTCCTCCCTGCTTGCCTCCAAGTTCTTTTGCTAGGAGAACATCCACATCATTGCTCTTCATGTACCAGAGAGCCGGCTTGTATCCCTGGTCTCCATCTATCCCCGGGTATGTGTTGTTTATCCTTGTCCATTCATCCTCGGCCTTCTTTGTCAGATCTTTGACTTTTTGATTCTTAGTAGCTTCTGGAGAAGGAACATCGGGCTTATCATTTGTGGCGACATCAACAGGCGGTTTTGCAGGCGTTTCCTCGTTTTTCCCGGCGGTCTCTTCCGTAGAAGATTTTGTTCCGTTCATTTCATCATCAATAAGCTTTTGGGTCAAATCTTTGGCCGTCCACCACTTGTTCCATACATAGATGTAACCGTTGTTCTCGTTCTGGTCATTGAGCTGCTTCGATAAGTCGTTGTGCACCTCGTTGAAATAGCTCTGTTTGGTCTTGTAATAGTTTTCAATCTTTGAATTTATGAATTCCTTCTTCTGCTGCCTGCTGAAAGGCTCGTCGAACTTTACCCTGTCTTCGTCGAAAAGATCTATGATTGAAATATTGCTGTTGCCAATTTTTACACTTTTACTTCCAATCCCGAAGCCGTAGAAGACTCCCTCCTGAGAGAAAATGCTGTTGCCCTTCCTGTATTTGACCGAGACAAAATCATTGATCTTGGCCAGCTTGAATTTCTCTTCCGCCGCAACGTTCACCTTCTCCACGAATTCGGTGTGCTTGTCGGGAAATTTTAATGCGACCTTCCTCCTGATTTGATTGATAAGATCATCCTTGTTCATACTTTTTATCTCTGAGTCCGGAGATAAAGTGACTAATTCGCCAACCTCTTCCATCAATGTCTTTTTGACATCGGGGTCATTGAGGTTCGAATACTCAACCTGAAATCTTTTGATTATCTTGATTATGTTGTTGATCCGTTCCCTCGATTTCTCGGGGATTTCAGCCGAACGTGAAGAAAGAGGAGAAAGAGGAAAAAACATGATGAGGAGTAATGCTACACACACTCCCCTTGTAGTTAAAGCAGGGTTTTTAATGAAATCAAACATATGCAATAAAATCATAAATAACAATTGCAATTTAATTGCTAATCTCTATTATAACTTTATCTACACGAAATATCAAACATGAAATATGAAAATTGTAATTCTTTTGTTTTCGAGCTTTCAGACGGACAGATACTGAAAATACGGCAGCACCTTGAAAGTTCAGGCTGGGATTTCAGCAATCCGCCGAATACTCGCTGGAAGGCGGTGAAAGACAGAGTGAATCTGGCAGCATACAATTCGGGCAAGGTCTGCATCCAGGGAAAAGGGGCCTATGATTTCGTGACATTTATTCTCGAGCCGGAAATAATTGGAGAGCTTCTCTTAGACTATGAGGAGGCTATCGAGGAGGCGAAAAAAGAGGAAATTTTTTCGCCGCATGCCGGTATTGACGAATCAGGCAAGGGCGACTATTTCGGGCCGCTTGTCGTCGCTGCGGTTTTCGTGGATGCCACCAGCGACCCTCTTCTGAAAAAGGCAGGAGTCAAGGATTCCAAGAAAGTTGCCGACAAGAACATATTCAAAATGGCTGGCATAATACGATCGGTCGTAGGGAACGGATGGACCACTGTTGTGATAGGACCAGAAGCATACAACAGACTTTACGATAAGATTGGAAACTTGAACAAACTTCTTGCCTGGGGACATTCCAGGGCACTTGAAAATATTGCGGAAAAGGTGCCAGAATGCGAGTGGGCTCTCGCGGACAAGTTCGGTGATGAGAAGCTTATACAAAAGGCTCTGATGGAAAAGGGGCGCAAGATCAGGCTCATCCAGAAAGTCCGGGCGGAAAGTGACATTGCCGTAGCCGCAGCATCAATATTGGCCAGGGAGACGTTCCTGAAAAGACTTCGCGAGCTTGCAGTAAATTCTGGCAATTCACTTCCCAAGGGCGCATCCAACATGGTTGAGGATGCAGGAAGAGCCATCGTCGAGTCAAAAGGGGCGAACTTCCTGAAAAATGTGGCAAAAATACATTTCAAGACAACTCATAAAATCATTTCTTCTGTGGGTATATCTGCAAAAATGCCAGAAAAGAAGCGTGACGTGGTTGACTAAATTATTTGATGGATTATTTTTCTTTTTCCCAAATAAAGTATGAGAGCCTTAAATTTGAAAACACTAATCATAATTAAAATATAAGGAGCAAAATATGAGCAAGATCCATGCGGAACACGTTTTTACTTCGGAGTCAGTCTCCGAAGGACATCCGGATAAAGTGTGCGACCAGATCTCAGACGCCATCCTTGATGCCTGCCTCGAGCAGGATCCGGAAAGCAGAGTGGCTTGTGAGACTCTCGTCACAACAGATCTGATTGTAATATCGGGCGAAATAAGCACAAAGGCAAAGGTCAACTGGGAAAAAATAGCCAGAAAAGTCGTGGCGGATATCGGTTATGCGGACAAGTCCGTCGGCTTTTCCGCCGATGAATGCAAGGTCTTTGTCTGCATACACAGCCAGTCGCCGGACATTTCCCAGGGGGTAACTTCCGGACAGGGACTCCACAGGGAACAGGGTGCTGGCGACCAGGGAATGATGTTCGGCTATGCGTCCAAGGAAACCCCGGAACTTATGCCATGCCCTATCCTTTTCTCGCATAGAATGGTGGAGGAATTTGCGCGTCTTAGAAAGACACAGCCGAAAAAATACCATTTTCTGCGCCCGGATGCCAAAAGCCAGGTTTCCGTCAGATATGATATGGGGAAACCAGTCAGAGTTGAAACCATAGTGCTTTCTCACCAGCATACGCCAGATATGAAAAGAAAAGATCTCGAGAATCTCGTCAGAGAGGTCGCCAGGAAAGTCATTCCTGCAAAATTTATGAACAATGACATCGTTTATCACGTGAATCCAACAGGAAAGTTCGAGGTAGGCGGCCCCAATGGTGACACTGGACTTACCGGAAGAAAAATTATTGTTGACACCTATGGAGGGGTTGGTTCGCATGGTGGTGGCGCATTTTCAGGCAAAGACCCGAGCAAGGTTGACCGCTCGGCCGCGTATATGTGCAGATATATCGCTAAAAACATAGTGGCTGCGGGCCTCGCGGAAAAATGCGAGATACAAGTAGCTTACGCGATCGGAGTCGCTGAGCCTCTCAGCATAAATGTGGATACCTACAAGACAGGCCTTCTCGAAGATGACTCGATACTCGAGAAAATCGTCAGAAGTGTTTTCGATCTGACTCCTGCGGGCATAATCAGAACCCTTGATCTCAAACGTCCTTCCAAAAATGGATGGTCCTACAATAAGACCGCAGCATACGGGCATTTCGGGAGAAACATTTTCCCCTGGGAGAAGATGAACAAGGTGGCCGAACTTAAAAAAACGGCGGCCAAGTATCTGAAAAAATAAAAATGCGGGACTTATGAAAAAAGGGACAAGAAAAGTCCTCGGTGCCGGCTCGCCAATACTCGATCTGCTTCTCAATGTCGGAGAGGATTTCATTCCGAAGATCAGGGGTGGCAAGGGTGGAATGGTCATGGTTGACGCCACCGAGATGAATGAGATAATTGGAATGGTGTCGGCAGTTCCCTCGAAAGTCCCCGGCGGGTCTTCCGCAAACACGATTTTCGGACTCGCAAAGCTCGGAACTCCCACAGCATTTCTCGGAAAAGTGGGAGACGATGAGGAAGGTCGATTTTATGTCCAAAGATATGGATCGATGGGCGGCGATCTCCGAAGTTTCAAGAAGACTTCCGATAAGCCCACCGGCAGATGTCTCAGCCTGGTCACACCGGATTCCGAAAGAACCATGAGGACGGATCTCGGCGCGGCGGCATTCCTTTCCCCGGACGATCTTTCCGACAATGATTTTTCGGGCATATACCTCCTGCACACCGAAGGATATCTGCTCTACAACAGGCCTCTTCTAATGGAGATATTCAGGCTCGCGAAGAAAAATTCCTGCCTCATCAGCCTGGATCTCGCATCCTACGAGGTTGTCGGACACTCAAAAGACATTATATCCGAACTCCTGGAAAAATATGTGGATATAGTTTTTGCGAACGAGGACGAGGCGAGAACTCTCACCGGAACCGATGACATGTCCAAGGCTCTCGATCTCCTTTCGGAAAAATGCGGAACGGCCGCAGTGAAACTCGGGAAAAAGGGTTCGATGATAAAATCAGGATCTGAAAGGGTGTTTTCGTCGGCGATGATCGTTGAAAAACCTGTTGACACCACCGGTGCCGGAGATCTCTGGGCCGCAGGTTTCCTTCACGGATACTTGAATGGCAAGAGCCTCCAGGATTGCGGAAAATACGGATCGCTCCTCGGTGCCGAAGTCGTAAAAGTGATGGGCGCTGCGATACCGGATGAAAAATGGATTGAAATCAAAAAACAAATCAAACAGTAAGGGAAAAAACAATGGACTACAAAGTGGCTGACATCTCGCTGGCCGATCTCGGCAGAAGAAAAATTCAGATTGCCGAAAAGGAAATGCCCGGCCTTATGGCGACAAGGGAAAAATACAGAAAGAAAAAACCGCTCAAGGGCAAAAGAGTCATGGGAAGCCTCCATATGACCATCGAGACTGCCGTACTCATTGAAACTCTCGTCGAACTCGGCGCCGATGTCCGCTGGTGCTCATGCAATATATTCTCGACCCAGGACGAAGCCGCCGCAGCAATCGCCAAGGCTGGCGTTCCCGTTTTCGCCTGGAAGGGCGAAACCCTCGAGGAATACTGGTGGTGTACTGTGAAGGCGCTAGAATTCCCTGGTGGAAAAGGCCCCAACCTGATAGTGGACGACGGAGGCGACTCCACATTGATGATACACAGGGGATTCGAAGCCGAAAATAATCCGGCAATATTGAACAAGAAGGCCAGCGGAGAAGATGAAAGACTGCTCAACGTCCTGCTCAAGAAAGTCTTGGCGGAAAACCCGAAGAAATGGCATAATGTGGCAAAGGAATGGCAGGGGGTTTCCGAAGAAACCACAACTGGAGTCCACAGGCTCTACCAGATGCAGGAACAGGGAAAACTCCTCGTTCCGGCAATAAATGTAAACGACTCAGTCACTAAATCCAAATTTGACAACCTCTATGGTTGCCGCGAATCACTTGCGGACGGCCTGAAAAGAGCTACCGACGTGATGATAGCTGGAAAAGTCTGCCTTGTCTGCGGTTACGGCGACGTGGGCAAAGGTTCGGCACAGGCCATGAGGGCTTTTGGGGCAAGAGTCATCATAACGGAAATAGATCCGATTTGCGCCCTCCAGGCGGCAATGGCAGGATACCAGGTCTCGAGGATTGAAGATGTCATCGGAGAAATAAACATCTTTGTCACCACCACAGGAAACAAGGATATCATCACGGTCGAGCACATGACTAAAATGAAGGATCAGGCCATAGTCTGCAACATCGGACATTTCGACAATGAAATTCAGGTGCAGAGGCTTGAGAGCATGAGGGGCATCAAGAAAGTCAACATCAAACCGCAGGTTGACAAATATGTGTTCCCCGACGGACACGCCATCTACATGCTTGCCGAAGGGCGCCTTGTCAATCTCGGATGCGCAACCGGCCATCCCAGTTTCGTGATGAGCAACTCGTTCACAAATCAGACACTGGCTCAGATAGATCTTGTTGAAAACCCGAAGAAACCTGGTGTCTACAGGCTCAGCAAGAAACTTGACGAAGAGGTTGCGAGACTGCATCTCGACAAGCTTGGAGTGAAACTCACCAGGCTTTCTAAAGCTCAGGCCGAATACATCGGTGTGCCAGTGGAAGGTCCATACAAGCCGGAACATTACAGATATTAATAAATATTTGAAATGTGTCAGTTTAATGTTTTTTGCTTGGGTGGAGGGTCGAGTTCCACCTCGACCGCTCCTATGGACGGCGTGGAAGCCGTCCCTCCAAAAAGGCCTTTAATTTATCGGATCAGACCCCGATTGAGGCGCAACTATAAAACGTAATACGTCAGAGTTATCATTGGTGGAGGGCCACGCTACGTCGTGGCTGTATGGCGGACGCGACGGAGCGCGTCCCTCCATTAATGTGGATTGCCAACAAAGACTGACGCGTTACATGAAAGCTTAAAATGAAAACTGAAGTTCACAAGGCATCTTGGTGGAATGCGGAGGCCGGGAAAAAAGTGAAATGCCTCCTATGTCCGCGCAGATGTGTAATTGCGGATGGCCGATTAGGTTTCTGTGGTGTCCGCGAAAATCAGGGAGGAGAGCTTTTTTCTCTGGCATACGGCTATCCTGTCGCAGTCCACGTTGATCCTATAGAGAAAAAACCCCTTGTTGAATTCCTTCCGGGAAGCTGGTCTCTCTCCATGGGGACATTCGGCTGCAACCTCGAATGCTCCTTCTGCCAGAACTATCACCTCTCAAGGGGATTCTACAAGGAAGCCCCGGAGCTTGAATATCTGCCACCGGAACAAGTCGTCAAACTCGCGAAGACGAAGAAGTGCGCCTCCATATCTTTCACATACAACGAGCCTACAATATGGGCGGAATACGCTCTGGACATTGCGAAGTTCGCAAAAAAAGAAGGAATTGCAACTGTCCTGGTGTCAAACGGATACATGACAATGGAAGCAGCAAAGGATCTTTATCCGTTCATTGATGCTGCCAACATTGACATGAAAGGCTTTTCGGAGGAATTCTACACGACGATGACTGGCGGGCATCTCGCTCCAGTCCTCGAATCAATGAAATATTTTCACGGCATCGGCAAACACCTCGAGATCACAAATCTCGTCATTCCGGAGAAAAACGACTCCGCCAAGATGATCGCTGATTTCCTGTCATGGGTCGAAAAGGAGCTGGATAAAAATGTTCCACTGCATTTTTCTGCATATCACCAGGACTACAAATACAACGAGAGTCCCCGAACCCCGTCAGAAACCCTTTTAAAAATAAAAAAGTCGGCGAATCTCCAGGGTTTTGGTCATGTCTATCTCGGAAATATTTGAGTACCCCTTAGATATTCATTTTGCCACAATAAGTCACAAGATTCACAAAATTGAAACATCTTTTTGTTTATTATGTGCTTTGTTGCGGCTGATATTTAGAGACCGCCAGTGACTTCGAGGACGGTTCCCGTGATGTAGGATGCTTTTTTCGAGGAAAGGAAGAGAACGGCGGCGGCAACTTCATCCGGGCGGCCGAATCTTTTTAGCGGTACCATGTTCTTATATGTCGATCGTATCTCGTCCGTGAAATCGGAGATGAGTTCGGTCTCGATGAATCCTGGAGAGACGCAATTTACTGTTATTGATCTTCTTGCGGCTTCCTTGGCGAGCGACTTCGTGAATGCGACCTGGCCCGCCTTTGATGCGGCATAGTTCGCCTGTCCCTGGAAGCCGGTTTTTCCAGATGGGGAACTGATACTTATTATTCTTCCGAACTTGTTCTCCATCATCTTGAGTATGGCGAACTTGCTCATATTGTAAGTACCTGTCAAATTAGTTTTTATGACCAAGTCCCAATCGTCAGGCGGCATCATTCCTACGGCGTTGTCCCTTCTTATGCCGGCGTTGTTGACGAGGACATCGAGGGACTTGTGGCTGAATCCGTAGTCCTTGAAAAACGCCTCGACGGCATTATAGTCGGAGATGTCGAGCTGGGCGATGGACAGTTTGGAATCCGGGAATTTTTTTCTAAGCAGATCGGCGGACGATTTGTTTCCCTTGTATATTGCGGTGACATCGGCTCCTTCGGAGAGGAAGGCCTCGGTTACGGCGAGCCCTATCCCCCGTGTTCCGCCGGTGACTATGACATTCCAGTCTGCAAATTCGTTCATATTCACTGAACTTGTATGCGGGGTTAAGAAATGATCCGTGATGGAAAAACCGCCTTGCGGGGTTTTATTTGTTTTCTCCGCCAGGATTTTCGGAAGGTGTTTCCTTTTCCGCTGTTACGGCCTGTTCTTCCGTCTTTTCAGTTTTTTCAGACTTGTTTTTCTTTGCGGTTTTTTTCTTTGCGGGCTTTTTCGGGGAGAGTTCCTCCTCGACCCACCTGAGGATGCAAATTTCTGCGGCATCGCCTCTTCTATTGCCGAGGCGCATGATCCTGGTGTATCCGCCTTTTCTCTCCGTAAACTTGGGAGCGATTTCAGCAAAAACTTTTTTTACAGCATCGTTGTTGCGGATCAATGAGATTGCAAGTCTCCTGTGGTGGAGATCTCCTTTTTTGGCGAGAGTAACGATTTTTTCGGCGAGACGCCTGCTGGCCTTCGCCTTCACGACTGTCGTGCGAATTTCGCCGGAAAGGATGAGACTCGAAACTTGATTTGCGAGCATTGATCTTCTCTGCGTTCCCGTTCTTCCTATCTTAAATGTATCCTTGCGATGGCGCATTATTGTTCCTCCCCTTGATCTTCCGACTGGAGCTTCTTGGTTTCGGTCTGGATGAGAGTCATCATTTCACTGCTGAAAGTCATACCCAGACCAAGGGAGAGAGATTCAAGCTTAACTTTTATTTCGTCGAGGGATTTTTTACCAAAATTCCTGTATTTCAGCATTTTCTGTTCTGTTTTCATGCAGAGGTCGCCGATGAGTTTGATATTGGCATTTCTCAAGCAGTTCTGGGCTCTGACCGAAAGCTCGACGGAATCCACATTTTGAAGCAGGAGCTTGTAGATCTTCCTTTCATCGTCAGTGATCGAGGCAAGCACTCCCTCTTCGCCAGCCAGAGTGCCGAGGAACGGGCGGAGATGCATCTGGAGGATTTTTGCTGATTTCTCGAGAGCATCTTTGGGAATGAGTCTTCCATCTGTCCATATTTCCAGGATAAGGCTGTCCATCTCGGTTTCTTCCCCGACGCGTGCGGCTCCGACATTGTATCTTACTCTTGTGACCGGCGAGAAGAGTGAGTCTATTGGGATTGTGCCTAGTGGATGGTCCGGTTTCTTGTTTTTTTCGGCCGGCAACCATCCTTTCCCCTTCTTGATTTCCAATTCGGCGCGGAATGGCAAATTTTTGTCAAGCGTGCAGATTACTTGTTCCGGATTGAGGACTTCAACTGTATCGTCGGTCACTATGTCGCCAGCAGTCACCGTGCCCGCATTTTCCTTTCTTATCTCCAGGAGTTTCGGAGCTCCCGAATGGCATATGATTTTTACTTTCTTGACGTTAAGAACTATTTCGGTAACATCCTCGACGATGTTCGGGACTGTTGTGGCTTCGTGCGAGATTCCGTCTATTCTTATGGCTGAAACAGCATCTCCGTCAAGTGAAGAGAGGAGAATGCGTCTTAGCGAGTTGCCGATAGTGTTTCCGAATCCGCTAAGGAAAGGCGCGGCTACAAATCTTGCATAAGTGTCAGTTGCAGTTGATTCGTCAATATCTATGCTTTTCGGCATTGGGAAATTTGAATTTCCAGAAACCATAATATATCCTCCAGTTATGTTAAACAAATAAATTTTTCCGGGCAAAGAGCAGCGTCACACGCGTCTTCTTTTAGGTGGTCTGCATCCATTGTGTGGAACAGGTGTCACATCCTTTAGCGATGTTATTTCCAGGCCTGCGGCGATGATCCCTCTGACTGCCGATTCTCTGCCTGCGCCTGGGCCGTTTATTCTTACTTCGGTCTCGCGCATGCCAATGGTCTGGGCTTTTTTTGCAGCATCGGTCGCGACGAGCTGTGCGACATATGCCGTGCTTTTCTTTGAACCTTTGAATCCGCATTTGCCTGCGCTAGACCAGCATAGCACATTTCCGTGCAGGTCTGTGAAGACCACTTTTGTGTTGTTGAATGTGGCATTCACGTATGCAATACCGGATGGAACATATCTTCCACCCTTTGCTTTTTTCCTCAGGACTGTTTCTGCTCCGGCATCGTCTGTGCTTGTCTGAGTTTCGGCATTTTCAGGCAATTCCTGATTTTGAACTTCCTGTTTCGTGTCTTCAGGCATTTTCTATTCCTCAAAATTATATTTATCAGTATGTTGCTGTTTTATTTTTTGGCTGGTGCTGCTTTAGCTGCTGGTGCTGCTGCCTTGGCCGGAGCCGCTGCCGCCGTAGTGGCTGGAGCCGCCGCTGCCGGAGATCCGCCCTCTGATCCTGTGATCTTTCTCTGGGACTTGTCTCTGATGGCACCAACAGTTTGTCTCTTGCCTTTTCTTGTTCTGGCATTCGTCTTTGTCCTCTGACCTCTGACCGGAAGTCCTCTGCGATGTCTGAACCCTCTATACGATCCAATCGAGATGAGCCTTCTGATATCCTGCGCGATCATTCTCCTGAGGTCTCCCTCGACTGTGAAATCGTTCTGCAGGATCGATGTTATTCTGGCTATATTCTCATCTGTGAGCTGGTCCGCCTTGAGGCCTTCTTTTACCTGGGCTTTTTTGACGATATCCAGAGCGGCTTTCGGGCCGACACCATAAATATATCTCAAAGCAATTTCGATTTTTTTCTTGCCTGGGATATCAATACCAAGAATACGAGGCATTATTCAGTTCCTTTCCTTAATGTATTAACCTTGTCTTTGTTTGTGTCTTGCATTTCTAGAACATCTTACTCTGACAACGCCTTTTCTTTTTATGATCTGGCAGTTCTCACATCTTCTTTTTATAGAAGCTCTGACCTTCATTTGAACAACTCCTAAGAAAAATATATTATCCTGCGGAGCGGGATGCTCCACACTAAAATTAGCACATAAAAGCTTCTTAAGTTATTTTAGTACCCAATAAAATCAAGCTTATTTTTTAAAAAAAACTGTTTTTTTGCATAACGCCACATAAAACACCTCCAAATAAGAGCTGAAAACAGAATTTTCGGAGTCCTTTGGAGTTTGCGTAGTTTCAACCACGGGAGATGTCGGAACCGACATCCAGGTATATTTCAGGAAAGGCGGATCCCTGTCTGTATATCCACTGCTCGATGACAGGTTTCAGGATATAGTCCTCGAGTTGGTTGTTCATTTCCAGGGAGGAATTGCAGAAAGGACATTTTATAAAGAATTCGATGTCGTCCCTCATCACCATTCCAAAGCATTTCGGGCATATCAGCGCTTTTTCCCTGAGATTGCTGAAATGTTTGAACTTATACTTTTCTATTGATTCGGGACTGTAGCTCATTTTTCTTTCCTGCTTCTATTTGACTTTTCTTATTGTATGAGTCATCGTGTTCGACTCGCTCTGGCTCAGAGGGATGGTGAAGGATATTGTGCATGATTTCCCCTTTTCGCCAGTGGCTGTAATGGTTCCCCCATGGGCATCTATAATGCGTTTCGACACCGCCAGGCCGAGGCCTGTGCCCGCAGTACCTTTCGAAGTGAAGAATATCTCGAATATTTTTCCGGCCTCGTCGGGACTTATTCCGATCCCGTTGTCTGTGACGGAAATGACCAGATATTCCTTGGTCTCGTCGAAGTATGCGGAAATGTATATCAGGCCTCCGGTATTGTCCTCGGTGGTCTCCTTTTTCGATTGTACAGCGTGTTCCGAGTTGATTATGAGATTGAGAAGCACTCTGTGAATTCCGTTCGCATCCACCTCTGCATAAAGGGGCATGTCCTTGGATTTCGGGTCCACCCTGAGTTCTATTCCCTGTTGTTTCATCTGCGGGATCATAAGTTCGGCGACATCTTTTATGATTGCGTTTACGTCATTGACCTTTAAGCTCAGTGTCTGCTCGCTTGTGAGGTTGAGCAGGTCGAGGACAAGATTTCCCAGTCGCCTGTGGTTCTTGTTGAGTATTGAGAGCGATTCGCCGGCAAGGTTGAGATCCTTTTCGTCAATGGCCATTTGAAGAAGGTTCAGACTTCCGTCGAGTCCTGCGAGAATGTTTTTTATATAATGTGAAAGCCCGGCGGCAGTCGCGCCTGTAGCCACAAGTCTTTCGTTCTTGAGGTTGAACTCCAGAAGTCTTATATTTTCCAGGGCGAGGGCGGCGCTGTGGGTTATCACGGTCGCGAGACTAAGATCCTCCTCGTCATACTTCTTCTTGCTGCTTGCAAGCTCGAAGTAGATCATTCCAGAAAGCTGCTGGTTGACAAGCATGGGAATGCACATCGAGCTTTTTATGTACGCTCCGGAGATGTTTGTGAAAGCTGCTTTGCCATCAACATTGTCCACCGAAAGCACCGATTCCCTGTTTTCCCTGACGAAATCAACGATGGTTTTTTTTATTTCGCCGTCGCTTATCTCCTTGATGGGGCCGTCCTTTGTCGCTCCTGCGACAGCCTCGAATTTTCCGCTGTCGAGATCATATATCAGCAAAAAGACCCTGTCCGCAGTCATAACATCAATGATGGAATCGAGGATTTTGGTATAGAGTTTGGCCTGGTTTGCCGTGGATGCAATTGCATTCTGGAACTTGTATATTGCCGCGAGTTTCCTGTTTTGCTCCTCGCTGCTCCGCAGTGCGTCAGGTGGGGAATCCATGATTCTGCTCTTGGTCGCGGGGGCAAGGGTTTCCGGCTGCATCCTGAATGTTATGAAGGGAATGGCCAAAGAGATGGTCTCGCCGGCAGATTTTCTGTTGAATATCTCAAAAAGTGTGTTCCCAATTCTTATGGGCGTTTTTTCGGGAACGGCGACCTTTCTGCTCACCTTTTGTCCGACAAGCCAGGTTCCGTTGGTGCTTTCGAGGTCTTCGATGAACCATTTTCCGTCATCGTTGGTGATTCTGCAATGTGCTCTTGAAACCAGGTTGTCCGGAATAACAAGATGGTTTTGCTGCTGCGGATCTTCAGATCTTCCCACCGTGAAACTATTCTTGTCAAGCTTGAATTCCGTCCCCTTGGTGGCTCCGCTTATGACTTTAAGGACGTAGCTGCCCTTGACTGTCTGAACTGGTTGAGACATTGTCAGCTCACCTTGAAATTTTTAAATTGAAACACACGAACAAATCTAGTATGAAATGTTGCAAAGACACAGCAAATATAGCCTAAGGGCATATGTTTTAAAGCAATAAAACATTATTTTTTCATTTTTCAACCTGTCTTACAGGGGGAATCTCCGGAACTGAAAAGACTGTGTCCACACTTATCCGGTCAAATATATATCTGAGAGATCCTGCGCATGAATCCCATTCCATAAGCAGGTGTCTTGATACGAACTGTTTCAGTTTAGGTAGCTTAATATATGCCTGGAGTGGCTCATTTTTCCCGGGTGTTCCTTCACAAGCTGCGGGAAAAAGCCTATGATATTCTTTTTCTGAAGTCTCGGCAATTTCAACAATAGCCGGTCGCAAAGCGTCCACAAAGGGAGAGATAAGCATTTCGGTGTATGGGGGCACAAGTCCATTTTTCTCGGAAAGCTTTATGAGGTCGAGCTCAATCTTAATCGAAGGGAAAAGCCTGCTGACAGGAAGTGGTCTGAGTACCCCCGAGTTCACATGCAAGATGCAGCCGGGCGAAAGCTTGGGAATGATATCCTCTGTCTTCAACACCCAGGGATTTTTGAAATCGAAAGGTTTCACCACATCCCGGGTGTGCGTCTGTTTTTTCTGTACCGGACACGGGCTTATTTTTTCATATTCGAAAAAGAATCTGGCGCTTTCTATTACAAAGCCCGGAGATGTTCTGGCAATCTGGATTTTTTCAAAAACTTCAAAAACCTTTTCCGAAAGCCTTGTAGTCTCTTCAGGCGAAATCTTGAAATTTCTCGATATGAGGTCGAAAATGGTTTTAATGTCGGTCGAGATGAAACTGTCGGAACTCGCCTGTTCCCTGTATTGTTCGGCAATTTTGTCAAGCCCTGCCTTTTCGAGGACTTCCATCACGTAGTAGTCAAGCTCGGGCTCGGAGAACTTCCTTCCTTCGGCCGCGAGCTGGTGAAGCACATATTCGACCGACAGTGCTATGTCGTCAGAGAACCACGAGTCCTTGATTCCGCATTTCACGCAGCAATTTTCTATTTTCTCGCGCAGTCTGTCGAAATCAAACGAGCACGAGCTTCCATCCTCGCACACGATGAAAACCGCATTTTCACTTATTCTTATCATTGTGGTTTGGCACCAGCGTCCTTATTTCGTCTATGAACTGTTCTATGTCCTTGAATTGCCTGTACACCGAGGCAAAACGGACATACGCCACCTCGTCGAGTCCTTTGAGCGCCTTCATCACACGGCTTCCGATCTCCATGCTGTCCACCTCCCTGTCGAAATCCTTTTCTATCGAAGATACCACTCCGTCAACAACGCGGTCTATTTCGACCGGATTGACCGGCCTTTTCCAGCAGGCCTTTTCTATGCCATCGCGGATCTTTTCCCTGTCAAGATCTTCGCGCTGACTGCTCTTTTTCACCACCTTGAGTTCGTTGGTTATGACTCCCTCGTAGGTGGTGAACCTGTGTCCGCAGTTAAGGCATTCACGCCTTCTCCGGACACCTGATCCCTCCTTTATTATTCTCGAATCCACAACCTTGTCTTCGAGACAGTAGCAATGAGGACAGCGCATATTTAAATTCTTTCAATGGACAAGTTGCCAGCGTTCCTTCGGGAAACACAGTTAACCGAATGCACGTTTGTGAACAGTATATGCCGTCCGCGGAAAAATCAAGACAAAAAACGGAGCAGAAAAAAAGAAAAGATTTGTGAAAATGAAGACCAACGATAAAAATAGTTTTATTGCCCGTAGCGGAGCGAGTGTTTTGCCAGCGGGCATGGAATAGCTTTTATCAGGAAACTTCAGCCAGGTGTCAAGCATTTCCTGTGTGACCTTGCCACCAGAACACCAGTTTGCCTTTGCCTCTTCTGTTTGTTGGGAATAGTTTGTCGGAATAGTGGGAATGCCATTTCGGCTTTATGAATTGCAATGCCGACTCCCCTCAGAAGGGCGAATGGCCACAGATTGAGACCTAAAATCCCTACAGTTTAATAACCATGCTGATTTATTCAGGATTGATGGGGAAATTAAGAGCGGCAAGGATTTCGCGTTGCTTCTTTGAGATTTCGCCAAGGACTGAAGTGCCATCTTCCGAGTAGAACCTGCGGAGT
>CAIQLG010000320.1 GCA_903872565.1 uncultured Lentisphaerota bacterium | reverse complement strand
TTGTTCGAGCATTTCGCGTTCTTCCTTCGTCAGAGTAACCCTATATCTCGGTGCCATATATACCTCCTGTTTTTATTATGGAAGTAATATAGCACTGAATTAATATAATACGAATATTTAAGATTTACATTGTACTAGTATTAAATCCATTTACAGCTTATGGTATTGAATATGTCTGAAAGATACTGAAAAGGATTTCTCTCTTTTTCCTACTACTGGCGAAAGGGCGAATGGATGAAGGAAGTTCATTGCAAAATGCTCAGGATGGGCGAAAACTATCATTTTGGAATAAAACGTTTTCGAGACTAATAATACAAGGAGTAATAGACATGTTTGTCAAAACGATGGGGAAAGTTGGTGTTGGGCTCGCTGTAGGCGTTATTTGTGTCGTTGTGAACGCATGGGACACGGGAGTCTTAAGCAGATCCACGCACAAGCTGATTGTGGAGAGAGGTAAAAATGCGATGTCTCCGCAGGATGCGGAGCTCAACACATATCAGGCTCGCCTCTATGATGGCTGCAACTCGGAGAATCATGAGAATGACAAGGCTCACAACGGGAACAACTGGGGAACCGAAGGCATGCAGACGTGGTGGAACGAGGCTGTAAACGCCTACAAGAGTTCATTGGCCAACATATTGAAAGGCGACTTGGCCGTCGCCGCCCAGAATAAGAGCGAGGCATATTTCAAGCTCGGCTGCATGATGCATCTTATCTGCGATCTGGGCGTTCCCGCCCACTCAACCCATGTCGGACATGGGTTCGGATATGGTTTTTTTCATCCGGATCAGTTTGAAATGCTTGCCAACTCCAATTGGAAACCAGATTATAAGTCCAGCTCCGAGAGCGACCCGTATTTCGGGGGCTCGGGCGATCCGGGCTATTCCAATCCCTGCGACTATTACTCGCTCTCCCAGCACTGGACGTTATACGACTTGACCAATGAGCCTTCGGATACCGGTAAAGGCTGGTTTAAAAAATACTATACTCCGCCCTCCAACCCATATGACAACAGCGGAAAAAACTTTGGCCATTATGTCAAGTATCAGGATGAATTTGATTGGACGTGGGCTGGTTTCACTAATTTCAATTTAAAATGCTGCACCTTGATGAGCAAGCGAGAGAACAGGACCAGCTATGTCGCCAAATGGACGTTAAAATCCGCATGCGCCGCCTTCAAGAAACTGCAGACAGAGGCGGGTGTCTCCTCCGAACTGATGGACAGCTTCCTGGAATACAAACGCCTTCAGAACCTTGTTAAAAAGCATATGCGAGGAGCAGCACCGCCGCCCAATGACAATTTTGCCGACGCGATCGAGTTGCAGGGTGCCTCCGGGCAGGCCACCGGCAGCAATGACGGCGCGACCTTGGAGAGCAATGAGCCCAGCTACAACAGGACACAGGACAGCGGGAATTCCGTCTGGTGGAAGTGGACCGCCCCGAGCACCGCTATTTACGGGTTTGACACGAAAGGCAGCGACTTTGACACGGCTCTTGTGATCTACAAGGGGGAAAGCCTGGAAATGCTGGGGGTGGAAGCCTCCGACAACAATGCAAGCACCGACTATGATAGCTCGTACTGCTGGCTTTCCGCCACCCAGGGGGTCACCTACTATGTCGCCATCCTCGGCGCAGCCTGTGATACCGACTACGGAAATATTGTTCTCAACTACTATCCGGAGGAAAATATAACCTGGGATGGAGCATCCGAAGAGAAAGAGTCCGAGAACGAGTTGTGCACCATCCCGGCTCTGAACGGAGCCATCGCCAGCACCAGTGGGTCCGCTATACTGCGGACACGCTATGGAACCACCCAGAAGGGTTTCCATATAATGATCAACGACAATTATGACTACTCCGGAGTGCTGCTTACGATCATGGATGCGAAAGGCAACAAGCTGGTTGACGGCATCCGCCCAGAGGGAGTTGCCGCCAATGAGGAATTCAAGATCTTGGATTTCAATGGCAGGCTGCTGCTGATTGGAGCATACGATCCGTCGCTTTTCGCCAACAATATTGCAACTCTTGGCGAGATTTCCATGAAGCTTTCTCTGTTCAGGGTCGCCAAAAGCGGATTGACCATCTGTGGTACGGCCACCGTTGACCATTTCCAGAAGGCCTCTCTAAATGGCGGAGATGTGGAGGTTGTCCAGTACTATGCGACCGGAGATGGCGAACTCCACATGATGATGAAGAACATGGACAGCAACCTGGATCAGGACCAGGCTCTTGACACGCTGGCGTCAGGCTTCAGCATCGTCGAGGACTACGGAAACAACGTGGTGTCATGCATGTATGAAGACGAGGACAAAATAGAAGTTCAATATCAGAAGATGAAGAATAAAGAACCGAAACTGCTTGTGGATCATATAATGAACAAGACAAGCGGTGAGAACCTGCGCGTCCATCCTGACAAGGCCATGGGCTTGCTCTACTGGAAGGAAATAGGCGGCGTCAATGGAGTGGTCAGCTACATCAATTCCAAGAAAGAGCTCGTTTTAGACGGTGCCACACTTGAAGGGGCCGGAGCTTCCTGGAACTGCCTGTTCTTCGACGGGAAAAATCTGTATGTGGACACCCAGGGGGACTACAGCTCCATCACACATTATGTTTTGTCCCGGCACAAACTGCAGAAGAAAGGCAGCGTTTCATGCTCCAACTATTATGGATTCAATTTCGACTCGGGGAATATTTATCTGATGGAATACAACGAAGAGGACAATACGGGGGGCGTGACCTGCTATGACAAGGATTTCAAGCACACCAAGTTCCAGGTGAAAAGCATTTCCGGAACGCCTGAATTCGTTGACAATCAGACAGTTTCCTTCACAAGTCAGTTAGAAGATGGCACATGCTCCGTCACCCTGTACAAGAAAGGCAAACTGCTGAACACACAAAATTACAAATAGTACCCGGGAAAAGAATAAAAATCCACTTCCAAGGGACGCGGCCTTGATTGGAGCCACCCATCCACCGCCGTTCGCAAGGCGAACGATGGAGGGCTCGTATGGCTGGATAATCTCGGCGGAAGTCTTTCCGCACGAGATTATCTACTGAAAGTGACATTTCAAATTCCCCATTTTCCTTAACTTTTTTCTTCTGAGGATCATTGTGTTCTTATCTTCGATGAACCGCTCTAGCTCATCTCCTTTTTCCAGCTCCATCGCCTCGACCATGACGACTGGAGCAGTCACGCAGAATGTCTTGTTGGTCGGGCGTTCTATTTTCTGAAGTTTCACCTTATATCCCATAAGCTCCTTTTCGCTTGCCAATATATATGCCGTTGCATTGAAATGCCTGAAAAAGGATGCGGGTATGCAGTTCCTGCATAGAAAAAGGATATTCAAATGACGTTTCCACAATTCTCCTAATTGTGGGAACTTATAGATTTGCTTGTGCGGAAGTACTTCCGCCAAGCAAATCTAGCACAACACATTATTTCCCTGAATCTTTTTTCGTGACTGTTGTCGCGACGACCTCGAAGTCCGCCCCCTTCAATTTCCGCAGTTCGTCCAGCCCCTTGATCCGACGATCGGGAGCGACCGACACGCGCCAGTCTCCGCCATTGTCGGCGACAAACATGCCGTACTTCTTCAGTCCTCTGAGGATGGCCTGCACGTGAGGGGAAAAACCGGAGATGTCAAAATCGGACCTGAGCCGGAACCGCTCGCCCATGCGCGGGAGATCCGGATCGGTTTTCCTGCTTGCAAAATGCGTGGCGGGATGGACATAGGCCTTTCTGGTGTTCCTCACAGTAAAGCGCATGGCGTGCCCCACCATGCCTTTCTCCACCTCGTCGAAGCGGATGATCGACGGGAAAATCGGAAGTCCTGCGGCATCGGTGGATGTCCATCCGTCGGGGCGCAGCTTATCTGACGCCAGGTCGAAGACGGCGGAGCAGGCGCACTCCCATCCGGTTCCGGCCTTCCGTCCCTGATACAACTCATAAAGTCTGCGGTTCACCGGATCAACGACGATGACATGCCTGTCACTGTCCTCCTCCGCCTTCTGGGCGGCCTCCAGCGTCCGTCCATCGAGAGGCCAGCCTTCCACAGGGGCGTTGTCGGGGATCGGGAATGGCCCCTTGTCAGATTCCTCCGGATACATTTTGATTTTGAAATCAACCTTTTTCTGGTCTGGAGGCACCAGAATGAACGCCATGTCCAAGTTGTATGCTAAGCTCTTGTCGGCGCCGATGCTTGCAATGATCGCCTTGGAATTCCCAAGCACAGGAAGTTTCGAGATGTCCTCGTTCCATGGATTGCCAGGAGGAAAAACCTGCAGGACGGCGAGAATTCTGTCGGCCTCCGGCGTGTTGAACATCACAGGTTTAGTCATTGACGGCATTGCTGGCTTGTTGGCGGCTGATGACAGGACTGCGGAACCAGCGGCGCCCATAATGGTAAACAGAATACCCCAGCCAGCACAGATCGCTGTGGAACGGCAAGTCGGCATAGTCAATCCCCTATTGTTGTTTCACATTCATCCTGAAGACTGAAAATAATCAGTCTCTGAAGAGAAATCAAGAAAAACCCACGAAAAAGGCAATGTTTCGCCACGGGTTCTCCCTCGCCAATCCAGATGGGGCCTGGACTATCCGGTAAAGCTGCGGATTTTTCATTTTCATGGCACTGGCAAATTCCGACCTCAGACTATCAAGCACTCCACCAACAAATTCAAATCTTGCATTCGTCATGGATTATCTGCGCATCTCTGGTGCAGCTTCACCTAAATCAAATGTCCACAGGCTTCTAACGTGGAACGGATGGGGAAAAATGAAATCGGAGAATGAAGTAAGGGATTTTTAAAACTTGAAAATTGGAAATTGAGTGTTGATCATTGGATATTTATTGAAAATTGGAAAACCCCGTCCTCTGGGCGGGGTCAGAGACCGTTAGGGTTTGCCTAATGGTCTTCTCACGGTATATACTATTCTCGAACTGTTCCCGCAGTATCGAGAAAGG
>CAIQLG010000319.1 GCA_903872565.1 uncultured Lentisphaerota bacterium | reverse complement strand
CGATCAGGGTGAACTTGATCGAATGTGCCCTCGTCTTCGTTTGAATCGCAATGTGATTATTCATTTTCTCAAATTACTCCTCAAATTTTTCAGAATAGCTTCTCTTTTCTCCTTGAAACATATGAGATAAACTTATCGAATGCAACGCACTGTATTATATTTTTAATGCTCTATATGACAATTAATCACGAAAATACTTTCCCGGCGAACCATTTCCATGGATTACTTATTCTTACATCACTTTTTCAGGTCTCTGATCTCCAATACGACGACAGATTTTGCCGGCAGTTTGATTGCGAGCCTGTTCTTTGCCAGTTTGAAATCGCCAAATGTGTTCGGAACAAGCTTGTCCGGTTCCTTGAATGTGTTGAGAGTGTCCATCTTGGCAGAGGTAAGAATTCGGCCACTGGCTGAAGAAACAGAAGTTCCGCGAAGTTCGCAGTTCAGATCTGCATCGTTCTCGTGATAGAGATTGCAGAGCGAAAGATTTATAGTGCCATTTTCGGAGCGTGATGCGGACACGCTCAACTGCGGTATCTTCTTGTTTGTCATATCGTATGTCCCGCATTCGAAATGAGATGGAAGTAGTGTGGCGTCCTGATGAACCTTGTACATTTCAAACACGTGATATGTCGGCGTGCGGAGCATTTTCGGCCCTTCGGTCAGAATCATCGCCTGCAGGACATTGATGGTCTGAACGATGTTCGTCATATGGACACGTTCCGCATGCGCATTGAAGATGTTCAGGCTGAGGCCTGCGACAAGTGCATTGCGAAGCGTGTTCTGCTGATAGAGGAATCCGGGATTAGTGCCAGGCTCGACATCAAACCAGGTTCCCCATTCGTCTATGATCATTCCTATTCTTTTTGCCGGATCGTGCCGATCCATTATCACTTCCGTCCTTCGGATAAAGTCCTCAATGGCAAAGGCGTTCGTCATAGTACGGAACCAGTCTTCAGTCCCGAAAGCTGTGGAACTTGCGAGACATCTCGAAGAGGCATTGGATGATTCCCTGACCCCGCGCAAATTCGAACTCGTAAAAAAACTTCGGGAACTGAGATTCAAGGTTCACGAGAAATTTTCAAGGCGATGGACCGTCGAGGAGATGGCCAGAATGTGCTTTCTAAGTTCGAGCAGATTCACTGTCCTATGCAAGGAATTTTTCCATAGGAGTCCTATCGAAGATCTCATAGATGTCAGGATTGAAAGGGCGAAGTGGCTCTTGTCGAGCTCGCATCTTTCGGTTTCGGAAGCCGCGGCGCAGAGTGGCTTCGATAACATCTACTATTTCAGCAGGACTTTCAAGAGGAGGACAGGGGGTTCCCTGAGGGATTTCAGCAGGGGAAAGATAAACCAATAACTTTTTGCCCGCGAAATTTGCGAATTAAAAAATAAACCAAATAATCTATAGGGGGATGGTTTTTATAATTCTTCTAAGTTCTTCAGCCATATATAGCGGCAGCGAAAGTAGATTGTATTCCACCGAATTCCCATCTGACAGCAATGCGGTGTTTATTGTGAATGACGCTGTTTCAGCATTGAACCTCACTGCCAGTTCGGACTTTTTGGCATACGTGAACTGATGAAGCGATTTCAACCTGCCTGTCTTACCGGATTTGACTTCAACTGGAATAATCAACTTTCCTTCCGATATTACATAGTCAAGTTCCGCTTCAGAGTTTTTCTTTTCCCTAATCCAGTAATATAATTCCGGTTCCTTAAAGCATTCCTGTGAATAAAGAAGATGCTGTCCCACCGTCTGCTCTGCGACGGCACCTGAATTGACAAGCATGATATCGCCTGCTTTTTCAAGATCAAGCATTGAAAGTCCGCAAGAATTGAGCATCAGACCCACATCGAGAAAAAGCATTTTGAATATTCTTTCATCTGCCTCCGCTCCAAGAGGTATACCATTGCATGCTGAATGTCTGACAGGATATGCGATCTTCGCAAGTTCAAGCAGCTTCAGCGACTTGCGGATTTCTTTTGCCTGTTCTTCCCTGCCAATGTTTACATATTTGAATTTTCTGCCCACTGTTTCAGACAGTCTGGTGAACACATTAAGGAGACATTGATGATTAATCTTTCTGCCATATTTGCTGAAATCGTCCTTGAATGTCTGCATGATTGACTCTTTTATGATTTCAGCCTCTTTGAATGAAGATGTTTGCATAAAAGCACTCAATACCTGGGGCATTCCGCCGAGAGACATAAACGTCTTGTAAAGATTAATCAGCTTCTGATGTATGGGTTCCGGCGGTTTTTCATTTAGGGAGTAGTTCCTCAAATAATCCTGAAGATTGCTGTTTTCCCCCGCAAGCAGGAACTCCTCAAAAGTCATGGGACCAAGATGAAGATATTCAATTCTTCCCACAGGCATTGAAAACTCAGACTGGCTCAGGACAAATTCAAGGAGCGAACCTGCTGCCACCATATGAAGCTGTGGAAGCTCCTCATAAAAATACCTGAGTTTTGCGAAAACTTTTGGAGCAGCCTGTATTTCATCAAGGAAAATAATTGTTTTCCCCGAAATAATCTGTTTCCCAAATTGAAGTTCAAGGAGCTTCACTATCTTTAAAGGAGATTCCTCTTCGAACAAAGCCGCCACTTTATTGTCGCGTTCAAAATTTATTTCGATCAGATTCTCAAATTCCTTTCCCGCAAACATCCTGACCAGATATGATTTTCCCACCTGTCTCGCACCACGTATGACAAGAGGTTTCCGAGATTTCCTGTCTTTCCACTCCTTCATATAATCAAGTGCAAAACGATACATAAAATAATCCTTAAAATAATATTATATGGGGTGATTATATTACAAATGCTAATAAAATCAAGACTGATAAGATTTATTTGCTCGTTTTAATTATCATTTTTCGGTAGCAGTGTCATCAATTATAAATGATTTGAACTCGGATATTTTATCCAGTTCAGTACCTTTGATCGAATTCTTCGAAAATGGCAATGCCATGTCGCACATGTTAGCCTTGTCCGTTTGCAGTTCGGCGATCAGCCACTCCAATCCAGCCAATCCGCGAACAACCGCCATACCACCGATCCAGTTATTATTTTTTCTTACAGCAAATGCCAGTCAATATTTGGAAGATGTGAGTTGTTCCGCAACATAGGTTTTCAATCATAAGGTTCGGTTGCAAGAATCTGACCAAAAAGCCGTAACACATTATCGCTCTTTTTCCCAAAATTGCCTAAACCGAAGTAAACACTGTTATAGCGTATTTCCTGGGGAGCCGCCAGGTCTGCGGCATGGTAAAAGATTTCGGTTTGAAACGGATCCTTTGGCCACCCGGACGCTGTGGAAAACCAGCCAAAGAGTCCATTGGGATGAACGGAAGATCGCCGCAGGCCTTGCCGAAATGCGTCAAGTAGTTCACGATCCGTAACTGTCAGTTTTTCGCGGGAGAGGTACAATTCGTCCAGGCGTTTTCCTGCAACTTCATCGTCCGGAAAGAAATTGGCAAAATTAGGTGACTCATATCCGTCCTCGCAGTTCCAAGAATACACGGCATTTAAATCTGGCAATGTATAGGCCGGCTTGGCGTTGGAATTCGAGGCTACAATTCGATTCGGTTCCAGTGTAGTTGTTGAAGATGTTTCCTGAGGAAATTATTGTTGCAAGCTCAATTTTCTGTATGTCCGAAATGTGTCAGAATATACTGGCACGCCTCCTCCAGGCTGGGCAGAATCTTGGTGCTGTATCTGACCATCCAGGGGCTGCATTCCTTGAATTCGAAAGGTGAGAAAGCGACCACGAATCTTCCCAGATCATGAGCGGCATAGAATATTTCCATGCTTGTTCCGATGCTCGCCTTCGAGTAGTTTACCAGGAGTATGTCGGCGTCGCGGACATCCTGGAGGTCGAATTCCACGATCTCGTTGGCGCTGTCCACCTCCCTGTCCTTGAATTTCCTTCTCATGGGGTCGAGGAGCCTGAACTTTTCTGAAAGGAGTTTCTTCGCATTGTCGCGCCAGGCTCTTGCAGTTCCCTCGTGTTCGTCCATTATAGGGCCGCTCAAATATATTGTTTTTATTCTTGTGTCGTTCTGTTTCATTTTTCACTGTGTATAAGATTGTCCATGCTGAATCCGTTCAGATTGTCGCCGACGGGAAGCGGTTTTAGCTTCCATATTTTTTCGGCGTATTCCCTGATTGACCTGTCGCTGGAAAAACGGCCCATGTTGGCTATATTGATGATTGATTTCCTAAGCCAGACCTTTCTGTTCAGATAGAGGGCGTCAATCTCCTTGTGTCTATTGTAATACGACTCGAAGTCGGCGATACTCATATAGAAGTCGCCCTTAAGTGTTTCGACGATGGGATTGAAGAGATTGACGTTTTCCGGGGAGAAATATCCGCAGTTTATCATATCAATGGCTTTCTTGAGATAGGGCTGTTTTCCAAGGAAGTCGTTCGGACTATATCCTTTGCGTCTTAGCTCGTTCACCTCTTCGACTCTGAGCCCGAAAATGAAGATGTTCTGCTGCCCGACGGCATCGCATATCTCTATGTTTGCACCGTCCATTGTGCCGATTGTCAGGGCGCCGTTAAGCGCAAACTTCATGTTGCCTGTGCCGGATGCCTCGGTTCCGGCAAGCGATATCTGTTCGGAGATGTCGGCGGCAGGAATAATCTTCTCGGCGAGCGAGACCCCGTAGTTTGCAAGGAAGACGACTTTGATAAGATTTTTAACTTCCTCGTCGTTGTTGACCACGTCTGCTACGGAGGTTATGAGTTTTATTATCATTTTCGCCATATAGTATCCCGGGGCGGCCTTGGCACCGAAAATATATGTTTTCGGGACAGTGTGAGATCCGGGTTTTTCCTTTATCTCGAAATATCTCGCGACGATGTTGAGGATATTCAGAAGCTGGCGCTTGTATTCATGGAGTCTTTTGACATGTACATCAAAGATCGAATCTGGGCTGACATTGACACCATTGTTCTCGGAGATGTATTTCGCCAGTTCCACCTTGTTTGCGCGTTTTACCGCATCAACCTTTTTCTGAAAATCCTCGTCATCGCAGAACTTTTCGAGATCCTTCAGCCTGTCGAGATCTTTGAGATAGTCCTCTCCAATCTTTTCGCTTATGAGTTTCGCAAGGCCGGGATTTGCCTTGAGGAGCCAGCGGCGGGGAGTTATCCCATTGGTTACATTGATGAACTTGTATGGGTAATATTCGTAGAAGTCCCTGAATAGCCCCTTCTTGAGGAGTTCGGTGTGGAGTTCCGCCACCCCATTGACCCTGTTGCTACCCACGACGGCGAGATATGCCATCCTGATGGATTTGTCCTGCCCCTCCTCGACTATTGACATCCGCCCGAGCCTGTCCATGTCTCCAGGATATTTGTTCCTTATCCTTCTAAGGAAGAGTTCGTTCAAGTCATAGATGATCTCGACGTGGCGTGGCAGCAACTTCTGCATCAGTGGAACCGACCATTTTTCGAGGGCCTCGCTCATGAGGGTGTGATTCGTGTATCCGAAGGTCTTGACGCATATTGACCATGCTTCGTCCCATTCGATCCGCTCGATGTCGACAAGTATGCGCATAAGTTCCGGAACCGCAAGGGACGGATGTGTGTCATTGAGCTGAATCGCGATCTTCTCGTCGAACTTGTTTATCTTTCCGCCGCTGTTCTTGAACCTGTGAATGATGTCCTGAAGTGTGGCGGAAACCAGGAAGTACTGCTGTTTGAGGCGCAATTCCTTGCCTTCGAAATTGTTGTCGTTGGGATATAATACCTTTGTTATGTTTTCTGTGACGGTCGCATCAATGTTGGCGTTTATGTAGTCCCCCATGTTGAAGCTTGACAGATTGAACTCGTGCACTGATCTTGCAGCCCATAGCCTAAGGGTGTTGACATTGTTCGTCATGAAACCGGGGACCGGCGTGTCGAACGGCATTGCCTGCACTTTCTGTGTGTTGACCCAGTCGCGGCTGTATTTGCTTCCGGATTTGCGGGATTTTTCCGTATTGCCGTAGAATTCTACGATTTTGAGTCTGTCAAGTCTGCGTATCTCCCATGGGTTGCCCTGTCTAAGCCAGCTGTCCGGCTCCTCCACCTGGTACCCATCCTCTATTTTCTGTTTGAATATGCCGTAATCGTATCTTATTCCGTATCCAAGTGCGGGAAGAGAGAGTGTCGCCATCGAGTCGAGATAGCATGCGGCGAGCCTTCCAAGCCCCCCATTGCCGAGCCCGGCATCAACCTCTGTATCCTCAATTTCGTTGATGTCGAATCCGAGTTCTGCCGTCATTTCGGCGGCTGTCTCATAGACTCCGAGATTAATCATCACGTTTCCAAGGGCCCGCCCCATCAGAAATTCGAGAGATATGTAGCACACGCATCTTGGAAACTTTTCCTCGTATACATATTGTGTCTGTATCCATCTTTCCACCATGAGATCCCTGACCGCCAGCGAGAGAGCCTGGTATCTGTCAAGGTTAGTTGCCTTGTCAGGCCTTTTTGCAAGAGACCTGACAAGGTGTTTCATAAAAGATTCTTTCAACTCCTTCTTCGAGATTGTCTTTCCGGTCATAACTTATCCTCATTATTTTATATTTATTAAATCAGAATAGTGGCCAGTTAAGATTCAAAACAAATAGCTCTGCCAATCTGCCAGAGTCTAAGCTACGGGGTGAAGCCGCGCGCTACTTTGCTTAACTTGGCGGCATTAACATTGAATCACATCGCGGGCTGATTTGAAAACTCTGTCTTACTTCAAGGTCTCCTCGTCCAGCAGCAGCGCAAGAATGGCCTTCTGGACGTGGAGCCTGTTCTCCGCCTGGTCGAACACTATGGACTTGTGGCTGTCTATCACGTCGTCGGTTATCTCCTCCCCGCGTCTTGCAGGCAGGCAGTGCATTATTTTCACGGATGGGCTCGCTGCGGAGACTATCTTCGGATTGACCTGATAGGGTCTCAGTTCCCTATTACGCTCCTTCTCCTCCTTCTCATAACCCATGCTGACCCAGACATCGGTGTAGATGTAGTCCGCATTCTCAGCGGCCTTCATCGGATCCGGTTCCCATACGATTTTTCCCGCACCCATGCTGTCCGGATCCAAGTAGGAGGTTCTCGGTTTGTATTTTTCCGGCGAGGAAAGTATAAGTTCGATCCCGGCGAGCCGTGCCGCCAGGATAAGGGAATTCGCGGTGTTGTTGGCGCAGTCGCCCATATAGCAGAGCTTTATTCCATCGAGTCTCTCGCTATACTCAAAAATGGTGAAAAGATCTGTGATTATCTGGCATGGATGAAACATGTTGGTAAGCGCATTTATCACGGGGATATGTGCGAATTTCGCAAATTCCACAAGTTCCTCGTGCTCATGAGTCCTTATGACCACGGCATGGAGATATCTGCTCAGCACGAGCGCGGTATCTTTAATTGTTTCGCCTCTTCCAAGCTGGAGATCGTTCTGGTCCAGAAAGATGGGAAATCCGTCCAGCTCCCTTATTCCGACTTCGAAGGAGACTCTTGTCCTCGTCGAACTTTTGGAGAATATCATTCCAATACTCTTGCCAGCGAGATGCCTGACGGGATAATCTAGACGCTCGAGCTTCATTTTGGTGGCGAGCTTGAATATGTTGTCAAGATCCTGTCTTGTCACCTCTTCTACCGTAAGAAGATCTTTCTGCATTTTTAGGAGCCTTTCACTTTTTTAAAGCATTTGTCAAGAATTTTTATGGCCTTGTCAGTCTCTTTCACACTTATGGTGAGAGGCGGAAGAAGCCGCAAGACATTGTCACCGGCGGTAAGAACCAGGAGGCCGTTCTCGCTGGCGACTTTCCTTATCTCCGAGGCGGGAACATCAAGTACCAGACCTATCATGAGGCCACGTCCTCTGATCGAGCGGATCGCGGTATATTTTCCGGCAAGTTCTCCAAGTTTCCGCATAAGATAGACGGACTGCTCGGAGCAGTTCAGCAGGATGTTTTCTCTGTCAATCGCATCAATCACAGCACAGGCGGCGGCGCAGGCCAGTGCTGTTCCGCCAAAAGTGCTCGCATGGGTTCCCGGCACAAGCACATTTTCGAATTTTCTTTTGAGGATGAATGCGCCTATGGGAAACCCGTTTCCAAGCGCCTTGGCCAAAGACAACCCGTCGGGTCCGACGCCATAGCTCTGCCAGGCAAAAAAGGATCCTGTCCTGCCCATCCCGCACTGCACCTCGTCAAAAAGCAGCAATATCCCCTTTTCGTCGCAAAGTTTCCGGATTTTCTCAAGATAGGCCTTGTCAGCGGGAATCACACCGCCCTCGCCCTGGACCGGTTCTAGCATTATCGCGGCCGTCCGAGGCCCGACCGCGGAGGCTGCCGCCTCAAAGTCGTTGAAGAGGACGTGGACGAAGCCTGGCATGTCTGGCTGGAATCCTTCCCGGTATTTGCTCCTGCCTGTGGCCGCGAGTGTCGCAAGAGTCCTGCCGTGGAATGATTCTTTCATCACGATGATTTCATTTCTGCCGGTGGGATTTCCCCATTTCCTGGCGAATTTTATCAGACCCTCGTTCGCCTCTGCGCCGCTGTTGCAGAAGAAGGCCGCGCCATCGAAACAATGTGAGACAAGTTTCCAGGCGAGCTCAGGCTGTCTGCTGTTCATAAAAAGATTCGACACGTGAACAAGTTTTCCGGCCTGTCTGCGTATTGCTGCTGTGACAGCAGGGTGGCAGTGCCCGAGATTGCACACGCTTATACCGGAGCTGAAGTCAAGATATCTTTTTCCGGTTGAATCCTTGAGATAGGCTCCCGCCCCTTTGACGAAAATTATCGGAGGTGAAAAACTATATGTCTTTAAAACATACTTTTCCTGCAAACCCGCAATGTCAATGCCTGTGTTTTTGTTGTCCATTTTCCCTGCCATATAAAATATTTCAACAAAATAAAATTTTTGTTGTTACAATTAAACGGAAAAACAGTACATTAGCTTTTTCTCAAGTAAAAACAAGTGAAAAGCTCAATGAAATATCTATTTAGCAAGGTTTTGATGGTTCTAATAATGCTTCCTATAATAAATGCAAGCACCGATGAAAAGCAGGATGTAGCCACGGGAAAACAGTCTCTTCTATGGAAAATAAGCTCCGGAGAAAAGGTCTCATACGTCTTCGGAACCATACATATTCCCTACAAGGGATTCGAAAAGTTACAAGATCCCCTCCTGGATGCGATGAAATCCTGCGACAGCTTCTACACCGAAATGGAGCCGGACGAAAAGAACCAGGTCGAAATATCGAGGGGAATGCTGCTTTCGCCCGATCAGTCCCTCAAGGTGCTTGTCGGAGACGAACTTTTCGAGAAAACTGCGAAAATCGCGGAAAAATTCGACCCGCCGATCTCGGCCACCTTCCTGAATGGCAAAAAGATCTGGGGTGCAGTCCTGATCATTTCATATCCGAGAATGTCCTACGACCTGGCCCTGGATGTCCTGCTCTACCAGAAGGCTAAACTGCTCGGCAAGAAGACGGTAGGAATAGAAACTCCTGAAGAACAAGTAAAATCGCTGGATTCTTTCACAAAAGAGGAACAGATCGAAATGCTGAAGGATTCCATCCAGGAAGCCGAGGGCGGATTCAAAACTGTGAATCTCGTCTTGAAACTCTACCTCGAACAGAACATCCAGGAAATGATGAAAACCTTTACCGGAAAGGATGATGGTTTCCCCCCGGATTTCAAGAAAAAGTATCTCAAGGTTCTGCTCTGCGACAGGAACAGGCTCTTTTTCGAGCGCCTCAAAGGCCAGTTCGAGAAGGAAAACACTTTCGTCGCGGTTGGTGCCGGACATCTCGTAGGTAAAGACAACCTGCTCGAACTGCTGGAAAATGCAGGTTTCAGAGTCGACCCCGTCAAGTTCTCCTTCCCCCCGGGGGCAATCTCTGCGTCAAAGGAAATTCTCAAGTTCCTGGACCTGGACAAGTGATGCAGGGGCTCTTTAAAAATAATGGAAAAGATGCCTCTTCAGCGCTTTCAATCTTTTGATATGGCATTCGTCATCAGGGCATCTTCTTCACATGTATAGTGTATTCCGGCAAATGGCCTGTTTGGAGGGACGGCCCCGAGACGCCAACTCCCCCGGGATCTTCGACTTCCACGCCGTCTGCTCGTGGTCGGGGTGGAACCCGACCCTCCACCGATAGCGGAAAAACATTATGCTGACTCGTTACTACCATTGACCCCATCCTCCGGGATCTTCATGATAAATCCAGTTTTTCCCCCTCCTTCCGTTCCCATTTCAGAATTTTCTGGATGATTTCCCTGACATAGGAGCATTCGCATTTGGCGGGGCAGGGGGCGAGTTCGGACTTCTTCAGGCAGTATCCCGGGCAATGGCGTGTGCCGGTCTTAGTATCCTCGAAAACCGGACCGTCATACAGGTCCCTGAAATCCTTCGCCATCACTGAAAAAGTCGTTCCACAGGAGTGGTTGAACTGGAAAAGCCCTGTTTCAAGTTCATTGAAATGTGCCTGATAGCCAATGAGTATCACATTTTTGTCTGCGAGAAAATCATTGCGTGTCTTCCATTTATGCCCGCAGTTAGGGCACTCCTTGAAGATGTCATTGATTTTGTCATTCATTGATGTTCACTGTAGGTTACTATTGAAAATTTTGGAATTTCCAATTGAATTTTCAGAAAAACAAATATTATTTGTAATCATCACATTTTAATAGAACATAACAATTTTTAATTGAAAATAATATATGTCCGAAGAAAAATTGCAAGTATATGACGAGAGCAAGGTCAAAACCTTGAGCTCCCTCGAGCATATTCGTATGCGCCCCGGAATGTATATCGGAAGAATGGGCGACGGCTCTCATCCCGATGATGGCATATATATTTTGCTCAAGGAGGTGATAGACAACAGCATTGACGAGTTCATCGTGGGCTCCGGAAAGAAGATTGACATCGCCATCGATGGCAGGCAGATAACTGTAAGGGACTATGGCCGGGGGATTCCACTGGGGAAGCTTGTCGAATGCGTGTCGCAGATAAACACCGGGGCGAAATTCAACACCGACGTGTTCCAGTTCTCCGTCGGGCTGAATGGTGTCGGCACCAAGGCCGTGAACTCGCTTTCCGAAAGTTTCACAGTCATCTCATACAGGGAAAAGAAGTTCAAAAGGGCTGACTTCAAGTTAGGAAAGCTGTTGAAGGAGCAGGGCGGGACTGCGAACGAACCGGACGGCACCTATGTCACGTTTGTCCCGGACGAACAGATGTTTCCCAAGTTCAAGTTCGACTTTGAATATGTTGAGAAGCGCATATGGCTGTACGCATTCCTCAACAGCGGCCTGGTATTGAACTTCAACAACAAGAAGTTCGTCTCGAAAAATGGTCTCAAGGATCTGATCGAGACTGAAGTGGGCGAGGAAAAACTTTACAACACCATCTATTACCAGGACAAGACCCTCGAGTTCGCGTTCTGCCACACTCCGAACTATGGAGAGAACTACTACTCCTTCGTGAACGGACAGTACACGAACGATGGAGGCACGCATCTTTCCGCATTCAAGGAGGGAATTCTTAAGGCGATCAACGAGTTTTCAGGGAAAAACTACGAGGCGTCGGATGTCAGAAATGGCATTGTGGGGACAGTATCAATTAAACTCAAGGATCCGATTTTTGAGTCGCAGACCAAGAACAAGCTCGGCAACACCGACATAAGAGCCTGGATCGTGAACGCCGTCAAGCAGGCTGTCCTGAACTACCTGCACAGGCATCTGCCGGAGGCTGAGGTCATCATAAACAAGATCAACCTCAACGAGGAGGTACGCAAGGACATCCAGGCGATCAAGAAGCAGTCCAAGGAAAAGGCCAGGAAAATGGCGCTCAAGATACCCAATCTCAGGGACTGCAAATACCACCTCGGCGACAAGAAGGGCGAAAACTCGATGTTGTTCCTGACCGAGGGGCAGTCCGCCGCGGGCTCGATGGTCAACTCCAGGGATGTGTACACCCAGGCGATCTTCTCCCTCAGGGGCAAGCCGCTCAACTGCCATGGCGAAAAGTTCGAGAAACTCTACGACAACGAGGAACTCTACTACATAATGCAGGCGCTTGCCATCGAGGAGGATATAGAAAACCTCAGATATGGAAAAGTCGTCATAGCAACCGATGCCGATGTTGACGGACTTCATATAAGAAACCTTCTTATAACATTTTTCCTGACATATTTCGAACAGCTAGTTCTATCCGGACACCTCTACATCTTCGAAACGCCACTTTTCAGAGTGAGGAACAAGGCCAAGACCATCTACTGCTACACCGAGGAGGAGAGGGATGCGTCCGTGAAGGAGCTTGGGGAGAGAAGTCTCGAGATAACAAGGTTCAAGGGACTCGGGGAAATTTCGCCATCCGAGTTTGGGCAGTTCATCGGAGAGGATATCCGGCTGATAAAAGTCACGCTCGAACATATGCGCGACGTTCCCAACATGCTCGAGTTCTACATGGGCAAGAACACCCCCGAAAGAAGAGATTATATCATGGTGAATTTAATCTGAAATAATAATATGACTGACAGAAAAAAAAGAAGCAAGGTAAAGATCGAGGAAAAGAAGGACTCAGCTCCCGTTCAAGAGGAGAATCCGACTGTTCCAGCGGATGAATCTGCGGTTCTTCCCGACGATAATGCCATCGAATCTGCTCCCGTTGCCGATCCGGAAAACGATTCCGAAGAAAATGGAGGAGTGGATATTGCCAAGCTGGCGGCATCTTCGAATTCACACCTGAGAAGGATACTCGACAGAAATTTCCTCGAATATGCATCCTATGTCATAAAGGACAGGGCCATCCCGGACATCAACGACGGTTTCAAGCCGGTGCAGAGAAGGATCATATGGTCGCTTTACAGAATTGACGACGGTCGCTTCCACAAGGTCGCCAATGTCATCGGGCATTCGATGCAGTACCATCCGCACGGCGATCAGTCAATCTATGGTGCGCTGGTAGTTCTTGCCAACAAGGAATATTATATAGACAAGCAGGGGAATTTCGGAAACATCTTCACCGGGGACGATGCTTCCGCCGCAAGATATATCGAGTGTCGCCTGACACAGCTTGCAAAGGAGACGCTCTTCAACAACGACATCACCGAGTTCACGGACTCATACGATGGAAGAAACAAGGAGCCTGTCTATCTGCCAGTGAAAATCCCGTCGCTGCTGATGCTCGGACACGAAGGAATAGCTCCGGGAATGACCACCAGAATTCTATCGCACAACTTCAAGGAGCTTCTCGAGGCTCAGATCTCAATCCTTCAAAACGAGCAATACGAAATATATCCCGACTTCCTCCAGGGCGGAACAATGGATGTGTCGGACTACAACGACGGCGAAGGCAAAATCACCCTCCGTGCCAAGATTGAAGTCGAGGGCAGAAAACTCATCATAAGGGAGATCCCTCCCTTCTGCACGACTGAAAGCCTTATAGCCTCCATCGAGCGCGCCGTGAACAAGAGCAAGATCAAAATCGCGGCCATAAACGACTACACCGGAGAAACCGTGGAGATAGAACTCACTCCGGCAAGGGGATATGAGCCGCAGAAGGCGCTGAACGCACTCTACGCGTACACCGACTGCTCGATCTCGGTCACGTCCAACATCCTTGTAATAAAGGATAACCGCCCCGTCCAGATGAAAGTCAGCGAAGTCCTAAAATACAATACCGAGAAACTCCTCGAATACCTCAAGGCCGAACTCGAGATCGAACTCGGAAAACTGAACGAGAAATTCCATGAGAAAACCCTTGCCCAGATTTTCATAGAGAACAGGATATACAAGAGGATCGAGGAGTGCGAATCATACGAGCTAGTGTTAAGCGAAGTCCGCAAGGGACTCAGCAAATTCAAGCATATGCTCAAACGCCAAATCACCGACGACGACATCGAAAAACTCCTCGGAATACCCATCAGAAGAATCTCCCTGTTCGACATTAACAAGAACAAGCAGGATCTTGACGACATCGTTAAATCAATCGGCGAAGTCGAGAAAAACCTCAAGAGAATGAAGGCCTACGCGATCAGATTTCTCAAGAACCTGATCGAGAAATACGGCAAATTCTACCCGAGAAAGACCGAAATCGTCAAGAAATTCGAGAAGATTGATGTCAAGGCCGTGGCGCTGAACAACATCAAGGTTGGATGGGACAAGAAGAACTGCTTCATCGGAACTTCCGTGAAAAGCGACGACACGATCACCTGCAACGAGTTCGACAAACTTTTATGCGTGGAGAAAAATTCGACATACAAGGTAATCAATATTCCGGAAAAAATATTTGTAGGAAGACTTTTCTATTTCTGCAAGTATGACAAGGATCTCCTTTTCAACATTGTGTACAAGGACAAGGCGAGTGACCTATGTTATGCGAAAAGGACAAGGATCCCGAAGTTCATAGCCGACAAGGAATATAATATTGCTCCTGAGGGATCTAAGCTCGAGATAATCAATACCCGCTCCAACTATATCTATGAATGTCTTTTCGAGCCGATGCCACGCCAGAAGCAGAAGTCTGTAACTCTCGATTTCAGCCAGGTCCCGGAAAAAGGTACAAAATCGCGCGGAATCAGGATAGCATCAAAGAAAATCATAGATTTTAAATTTGTAGGAGCTTCCGAGGAGGCCCCTGTTCCAGATGTCGAGAGCCAGAATTTGCTCACGGGCCAGGAACCTGCCACCGAAACAGCACCTGAAGAAGAAAAAGTTGCTCCGGAAACTTTTACTAAAGGAAAGACAGCCGCGAAAAGTCATCCGCCTGTGAAGAAAGAGGAAGAGAAACCTGAAAAGGATGAAGAGGAACCAACAGAATCGAGGAAGAAGCCTGAAAAGCCCGAGAAAGAAACGGAACCACCAGAGGGGAAAACAGAGAAAGTCGAAAAACCTTCTGGAAAAGTTCAGAAATCCACCAGGCCGGAAAAAGAGCCCAAGCCAGCAAAAGAAGGCGGAAAAAAAAACGAGGCACAACTGGAATTAAACATATTCTCCGGGGAAAATCCTGAAAAGGACACAAAACCCGCCCGGAAAAATGAGAAAGGCGCAAAACCTGCGAGTTCCACCAAAAAATCCGACTCCAAAACAAAAAACAATCCCCAAGACGAATGGGGCATCTCACAGCCCGAATTAGGATTCTAAATAATTTTTCAACAATCGATTTCAGAGATAAAGGAATCAGAACTGCAAACGTTGATCTTTACGATAGAGCATTAAGTAGGGTAATTAATTTTATGAATACTTGTGTAATAGAAAATAAAATTCACAATCTTCCTATAGAACTTCAGTCAGAAGTGAACGATTATATAGATTTCCTTCTATCCAAAAAAGGATTGAACCACAAATCCAGTAAAATTCAACTTGATTGGGCTGGTGGTCTTAAGGAATATCGCTCTAAGTTTAAATCTGTCGAGCTTCAGCATAAATCCTCGGAATGGTGGGGCAATTCTGATTTCGATAAAACCGACTTGGTGAAACTTTCCCCAAAACAGGCCACAACCTTACTTCTGAAAAAATAGAGCTTTAGAACAATAAATCTATGTCAGTTCAAATTGAAAAACTATTCGAGCCACTTGCCCTGGCCGGGATGAAAATCAAATGGCTTCCGGAAGTAGATGAAAATGGAACAAAGCTCAGGCCGTTCAGATTTACCGTGGCGAATTTGCAATGCGGCGAAGTAACCACTTACGGTTGTGTGGCAAGCCCGGCTGGCAAAGGCCCGTTCCCAGCGATATTGCACATCCATGGCGGCGGACAGACATGTGACAAGCAGGCCGTCTGCGAATGGGGCGCGGAAGGCTACACTGCAATGAGCTTCGATTGGACCGGTACCGGAAATACCGAACGGCGCCCTGAAGAAGTGATGTCGGCTCCAAAAGATTTTGGAAATGAAATTGATATACCAAGCACTCCAGGACAGTTTCTTGGCCACGCCGCCGCAAGATGCTGTCTGTCTATACTTGAATCTCTTCCTGAAGTTGATGGTGGACATATGGGCATCTATGGCATTTCCTGGGGCGGATTTCTAGCATGGCTCGTCAACGGCACAGATCCCAGGGTCAAAGGTGCGGTCTCGATATACGGCACAGGAGGTCTTTTCCGTGAAGGACACATCTGGGACTATTACTGGCAGAACTTGACACGTAAAGAACGCAACCGCTGGCTTAGTATAATGGAACCTGCATCTTATCTCCATTCCCAGAATTCTCCTATGCTGCACATAAACGCCACCAATGACTTCTTCGGCGGGGTAAATGTCGCGGCAGAACTTCTCTCTGCTCTGCCCGATTCGCTTGCTGATTTCACACCAAACTCGAACCACCATTTTGGCTTGGGCAGTGTGGCACTTATAAAAGCATTCTTCAATTACTATCTCAGGGGAGGGGAGCTGCTTCCTCCAACTCCGGAACTGAAAATAGAAGAAAGTTCTTTCGACAAAGTGATAGTTTCGACATTTGACAAACCGGATGAAAAAGTGAAGACAGAATTCTGGTTCAGCTACGGTCCCCAGCCGCATCATTCGCGTTGCTGGGACAGGCACAATAATGCAGTTGTTAAAAATGACCGAATCATATTCGAACTTAATTCCGGTGGCCCGTTATGGTTTTTCATAAGAAAGTATTATCCTGAGAATGGCATAAGCATTTCGTCAATTCCAGCCTGCATAAGAAGTTTCCAAGGAAGTCCCGTTCCAAGCCCGGTCTTATTTTCCGGCGGCAGTCTCAAGGGGATTGGGATTCAATGGGGGACAGAGATCCGCCATGCGGGAGAAGTCGGGGAATTATTCGATGTCTGCAATGAGGGGATCATGCCGAAAGGAACGGACGGCAGTTTCAAGGAACTTCTCTTCCGTGGCCCGGCCGCACCGGAATCCATGTCTTGGCCTGACAAGACAACTTTGATTGTGAAACTAGAGAATGCGGCATCATTGGACATTGTCGCCTGGGGCCATTTTAACTGTCGCAACCAGAAATCTTTCAATGCGAAAATCGCACCAGTCACAGATCACGAGATCATTCTTACGCCTGCCGATTTCAAATCTGCAGACGGCAAATCCCCTGGGGATTTCTCGTTCGTCGAGACATTCGAATTGAGCGGGACATCTCTTTCCGGGAAAAAACTCCTGATAAAATATCTCGGCTGGGGGAACCATCGCTAGTGTCCAAAACTCATATAAAGAAGCAACCAGCGCTTTGAAAGAGGAGAATTTTGAGCTATTCTCTTATCAGGATGGCAACAAGACAAGAGATAATTTCAGATTTCCTGACTCGTAGCTTCAATAGCGCTGGAGATATGGGAAAAGGGGTTGTGGTTAAAAAAGGGTTACAGCCGGGAAATCTGAATGAAAATTCCCCCCCAGGGGTGGAATTTTAAGACATTATTATTTTCAGCGGATCAGGAACTCTGAATTTATGAAATCGATCGCAGTAATACCAGCCAGATATGGAAGCACAAGATTTCCGGGGAAAGTCCTCACGGACATCCTAGGAAAACCGATGATTCAATGGGTATATGAAAGAGTGAAAAAATCTTCCGTGGACTTTGTCTGCGTCGCGACCGACGATGAAAGAGTTGCAGAAGCTGTGGCTGAATTCGGTGGAGATTATGTAATGACTTCGGCGGACCATCCGTCCGGCACGGACAGAGTCCACGAGGCTGTTAGAAAAAAGGCGCCGGAAAGCGAAATCATAATAAATGTCCAGGGAGACGAACCCCTCATACCGCCGGAACTGATTTCCAGACTTTCCGAAATAATGAAGGAAAATCCTGAAATTGAAATGGCTACCATCGCGGTTCCCTGCAGGCGCGAGGAAATCGCTGACAATCCGAATGTCGTGAAAATAACAATTGATAAATCTTCGAACGCCCTGTATTTCAGCCGGGCTCCAATACCTTTCCTGAGGACCGGAGGCACCGATACAAACCTCTATCGCCACTGGGGAATATATGCATTCAGAAGGGATACCCTCGACAGATTTGTTTCTCTGCCGGAATCAAGCCTCGAAAAATGCGAAAAGCTCGAGCAGTTGAGAGCCCTCGAGAACGGAATAAGAATTAAAGTGCTCCTGGCGGAACGCCCCACCGTCGGAGTTGACACTCCTGAAGACCTGGAAACACTTAAAGAACACCTCCGGAAGAACATCCAACATTGAATGGCTTAATGTTATATTCCATCGCGTTTCTCTCGGGTTTCGCCGTAATGGGCTATGAGATACTCGGGACAAGGGTTCTGTTCCCGTACTATGGAAGCAGTGTCTATGTGCTGGGTGCAATCATCTCCGTCTTTCTTGCCGGGCTCGGCATTGGATATGCGGCCGGAGGCAGAATTGCCGACTCAAGTTCAGGTGCCAACCATCTTTCAAGGATAGTTTTCTTCCCGACGATTCTTGTCCTGTCGTTCCCATTGTATGGCTACAGATTCTGCGAATTTTTCTACGCTTTAAATTTCGAATCGAGAGTCGGCGCCCTGTTGCTCTCAGTTATTATTTTTCTTCTTCCATGCGTATTTCTTGGAGCCGTGATTCCGATAATCGTCAAGATTGTCGCCACAAACAGCGGGCGAATCGGACGGGCGGCAGGGAATGTATATGCCGTCTCGACGTCTGGAAGCATTGCCGGGACGCTTTTCACCTCCTTTTTCCTGATCAGTTGGATGAGTGTCTCGAAGGGGATTATCTTTACAGGATCCGTCCTCGCAGTCGCCTGGATTTTGTGCGTTGTCAGGGCTCGAATTCGGAGTCCGCAACCTCCACGTTGAGCTTATAGTCAACGACAATCAGTGTCTGCTTGTTTCCCTGAAACTCGATCACGGTTTCCGATCCCACAAGGACTCCCTGGAGGAGGGAATATTTTTTGGTTTCCGCGATATAGGGCTTCTTATCCTTCACCATCGCGATTTTTCTTGTCAGGAAATCCTTCTTGTCAACATAGAAGGTCATCTCGTCCTTATCATTTTCGCCGTAGCAGCATTTCAATAAATAACAGTCAGTTTCTCCGGATTTACCTTCGCTCAGTGCTATTTTCTTGAAGACGTTCGAAATTGTGGAATTGGGATTCTGGAGATTGTTCATGATTTTCATGCTCTCCAGTTCTACGCCTTTTATCTCCTTTTTATTGCCATTCGAGTCCACGCTCCAGGCATTGCCCTTCTTGAAAAACACCTTGTTTACGGCCTTGCCGTCAACCAAGGTGACTGACTTCGACATGTCGGGCACCTTGAATGTCACCTCGACGATGATTTCGCTCTTGTCGTTTACAAGCTTCTGTTTGAGGAAGAATGACTTGCATTCCTTGTATAAGCCGTTGGGGTCAGGCGCCTTTGACATTTTATAAGCGATCTCGCCGACAGTCAGGTCCCCCGCGATGGAGAATTGTATTGTCATTGCAGTGAAAACTGCCAAGAATGTGAGTTTCAATATTCTGGTCATGTTTATTCCCTTTTTAAAGATTGTCGAAATATACAATGTAATTGAGGCTTTTCCAGTTACTGATAGGAGTTTTGTTTTCTGCTCTTTATCAACCAAAACATTTCTTAAGTATTCACAATAAATACACTAGATGGGTCGTTATATATGCTGAGGGAGCTTGGCATATATGGCAATCCCACTGGAAAACTATGAGCCCGAGCCTCAGTTCTACAGCAGGCGCAACCCCTCCGAATCGCCTTTCTGGAAAATTGTAGCCGCCCATTATGACGAGTTCGAACGAGTCTATCCTGAACGGTATGGCGCAAAATATGGTTTCTACAGGCCGGTCTTGCGGATTGCGGCCGACAAGTTAATCAAGTGCGGAGATCTTACAACGTGATCCGGCAGGTCTATCAGGCGGTACTAGGCCGCGATGACGCAGTTCCTGGTATGGCGGCAGCGGTTCAGACCTTCGGTGAGCTTGCCCACTGGCATCCGCACGTCCATGCGGTTGCGAGCGACGGCGTATTCACGCCAAGTGGGACGTTTATTCCACTTCCGACTCTTGCCGTTGAGCCGTTTCTGAAACTCTGGGAGCACAAGGTGTTCAAGTTGCTCCTCGATGAGGGGCTGGTTACCCGTGAGACTGTCGAACAGATGCGCTCGTGGCGGCATTCCGGATTCAGCGTTGACAAG
The DNA here is from genome assembly GCA_903872565.1 of uncultured Lentisphaerota bacterium. Classification (GTDB taxonomy): domain Bacteria; phylum Verrucomicrobiota; class Lentisphaeria; order Victivallales; family GWF2-50-93; genus CAIQLG01. The sequence goes on along the minus strand of CAIQLG010000319.1, from coordinate 7,037 downwards.
AACGTGCTCATTGCCGCCACCGGCCGCAACGCGCTTGAGAGGCTTGTCCAGTAGCGATAGCGGCAAAGGATGTCGAGGCCGTCGTGGATGCTGAAGATGGGGAAGATACCCCGTTCCGGAAAACCTGCCGGTCAAGGTGGGCGGCTATGATAAAGAAGGTTTACGAAGTAGATCCACTGAAATGCCCGAAATGTGGAGGCCACATGCGCATAATCAGCTTTATAGAGAAGAAAGACCAGATGAATGTGATTGAGAAAATAACCTTTGCATTTCTCCTTGTCTTTCCGTTTATTTGCCCCGACCTTCCCCTCCGCTCCGTCCGGAGCGGAGGGGAAAGGAGGAATTTCCACTGTTTTCCGGCATTTCCTATTGAATCTTCAATCCTCCAGTCTTATTGTTTTGTATGATAAAAATCAAAATTCCTATCAGTTTTTTGAAAACAAATTCAAATAAAAATCCAGATTGAACGGCTAAAAAAATCGTTCCAATCCGTCAAATCCGTTCAATCCGCGGTCCTATTAAAAATCGAGCAACCATGCCTATCACACTATTAAACAATACAATACAGCTAGAAATCAATGAACCGGGCGAAAATTATCGCGGTTCACGCTTTGATTGGACAGGGCAGATAACACAGATTCTTTATAAAAACAAGCACACTTTCTGCACCAATGAAACAACTAGACCCGAAGAATTAAATATCTTAGGAAGAGGACTTTACAACGAATTTGGTATTGATGCACCGGTAGATTATCCCGATTGCCCATTGGGTGGAAAATTTCATAAAATTGGCGTCGGGCTGCTTACCCGGAAAACAGGCGAACCTTATGACTTTTTTACTTCATACGAAGTTGCACCAGCTGAATTTACCATTCAAAAAATGCAGGATACAGTCAGTTTTGAAGTGAATGCCAAACCGGAACGTGGATATTGTTATAAATTGCTGAAAACTATCACTTTATCTGAAAGTTCTTTCATTATTCGCTATGAACTAACCAACACTGGCGAACAATCAATTACCACCAACGAATATGTCCATAATTTCCTGGCAATCAACCACAAACCTATTGATGCAAACTATCAGTTGAAATTCCCATTCGTACTCAATCCACAAACTTTTGGTGCAGTGGTAAATTCGAAGCAGGAAGTTTATTTCGATGGAAATTCAATGCGTTGGAACAAGCTTGCCACTGAAACATATTATTTCAGCCATGTTAATCCTCCAGATATGAAAACTGGCTCCTGGATACTTGAAAACCAATTAGATAAAATAGAAATCCGGGAATCGGGTAATTTCAATCTGCTTCGTATCAATGTGTGGGGCACTGTCCATGTCGTAAGTCCTGAGATTTTCTATCCTATTGATTTATTGCCTGGTGCATCATGTAACTGGGAACGGAAATATGAAATTATTGAATTGTAAACAAATTAAACCATCGGTTATGAAAGATGTTTTTATTGGGGATACCATATTGAAGACCAACCAGAAAACGGTTACAGGTGAGTATGTGCAAATAAACAGTGAAAAATTCTACCGGATTGCAAATTACGACCTTATGCAGCCCTTTTTTATGAGTATTGTCAGCGATTCGGATCACTGGATGTTCCTTTCAAGCAAAGGTGGTTTAACAGCCGGACGCAAAAACCCTGAGAATGCTCTGTTTCCCTACACTACCGATGATAAAATACATGATTCGAGCGATATAACCGGTAGTAAATCAATAATTTTTGTTGAAACTGGAGGCAAGTCTTATTTGTGGGAACCATTCAGTGACAATTACAAAGGATCATACAATATCCAACGAAATATTTACAAGAATGTGACGGGTAATAAAATAGTATTTGAAGAAGTGAATCACGAGCTACAAATCACTTTTCAATATGGTTGGTTTAACAGCAATAAGTTTGGATTTGTTAAAAAATCAAAAATACAAAATAACAGTAATTCTCAAGTACAAATCCATTTACTCGACGGTATTCAGAATATTTTGCCGGCGGGTGTTGATCGCGGTATGCAGACCGGTTTTAGCACATTGGTAGATGCTTACAAAAAAAACGAACTTCTGCCCGAAAACGGAATTGCCATATATTCACTTAGTTCCATTCCAGTCGATCGTGCTGAACCCAGCGAAGCATTAAAGGCTACTGTGGTTTGGTCTTCCGGTTTTGATCAAGTGAAAAAGTTACTTACCTCGCATCAATTAGACAGGTTTAGATTCACTCAAAATGTTGAACAAGAAGTAGATACGCGGGCATTGCGAGGTGCATATTTTCTGAGTGCTTCAATTGACCTGAAGGAACAAACTGACAAGCAATGGTATACAGTGATTGACACCAATAAAGACCTTGCGGATATTGTGGCGCTTCAGAAATTGCTGAAAGAAGAAAAAAATATCGCTGTTGAAATTGAAAATGAGATTGATAAGGGAACGCAGAACCTGATTAAGACTGTTGCCAATGCCGATGGTTTGCAACTTACTGCTGATGAGCTAAGTTCTGCAAGGCACTTCTCCAATGTGCTGTTTAATGTGATGCGCGGTGGTATTTTCGACAATAATTATTGGGTGCATAAAAGTGATTTTGTGCAGTTTGTGCGAACTGCCAATAAATCAATTGCTTCGACCTACAACGACTTTTTAACCGGTTTACCCGAAACTATTCAATACACAGAGCTGCTTGCCCTTACTTCAGAAAAAAATAATCCGGATTTAGAACGAATCTGTTATGAATATTTACCACTGACCTTCAGCCGCAGACACGGTGATCCAAGCCGCCCCTGGAATTTGTTTTCGATTGAGACCCGTAACGAAGATGGTTCGAAAATACTTTATTATCAGGGTAATTGGCGCGATATTTTCCAGAACTGGGAAGCATTGGCATTGTCCTTTCCGGTTTATATCGAAAGTATGATAAGCAGATTTTTAAATGCTTCTACAGCTGACGGTTACAACCCATATCGTATTACACGTGATGGGTTCGATTGGGAAGTGCACGACCCACACGATCCCTGGTCGAACATTGGTTACTGGGGCGACCATCAAATCATCTATTTGCTTAAACTTCTCGAAGTTTCAGATAAGTTTCATCCCGGTAAACTCAATGAATTTCTTGAAAAAAATATTTTCTCGTATGCCAACGTGCCTTATCGCATCAAGTCTTACATGGATTTGCTTCAGTATCCACAGGATACAATTCAGTTTGACGCTCAAGCCCATGAATTGACCAAGACGAGGGTTAAAACGATTGGTAGCGATGGAAAACTGATTTGGAATCAGGCAAATACTCCCTATTTGGTTAATTTGTCGGAGAAAATGCTGGTCTCGGTATTGTCAAAATTCACAAACTTCATTCCTGAAGCCGGTATTTGGATGAATACCCAGCGACCTGAGTGGAACGATGCCAATAATGCACTGGTTGGCAGCGGAGTATCAATGGTTACTTTATATTATATGCGAAGGTTTCAATCGTTTTTTGCTCATTTACTGGAAGCTTCAAAACACGAAAAACTCGTTCTGTCACAAGAAGTGGCTGATATGCTCGCTGCCATTCACAATGTGTTGAACGAAAACAGGCATTTGCTGCAACAACCGCTTTCGGATAAAAACCGTAAGTGTCTTTTGGATCAACTGGGTTACACCGGAACCGGTTACCGCCAAAAAATTTACAAACATGGTTTTGACGGACAGAAGAAAGGGGTTAAAGTAAGCGAGTTGATTGACTTCTGTAAACTCTCGCTTGAGTACATTGACCATACTATACGCGCTAATAAACGAGCTGACCAGCTTTATCATGCTTATAATCTGATGAAATTGGAAGGTAACGACGAGGTTTCAATCCGGCATTTATACGAAATGCTCGAAGGACAAGTGGCAGTGCTCAGTTCGGGTTATCTATCAGTAGATGAATCGCTTGATGTTTTAAAGATAATGAAGGCGAGTGCCTTATTCCGCATCGACCAATTCAGTTATTTACTTTACCCCAACAGGCAATTGCCCAAGTTTGTGGAAAAGAACATTATACCGGCAGAAGAAATTCAAAAATCGCAACTTCTGAAAAAACTAATTGAAGATGGAAATAAGCAAATAGTACTTTGCGATGTGGATGGAAACTATCATTTTAATGGGTCATTCCGTAATGCAAATGTGTTAAAAGTAGCCCTCGAAAACATCCGGTCAAAAGGGTATGGTAATCTGGTTGAAAGCGATTCCGTTTTGATCTGTGATTTGTACGAACGCATATTCAATCACAGTGCATTTACCGGACGTTCAGGCACTTTCTATAAATACGAAGGCTTGGGTTGCATTTATTGGCACATGGTTTCAAAGTTGTTGCTAGTCGTAAAAGAAATTTATTTCAAAGCAATTGAATCGGATGCAGCCAAAGAAACCATTTCGCAATTGCACGACACTTATTATGAGATAAAAGCGGGATTGGGCATCACAAAATCACCCGAACTCTACGGCTCATTCCCTACCGATCCGTATTCGCACACTCCGGGTCATGCAGGTGTACAACAGCCAGGTATGACAGGTCAGGTGAAGGAAGACATCATCTCACGTAATGGCGAACTTGGAATACATGTAGATAACGGTAAAATTGTATTTTTGCCTTACCTGTTGCGAAAAGAAGAATTTCTGACGAAACCTGTTACTTTTGCGTATTATGATGTTGATGGAATGCTGCAATCTATTGATTTAGAAGAAAATACTCTTGTTTTTACTTACTGTCAGATTCCGGTGGTTTACCATCTTTCAAACATAGAAAAAATCACTATATTGCAAAAAGACAAATCGGTTAAGGAGCTTGAACAACTTATAATTGATGAAGCTTCGAGCGCAAGTATTTTTAACCGTAAGGGTGATTTTATCAGACTGGATATTTATTTGAATTTGAGGAAGAACGGGGTCACACCTATTTTTTTATATTATTGATTTGCAATAATTCATTCTTGATGATAAACTACTCATATATTTTAATATAATATCTATCGAAAGCTCGGAGAACAACTCGGTCACATCACCATCGGAGCGTTATCGTGGTTAAAAGAATACCCAAAGACAAATCGCTGGGTAAAAGAGTTGGAAATGCAGAAATTTATATTATCTAAAAATAGGTGTGACCCCTAATGCCTCTTCAGGAATAGGAGAAGAGACAGCTTTGGGCGCTGCAATCCTCGGAGCAGTGGCAATGGGCTGGTATCCGGATGCGGAGTCGGCTGTTTCAAAAACTGCCAGCGGAAGCAAAGTATATTCTCCCAGGAAAAAATTTGCTCCAATGTATAAGGAACAATATAAGAAATATAACCAGCTTGTCAAAGCGTTACAGCCGGTTTTTCATAAATGAATTAACATCTGAATAAATTTTATTAGTGGAGGAGATTAATGAACTTAAAAGGTTTATCAGGCGGACATTACAAGCCGCTTTCGGATGATGGTATTAAAACCATACATGAAACGGCTATCACGATTCTGGAAAAGACAGGAATGACTTTTGAATCTGGTCTTGATGATACCGTGGATATGCTTGAAAGTGCAGGTGCACGGGTTGACCGAATCCAGGGTCGAATTTGGTTTCCTGGAAAACTAATTGAAGGACAGGTGAAAAAAGCGCCAAGTCGCATCGTTTTATACAGCCGGAACGGAAAAAACGATCTCGATCTGACCGAAAACCGGGTATATCTAGGGACCGGCGGTGCTGCTGTCAAGGTGTTGGATCTCGAAACTGGAAATACCCGTTCCACAACACTTGATGATATCTATCAGATCGGTCGTCTCGTTGACCGGCTGAACAATATTCACTTCTATGTCCGACCATGCATCCCCACCGATATTTCCGAGTCTGACTATGATGTCAACATGTTCTATGCCTGCCTGAAGTCTACCTCAAAACATGTGATGTCCGGGGTCAATAATGAGGTTGGATTTCATCGGATCGTTGATCTTGCCTCAATGATCGCAGGCGACAAAAGCCTTCTTCAAAAGCGGCCATTCATTTCAATTATCACATCTTTTGTCATCAGTCCGTTCAAGCTCTCCCCGTTGTCTACCCGAATCATGCAGGAAGCTAATCGCCATGGCATCCCCGTGGCTATTTCTTCTGCCCCGATGTCGGGATCCACTTCTCCCATGACTATGGCTGGCACGCTGGCCCAGCTTCATGCCGAACAATTGGCGGGGATCTGTATTTGTCAGCTCACCAAGGCAGGTGCACCAGTTCTGTATGGAGGCATTCCCGGAATGGCAAACATGAGAACCATGGGTTATCGTGGTGGTGGCGTGGAGTGCGGCATGATGAATGCTGCCATTCACCAGTTGGCACGCCATATCGGCGTTCCCAACTACAATTCTTCTGGATTGACCGACTCCAAGCTGCCAGACGCCCAGGCAGGCTGGGAAAAGGCCATGACCACTCTTCTGGCAGTCATGGGCGGCTCCAATTATGTGCATCACGCGGCCGGAATGCTGGAATCCATGCTGGCGGTCGCCTATGAACAGTATGTCATTGACGATGAGATCATTGGCATGTGCTGCAAGGTGCTCAAAGGCATCGAGGTGGATCCGGATCACCTCGCACTGGAAGTCATTGACAGCATCGGACCGGACGGCAACTTCATGGTCTCTGAACACACCATGGAATACATGCGGAAGGAATACTTTGATGGGAATGGCGTCACGGATTCGAGAGGCCGTGACAAATGGGAGAAGGACGGCGGCCTGGACACACGAGAACGCGCACGAAACCTGGCAAAGCGCATCCTGTCAGAGACACCAACCTCGCATATATCCGCTGATTTGGACCGAAGCATCCGGAGTAAGTTTAAAATTTTTCTGGTGGGGGCGGGCTAATTTTTTCCGGAAGAACGGGGTCACACCTGGGGTGTTAAAAACTTACCTTCCTCCTTCAAAATAAATCCCTGAAATAATTTCTATATTTGCTTGACAGGCTCTTTTTATAGTGTAAGTTACGATAGCATTATAATGCTATAAACTATAACTAAAATAAAGGGCAAGATGAAAAAACTGAAGATGTTGGTGAGG
>CAIQLG010000318.1 GCA_903872565.1 uncultured Lentisphaerota bacterium | reverse complement strand
GGAGTTCATCTACCCTGGCACGGAGTTGCGAATGGTCTACAAGATGCTCGCACCGGCATCGTCCGGTGACTGAAAACCATACAACCTCTTTTTCCACGAATCAAGAAGTCTGAAGGTATGAAAATAGGGAATGCACCGGCGGAACTGCCAGTGAACAGCAATGTGGATGTTTCCCTCGGAGGCGGCTCGCAGTTATGCTTCAAGGTGGTCGCAAGGGCTGTAAGGGAGGCTTTCCCTAAGGGGTTCCTCCCGGAGGATGACACTTCCGCAGGCGGCGCTGTCGGAGCCGTGGTAATCAGAAGATGCGATCATATTTCGGAGACATACATCGTCCTCAACCGTGCAATACAGCTTTCCTCGTTCATCAAAGATGCGCCCCACGGATGGGCCATATGCAGATACAGGTCTTCAATAGGTGTTACAAATGGCAGGAAATGGTGCTGGCTTGCGGGTGACACCAAGCCGCCTCCTGAGATTGGGCTTGAAATATGCCGCCCGACGGAGTGACCGGAGTTACCGCATCCACACCAGCCGACAGACTGAACAGGATGGCCAGTTTCAAGAACAGGAAAGGAGGCCGAGAGCCTCTGGTTTGATGAGGAAACTTTGAAGCAGTTGCTTCCGTAGACAGCATTAATTTGAGATATCAGGTAAATAAATGCCGCCAGTGGCGGTGGGTGCAGGCGTGGAAATCATGTCAAAGCTAAACTCTGTGCAGTTCGAATACCCTGTCGAGTCCGGTCATCTTATAGACATTGAAGTTAGTTTCCGAAAGGTTGATTATTTTGATTTTCCCCTTGCTGGCTCGCGCCGTTCTGACACATGCTCTGAGGAAGGCCGAAGATATATATACTGTGTCTTTCAGGTCGAAAGTAATCTTTCCCTTGGCCTTCTGCACCCTGTCGAAAAGTTCTTCCTCGAATAATGTTGCCATGCTTGTATCAATTCTGCCCGAAAACGAGCACTCGAGATTCCCTTCTTCGTCATTTTTATATTCAGGCATTATCTTATGTCTCCCAGGTGTAAATATTCACTGATAAAACTTCCTACAAACACTTAAACTATATGCTAATCATGATTCATCAAGCATATAATGTTCTAATTTCAGATTTCCTGTTATGTTGCGCTCAACATGACAGGAAATCTGAACAGGAAATTCCCTTGGAATCGGAATTTCGCCGCATGATTTTTCCCACGCATCAGAAAGTCCGGGTTTGAATTTTTAATCATGCATGGTATAAATATCCTATGAACTTTAACATGAAAATCTTGTTTCTGGCTGTGTCCGCTGTGCTTTTGTGTACGGGCTGTGCATCGCCGCGGCCAATTCTCTACCCCAATGACCATCTTAACAAGGTTGGCATGAAAAAGGCGGAAGAGGATGTTGACAAGGCACTGAAAACCGCTGATAAATACGGCCTTAGTTCGAGTACTCATGCGGATGATGCCGCAGATGTGACAACGGACAGTGCCGTTGGCGCGGCCACGGGCGCAGCCGTCGGAGGCGTGGCCGGAGCATCCGGAACATCCGTAGGAACCGGCGCGGCCGCTGGCGCCGCAGGTGGAGCTGCCGCAGGTGGGACAAGAATCTTCTTCAGATGGCTTTTCGGCTCCTCCGAGCCTAGTCAGGCATACAGAAGGTTTGTCGAGAGATCCCTCAAGGAAAAAGGCTATGACGTGATAGGCTGGGAATAGCTGAGGAATATGGTTTGAATCCATGTTCCGCGCCGCCTGTCCTCATCGTCCTCTCTTTGCCGTCTTCACAGAAGGCGATGCCATGTTCAGGGCCAGAGTCTCTGGATGTGATCCGAGCGCACCCATCCCTCGCTTCCCCCGGAGCGGATTCTTGTCCATCCATTCCTCTCTTCGAGTGCCTGGACTTCCTCTCCATCGTTGAAACGGAACTGTGCACGTTCCGCGTTTTCAGTAGGAAGCATATATGTCGGAATGTTTCTTTCCGTTATGAAGGCGATATCTCCGCTGTAGCTTGTCTCATATTGGATCATTGGTGCCACTATCGAAATCACGGTCAGAAGCAGGAGCACCGCGAATACAATCATCCAGCTTTTCGATGTGAAACTCCGTCTCAGAGTGAACAATATTCCGGCGGCAAGGCAGAATATGCCCCCGAGAAGAATCCATTCGTCAGGTCTCAGGAAGTCTCTTGCCGCACCAATAAGATCCGAGGGATGTTCAATCCCGCCTTTTTCCGGAAGCGTAAGTTTGCGCCTGATATGGTTGAGGTTTTCCCTTACGTCCGAGTCGCGTGGAGAAAGCCTGAGTGCCCGCTCGAAACATACAAGTGCCTGCGGGAGTTCGCCAAGCTGGTAGAGGCAATCGCCAAGATTGTACAGCACGACAGGATCCGGCCTCTTGAGATTAAGCCTGTCCTTGTAGTATTGCGCGGCCTTTGCAAAATCCCCATTGTAATAGGCGTCGAGAGGGTCGCTTGAACTTGCCGCCGGCGGTGGTGTCGCCGCGTGCGCAGGCTCGCTGGCTTTTTCCTTGTCGGCGCCCTGCGTCCATGAGGCGGCAAGCAGAATCGCGAAAATCATAAAAGACTTTTTCAACCCGTTCAGAAGCCTCTTTCTCAGATCAGCACCGGACATCGCGCCAGGCATATACGATGACACCTCGCCCTCCTTGAGGCAATCCGCAAGCTCCTTGTCATCAACGTGTTTCACAAGTTCAGTGATGCTTGTTCCGGGAGGCAACCCCAGTGAATCAATTATGAACGGAAGCACGGAATTCTGGATCGTATTGTGAATTTCCGCATCGCCGGACTTGCGGATTTCGCGCAATATCCTGCTTCGGCGGCTTCTCGCCTCCATTTTTCTCTTCAGGACGGGATCGGCGTTGATCTTGAGCTTCCAGGCTCGCCCGGTTTCAACTCCCAGAGGGATGAGGAATGCAAGAAGGAAAAGCACCATCGAAGGGAAAATCATGTTTTCCCAGAGGGGAAGTGAAAATTCACTGCCGCTAGTCTTTTTGGGAGCGAGAAGCCCGTTCGGCTTCGGTTTTTTCTTGGATCCCTCGATTTTTTCGTTGGGGTTCACGGTCTCCAGGAAAACCTCGGTGTTAGCCTTGCTGTCACCTTTTGCCACAGTGAAATTTCTTTTGAATGGAACTTCGACATATTTCCCGGACTGGGTCGAGAAGTAGCAGAAATTAAGATTTATCGAGGCCGGCCCCTCCTCAAGAGGGATGAGGACAAATCTTATGTCGTTCCTCGATTTGCCTCCCGGAACCAGGGTCGCCTTTCCGATTTCCGGCGGATAGACTCTGAATCCCGGGATGCTGATCTCTGGCGCCTTCAAAGTCTCAATTGTTCCCTCTCCAGAGATGAGCAGTTTCAATGTCACAGTCTCTCCAGTCCTAAGCTTCTCCGTGCTTATCTCAGGAATTACATTCCAGTTTCCGACAATCCCAAGAAACTCGCTTCCGTCCGGACAGGGGGGTAGCGGCTTAACCTGTATCGGTCCCACAGAAGCAGTCAGGTCGTGTTTCAACTCCTCGTACTGGGAGGAAAAAGGACTGAAAAGGTCGAGATCACCGAAAAAAGGATCGCGGTTCCTGTTTTGTCTCTGATTTCTGTCCCGGGGAATAAGAATCCTGCAGGTCGAAGAAACTTCTCCCTTGAGCTCCCCGGACGAGATTGGACGGAACGCAGTCCTGAACAGGACAACAGTGAAATTCCTTCCTTTGACTTTTTCCTCGCTGGTCCTCACAGGTTCGAAAAGCGGATTCTGCTGATTTACCGAGCTGTAGTCCTTGAAGATGACATTTTCGAGTTTTATCTCGGGCCAGGTCGGCTCGCATTTCAAGCCGTTCAGCATGTAAAGCCTGATCTCGAAGGGAATCTCTTCCCCAACAATAACCTCCTGCTTATCCGTGAGAGGATACGCCTTTATGAAAATGAGATCCTCGATTGCTGAGAGTTCTTTTTCCGAGCCGGAACTTTCGTCCGATCCGGGCTGGCTCTGTACACTTAATTTACGCTTGAATGCGTTGGCCTCGAATGCCTCGGTGAGAGTTTTCTTGCTGTTGACACTCACTTTCAGCGGCGGAATGGAGATTTTCCCCTCCTTTGTCGCGGCGAAGGGATAAACCGATATGTACATGGAGCTTTTTCTGCCATTGATTATTGTAGTCTGCTGGCTTGACGATGGACTTCTCGAAAGCCATTTTACACCAGGGATTTCCGGAAAGTCAATTAGTTGCGGGCTTCCGACGCTGGAAATCAGCTTGAGCTGGGCTGTCTCACCGATTAAAAGTGGGATAGGCTCAATCTGGACATCCAAGTCATCTGCTCCTGTCGCGTAAAAAACCAAAAACTGCGAAAACAGGGCTAAAGCAAATATTATCTTTTTTGATAAATACATAAAAAACTGCCATTATTTGTGAAAAGTAGAATATAAACCCTTTAAAAATCTGTTCAACAGAAAAAATTCACCAATCCTTATCGACTTCCTTTACCCTGGAATTCTGTCTGCTTATTTCCTTCAGCTGATCCCGCAAGTCCTTTTCGTCTTTTTTCATAAGATCGAGGAGCGCCTCGGCCTGATTTGGATCTATCTCTTCCTCTTTCTGCTCCTGTGGCTGTGCTTGCGACTGATCCTGCGGCTTAGGAAGCTTCTTGTCATCGTTCTGGCCTTTCTTGTCCTGTTCGGGCTTCTGCTGTTCCTGTTTGTTCTCTTTATTCTTGTCCTGCTCTTTTTTGTCCTTGTCTTCTTTGCCACCGAGTGCTTCGAGAGCCTTCTTCAGATTTTCCTCGGCCTTTTTGAAATCATCCTTCTTCTGTTCCTGCTTGGCCTTGTCGAGCTCTTTCTCCGCATTTTGCGCGGACTGCTGATCCTGCTGGGAGTTCTGCTTCTGCGCCTCCTTCTTGTAGTCGTCAACCGCCTTCTGCGCCTCCTCTGTCTTTTCCTGCGCCTCCCGCGAAGGATCTTTCTTCTGCTCCTGATTCTTCTGCTGATTCTTTTGCTGGTTTTGCTGATCTTTGTTTTGCTGGTCTTTCTGATTTTGCTGCTGATCCTTCTGGTTCTCTTGATCTTTCTGTTCCTTGTTTTTCTGTTGGTCCTTTTGGTTTTTCTGCTGATCCTTCTGGTCGTTCTTCTGGTCTTTATTGTCCTTGTTATTCTTTTGGTCTTTGTTCTCCTGGTTCTGCGCCTCCTTGTTTTTGTCCATGGCCTTCTGGGTCTTGTCCTTCGCCTCGTTTTTCTTGTCCTGCATCTCCTTCTGTTTCTTCTTCATTTCCTCGAGCATTTTTCTGTCGTTTATGAGCTTTTGCTGGTTCATTGCAGTATCGGCGAGCACATTGTCCGAGGCCATTGACTCCCTGTACATCTCTTCCGCGCGATTAAGAAGCTTCTCCGCATTTTCAATATCCATTTTCTTCATCATTTCCCTTGCCTCCTCGTGTATTATGACCCCGAGGTTCTGGAAGGATTTCCCCCTTACTTCAGCCGCTCCTGAACTGTTGATGGCTCTCTGATATCGTTCATTCGCATTTTTAATGTCCTTCTTCTGATGCAGTTCCACTGCTTCATTGTAGAGCTGCTCAGGGGTGAGTTTCTTGTTTTCCTGCCGGGGATCGCCGTTCTGGACGTTATTGGCGCCTTCCCCGGGAACTGAGGCGACGGGGGGTTTATCCTCCTCCGTGGGAGGAACTACGGGATTGTCCTGGGAGAAGCCGGAGAGTGTGAAAGACAGGAGAAGCATGGCGACTGCCGACTTCCTCGTTTCTCCGATCAGCATCGTGAGCAACAGTAGGACTACTGCAAAGAACAGCGGTATATGGAACCTTTCAATATTTCTCGTGTTCTGCCCAGTCCGGTATTTTTCCGGAACGAGCGTATTAATCTTGTTGAGAAGGGGTTGCAGACAGGATTTCGTGGCAGTTGACCTGACGTATATGCCGTCGCATTCGTTTGCGAGTTTCGCAAGCGCGTTCTCGTTGAGCGAGCTTTTCACGATCTCGCCCTTGGCATCCTTGAGAAAACTTTTTTTCCCGGTTTCCTCGTCCGCGCTCATCACAAGCCCCGGCTGGGTGGGATCGCCGACTCCGACCACGTAAAGGGGGATGTGCCTCTCGATGAGCTTCTTGGATGTCTGCTCCATGTTTCCCTGAAGTTCGTCGCCGTCGGTCACAAGGATTATCGCCCTGTGGGGCGTTTCGGCGGCCTGGAAGGCTTCCAGCGCGACATTTATCGAGTTTTCTATGTTCGTGCCTCCCAGCGGGATCGAGCCGGGATGCATTTCGTCGATTATCTGGAAGATGCTGGTCTTGTCAACGGTCATGGGGCATTCGAGGAAGGCGGATCCGGAAAATGCGACAAGTCCATATCTGTCGCCGGGTGTTGATTTTATGAGTTCCCTCAGGAACCACTTTGCGTGATCAATCCTCGATGGTTTGACATCTTCGGCGAGCATGCTTTTGGAGACGTCCAGCACTATCATCAAGTCCCTGCCGCTGCCGGAATATGGCAGAATCTTCATCCCCCAGAACGGTCTTGATGCGGTTACGACAAGGAGGACTAGGGCGAAAGCAATGAGCCAACTCTTGAGGTTGCGCTTGGCCCTCGAGAGATTCGAGAACTCGGAATTGTCGAACCTGTCCCCGAGAAGCATCATGCAAAGTTTCTTCTTCTTGCCAACCGCATAATAGCTCAATGCCACGAAAAGTGGAATCAGCCACAACATATTCCAGAGCACATCGGGATTTTCAAAAAACTTTACTACATTCATCTTGCCAGCCTCGCTTTGTCATTCCAAAGAGGAATTTTCATGTTAAATATCATACTTTTTCAGACAAATGCCAGTTCAACTTTGTTCCTTAGTATAAAAAAGAAAAACAAGAAACGGCTGGAAAATTTTTGTTAATTGTAACCATTTGACTGTAAATTACGTCTATCATTGTGAAAGTGCATGAGAATTCCAAGGATCAGGAATAATGGCGAGTTGAAATCGGATTGTATAGGAAATTGTATTTTCCTAAGGAATGCCGTATGGCTTGAAACTTGTAGCCACGGCCATGTTGGCCGTGTCGCCTCCAACATGGAGGCGGCTACATTAGTCCCGGCGTAGCCGGCTAAGTTCATCGTATAGGAAATTGTATTTTTCGAAGGAACGCCGTATGGCTTGAAACTTGTAGCCACGGCCATGTTGGCCGTGTCGCCTCCAACATGGAGGCGGCTACATAAGTCCCGGCGTAGCCGGCTAAGTTCTTGAATATTTATTCTAATCACAGCTTATTCGGATCCATCCAATTGTCTTGGGATACACTAGGAGCTATCCGCATATATTGCGGGGATTTCGCACCCGGCAGGTCGATCATACTCTTCAACTTCTTGAAATCCTCGCGCAACCTGTCGGCAATCTTGATGTCCTTGCCTGCCTTATACTGCTCTTTCATCTCCATCGTCTCGACCATCAGACGCGTGAAATCGAGGCCGAAGCGCACATGCGCCATCCTCTTCCGGTATATCTCCGGCTCCTTGCCCAGGATGGCATCCGCCTCGTCCAGCAGGCTGGACGCGCGTTTGAAGAACCCCTCATCGTATGCCTTCCAATACGCCAGCTTGCCGTCGACCAGCCGGTTGCGCGTTTCCTCCATCAATGTCCAGTACGCCTTCAACTGCCCGGCCGCTGGCCCGAAGCCGCGCCGGTAATAGTCGTCGAGGATCTTGTAACCGTCCTGATCCGGATTCCAGGCCAACTGGGCCATCAGGTAATAAAGTGGCCCCTGTGTCGGCCAGGAATGGTCGAAGACTGAGAGGCATATCCCTGTGCAATTGTTCTTCACGGCATGGCGCAAGCTTTCCATGAACCGTCCAAAAGGCACGTCGGGAAGACCAAAATCCTTGCCACCGTAGCCGCTCATGTTGGGGCGCCACCACAGATTCTTCGCGCCAGCCGCCGCCCAGTCGGCGAATTCCTGCGAATACGTTGTGCCCACTGGAGAATTTGGATCCTTTTCATCCATTTCCGCGAACCAACTGGAGGCATGCAGGACGATCACGTTGTCGTCCGGCTTGTTCTTGAGCGGCGCCGGCAGGCTCGGACCATAGGAGGTCAAGAATACTTTGTAGTCCTTGTCCGGGTAACGTTCCAGCAGTTTGCGCGCCAACTGGTTGGCGAATCGAGTCTGCCGGTCGCTCATCGCGACATACTCCAGGGAAAGCCCGTCCCAGTAGAGACGCCGCAGTTCCGCCTCGGGCGCATCCCAGGCAAGGCAATTGGAGCAGACACAATATCCGCTCCGGCAGTTGTCGACGACCCCACCGCAGAATATGGTTCGCGCCGGATCCTCTTTGAGCTGCTCCTCCACGTCTTTCAGCCACTCATCCCAGACCGCCGGGTTGGATTTGCACAGCTTGCTCCACTCATTACATGGCATATCCGCACCCGGCCAGCCACTGCGTGTGCCGTCGGGCTGGAGGGCATAATACTCCGGATGTGTCTTGTGCAATTCTTTCCACTTCAGGGACAAGCCGGTCCAGTGCCCAGAGGGGAGACCCCTGTACATAAAGTTTGACGAATCCAGCAGCAAGCGCTGCAAGCGCGACCAGTCCAAGGAAATCGTTCCCCGGGGATCCCCGATGCATGTGTTCCAAAACACACCAAATCGCGAACGGATCTGGGGATGATAGCGATATTCAAACGGCGCGAAGGCGATCGTTTCTTTCTTGATGATGTCTTCACCAGTTTCGCCCGGCCAGAGCCAGCGCACGTCCAGGTAATCCTGGATGAAGGTGTACACCGCGTTGACCGTGCCGAATTCCTGCTGCCAGCCCTCGATCGGTATTCCAGAGTAATTAGCCTTCACCACCATGTGCTGGGGATCCCACCGGTCCCGCCCGACAATCGCCAGGTTCCTGTCGTTGGCGGCGATGAGTATCTCTTCCGGATACTTGAAATCAAAATCAGTTTTCGGGAAGAGTTCCTTGAGCTTCGGCTGGAACCCGACCCATATGGCCTTTTCCGGCTGGGGATCTGGCAGGCCTTCGATGACCTTCGGCTTGACGCCACCGACCTTCTCGATATAAGTGGCAAGCTCGTCGGCCGCACGCCGGGTGAACGGCGGCGCGTCCTTGGATACTATGATCGGAGCCAGGCTCACCCCCTTGTCCACTAGGGTCAGCACGCATCCGTTTACCAGCATGAGCAGTACAGTTCCGGCCACGCACATTGCCATTCCATGTCTCATCACGCATCTCCTTTTTTGCTTCAGTATCGTCCCATGGATTATTGGATAAATGGATTGCTGGATTGTTGCAAATCAAGAAGATATGCAGAAAATAATGCATTCATAATTTTCAAAATGCCTTTTTTTATTTCCATTCCAATTCCATGC
>CAIQLG010000317.1 GCA_903872565.1 uncultured Lentisphaerota bacterium | reverse complement strand
CGACATGAAAAGCTGACACAGTCTTGATTTGCGGCCGTCAAAGGGGTCAGGCCATACCTATTGACATTTACTGACTCCTTTTGCGTGGAAAGGTGTCAGTCCCATAACATCAATTGTCTCAGTTTAAAACACAGCGAATGAAGAACCGGAAACCAGCCTCGCGGAAAGGCAGAAGGGGTCGGGTGTTACCGGCCGAATTGGGATCGGGAAAGGGGTCAGGCGACATGAAAAGCTGACACAGTCTTGATTTGCGGCCGTGGAGAGCCGCGAAGCGGCATAAATAGGAAGGTGTATATTGTAGTTGTTATGAAAACAACAACTACAACGGAAGCGATGCCGGTGTATGTCGGCATCGATTATCACAAGCGCTACAGCGTCTACTGCGTGGTGGACAACGACGGGGAGATCCTGATGCGTGGAAGGATTGAGCATGCGCGCCCGCAGGAGTTCGTGGAGTTGGTGAAGCGATGGCCGGGGTGCAGAGTGGTGTTTGAAGCCACGATGAACTGGGGCTGGCTCTACGAGATTTTGGAACAGAAAGTCGAAGAGGGGAATATCGTTTTAGCGAACCCGTACAAAACGCGAATCATCGCGGAAGCGCAGGTAAAAACAGATAAGGTGGACGCGCACATCTTGGCCCAACTCTTGAGGGCGAATCTTGTAAGCGGATCGCACATCGCGAGCAAGCCGACGAGAGAATGTAAGGAAGTGCTGAGGCAGAGATGTTTCTTTGTGCGGCAGCGCACGATGCTGCGCAATCGTATTCACCGGCTATTGGGCGGGCAGCACGGAGTGAAGCTGCCGCAGTGCAGCGATCTCTTCGGCAGGAAGGGAATGGAGGCTCTGGAAGCCCTCGAACTGCCTGCACCTGCTGGACTATTGCTCAAGCAACAGTTGGCGATCCTTCGCGAGCTGGAAGCGAGAGTTCGGGAGGACGAAAAGGCACTGGAAAAAATGATGGGCGAAACGGCAGAGCTGTCCTACGTGCGCAGCATTCCCGGCATGGGGCCGATATTGGCGTCGGTAGTGGTAAGCGAAATCGACGGGATCGGGAGGTTTCCAAGCGCACAAAAGCTATGCGGTTACGCGGGCCTATGCCCCTCGACGAGTAGCAGTGGCGGCAAAACCTATCAGGGCAAACTGATGCGCGCATGCAACAAATGGCTGAGATGGGCGTTTGTCGAGGCAGCATGGGTATCGGTAGGATGTTCGCCGTATTTCGGGGAGTTCTACAAAAACAAGCGATCCCTGGGAAAGAAGGCCAACACCGCAATATTGGCAGTGGCCCGACGCATGGCGCGAATCACCTGGCAGCTGTTGACCGAGAAGCGAGAGTATGCAAACTTTTATACGACCCAAACAAACCGACGCCAGCCTGCCGGGAGGCAATCCTCCAGCGCAGGTTTGGCGAAGGAATGGAAGGGCTCCACAAACAATTTCCCCAGCCGCTCCGAGATAGGACTGGTTGGTCGCTAAGCCGCAAGGTTTAGACGGCGCACCTTGGGTCAGGATGGAGGGCTGGGGATCTGATGGAGTCGCAATGGACGGGGGCCGTCGAGAGGCGTGCCCGCCCCGCAGAGAAGTGTGATCCCAGAATCGACACCCGGACCACGGAGCATGAATGGAAAACCCCGCGCCTGCGGCGCGCAGGGTGCGCTGCCGCGCACCCTGGAAAGTAGTGAAAATGACAAATGCCTGCAATGAGCGCTATCTATATCATACTACTGTTTGGCATGTTATGATTTCACCCATTGACACGTTTTTTCAGAGAAGTCCCATAATATCCATTCAAGCAAAATCCGGCGTCAATTCTGGCCTGCAAAAATGACCCGCCCGGAGGTCGGCAATGCTGCTGATAATCACCCTCGCGGTCGCTCGGAAGACCTGCACGACGGCGGACTGGCACGGGACCTGCGCGGCATG
>CAIQLG010000316.1 GCA_903872565.1 uncultured Lentisphaerota bacterium | reverse complement strand
TGCTTGTCCACTTGAATGACGCGGAGTTCATCTACCCTGGCACGGAGTTGCGAATGGTCTACAAGATGCTCGCACCGGCATCGTCCGGTGACTGAAAACCATACAACCTCTTTTTCCACGAATCAAGAAGTCTGAAAGTATTCGTAAACGAGGAAAATTCAAGCGGGAATGACTGGGGCCAGGGCGATAAAAGAAATGTGTCAAGTTTTTTCGGCAGATTGGCATTATTGGAGGGACGCGCTTTACCTGCCCTGCGTAGCTCATCTGGCGTAGAAGGGGCGCGTACGACGGAGCGTGGCCCTCCACAATTAAACTCCGCATTACCGATAAAGAAATAATTTGGAGAAAGTGTCGAAAATCTCGTAACTTTTTACTTTTTCTGGCTATTTATATTACAGAGGCACAGAGGCAGAATGTAATACCAAGTCTAGGAGGAGTTAAAATGATTGACAGATTCAAGTTCGTGCTTGTCGCCGTGATCATCACAATGATTCTTGCCACAATCTTGTTTATGGCAACAATAACCACTACTCCGGCCAATTCGTCCCAATTTATACAAAAAGAGACTTTGCCTTTGAAAAATATGCCCAAACGCGATTTTCCTGAAGAACAAAAAATCGGGGGGGGAGGCTAAGTCCACTGAAAAAGAGGATAAGTCTGAATATGCAGGGAAAAACTCCATAAAAAGCAGTAAGAAATCACTCTCAAACGTCAACGCGCACAAAACAGATCTTGAAATTGCGAAAGATTGCGTAAATGCTGCGGATGTCTACAGGATAATCTTCAGGAGAATGACCAATAATGATGGATGGCCTGACAATTCTAATCTCGATGAAATGATCGAAAGAATTATAAGTCTTGCTGGAAATTTTGCTTTTACAGATCTAACCGACGAGCAGAAACAAGAACTAAGGGAACTAATTAATTCTCCCAAAATGAGGGAAATATCTTTCCGCATCTGAAGCTGAAGACATTCCGGCAATGGAGGACTTGATTCGCCAGCTTAACCGGAGAAATTATGTCCAGGACATGGCAGCAGCAGTAGATGGCGAACGGAACATCTTCAACAAGACATTTGAAGATGCGGCTAATTCACAGGAATTCTTGCAAAAATGTGTAGATATCAATGATGAACACTATGGCGAAATTGCCAGAGTAATCGAATCGGATGAATTGCGCAGACTTAACATTGACATGTACGAAAACATACGCAAAGACGTTGATAATATCTTTAATGAAGCCGATCCCGGTGTCAGGAAAACAATGCTGGATGACCTTGACTATAGAATTAAGAGCCTACCCGATGATTATGTGCTGCTAAAACACTCTTTGTCGTTCTCTCCTTCCCTTATAGCAAAGACACTTAAAATGGATGAGAGAAAAAATAGTTATCTTAATTCTTGTGGCAAAAAGGATTTATTTCACCCGTTATGGCAGAGAAGCGGAAAACGGTGATCCTGAACTAGATTATATTCTAAGCCAATAATTATATAATCTTTTACACAGCTTCCTCCGATTCATTTTTTCCTGAAATTTGCGGCGATGGCATTCATTTCGTCTTCAAGCTCCTCGATACATTCCACAAGCCTCAACTGTGTCCTGCAACGATCGAGATTGTGCCCTTCCCGGTGGATCTTGAAATACACGTCTCCGGAAAGGTGGTCGGTGAGAAATCTCATCCCTATCTCGAGGGTTATGAGTTTTCCGCTGAACGCCAGATTGTCAACTTCCGACTTGGTCAGAAAGTCCTTTGCCGAAGTTAGATACCCTTTTACCAGCGCATCATATTTGTCCATCTGCATCCGGACTTTCGAGAGTTCTCTCTCGTCCTCTGCCGCCGGGCTTGTGCCGGTTCTTATGAGATCCCCGAAATCGTATAGCGCGAGCCCCGGCATCACAGTGTCAAGATCTATCACGCATCTTCCCTCGCCTGTCTTCTCGTCGAAAAGCACATTGTTCAGTTTAGTGTCATTGTGGGTTACTCTTTCCGGGACAAGGCCTTGCGCGCTAAGATTGAGGAGTTTTTCTGTGACATCCTTCCTCGAAAAGATAAAGTCAATTTCCTTTTTTACCGATTTCGCGCGATTCTTGACATCATCCTTGACGGCCTTTTCCAGGTTCCTGAATCTTTGCGGTGTGTTGTGGAAATCCGGGATTGTGTCGTTGAGTCTTTTTCCTGGGAGATCCACCAGATCCTTCTGGAATTCCCCGAATGCCTTGGCACCCTGGAAGGCTTGTTCTGAATTTTCTATAACGTCATATGACTTGGTGTTCTCCACAAAAATATAAATACGCCAGTAGTTGCCGTCCCGATCCTGGAACCAGCATTTTCCGTCGAGCGTTGGAAGCAACGTCAGGACGTGCCTTGTCGAGTGGGGATCATTTTTGATCTTCTCGTGTATATGCTTCGTGACCCTTTCGATGTTCTCCATGAGCGCCGGAGGATTCTTGAAGACAAAATGGTTTATCCTCTGGACAATGTAGCGCACGGAAGTTCCTCCCTGGTCTGTCACAGCGGCATAGGTGTCGTTTATGTGGCCTGAGCCGTATGGGGCAGCAGCCACAAAATCCCCCGGGATGTCGAATTGGGACATTATTTTCTTCACATCGTGCTTCTTCTTCGATTCCACAGTCATTTATTAAACCTTGATTTATATTTTTTAACTTAAAACAGCTGTTCGGGGTAGATTCCTTCGCGGACAAGCTTCCGTATGCTCTCAACCACGAAGGGCTTGTCCTCCCTATATGTTATTCCGAACCACGGATCCGGACTTTCCATTATCCTGACTCTCGCTTTTCCCTCCTTGACAAGATCGTTGACGGCGCTCGGCAGGAAGTATTCCGCCTTCGGGCTCGCGATGTTTTTTTTGAGAAAGTCTTTGAAGCCTTCCTTGAGGGAGGGAAAGATCGAGGGGGTGAAGCCCCAAATGTTTAGCGAGGCGATCTCGTCACCGGAAAGTGAACATGCGGTGCCAGACTCGTCGTAGAATTTTGCTCCCGCTCCGCACTTTTCCACCTTGGTACGTTCAACGACATCCGAAAGATATCCGTCCTTCGTTGATTCGCAGATTCCTCTCGAGACGGTTCCATGTTCCGACAGTGTGTTCCTAATCATGAACCCTACCATGCAGTATTCTGCGAATTTCGCATCCCGGACGGAACTGAGCCTGTCGAAAAGAAGCCGATATGCGGCGCGTCCATAGTAGTCGTCCGCATTGATTGCCACAAAAGGTTCATTGACAAGGCTTTCCGCCGTCATGACTGCGTGCGCTGTACCCCATGGCTTCTTCCTGTCCGGGGGAAGATTGAACCCCGGCGGTATATTGTCAAGATGCTGGTAGGCATATTCGACCTTGATATGCCCCTTGTACTTCTCCGAGATGCATTCCCGGAAGTCCTTTTCGATGTCTTTCCTGATCACAAAGACGACCTTGCCAAAGCCCGCCTTTATCGCGTCGTATATCGAATAGTCAATTATTATTTCGCCAGACGGACCAACAGGGTCAATCTGTTTCAATCCCCCGTATCGGCTTCCGATTCCGGCGGCAAGAACAACTAGAGTCGGCTTCATATAATTGTTTCCCTTATGATTTTGTTTTTAATCAGATGGAAATATTCACAAAATCCGCTGCGGCGGATGCCTGAGTGAACATTTACATTCACGAAAATTTCGCCAGTCTCGATTTAACATCATTTTTGAACATGTCAATCTTTGAAAGCACAAAATCGTCAACTTTCAGGCTGGGATCCTTGACAAGAGGTATAAGATCAATCGCATAAGTCAGGGCGTCGTCAACATCGGTGCTGTGGGACGCGTAGAATGTCGCATTGGCGAGGCGCCTCCCGGCAGCGGCGAGATCGTATCGTTTTCCGCCTGTGATTTGCGAGTCAAACACACCCAGCAGAGATGCAGACAGATTCTTATATTTCGAGACCGGAAGAACGACTTTCTCGTCATCCATGAGCCAGTCGAAGTCGCGCCAAACTTCGCATCCATAGACCTTTTCCGGAATAAATTTGTCAGATACGGCGCGCAATGCCTCGAGCGACCGCAAAAACGCCGACACGTGCGTGTCATGCTTGTCCGCAGGATTGTGAAGATAGACGATTTTGGGGTGGCAGGCCATTATGATATTTTTGAGGTCTTCAACTATCCCTTTTTCCGCATGATCCTTAACCATCGCACTCGGATAGCAAAGCTGTATCTGGACGGAATATTCGCCTACGAATGCAGCCTTTTTCTGCTCCTGTTTCCGGATTACTTTCATCTCCTCGTCGGAATAGTCGCAATATACACCGGCCCTTGGGCTGCCAGCACCATCGGTCACGATAACGCTAGAAAACCACAGTTCCTTCTGTCCGAAACATTCCGCAATCCCGTGGTATGCGGCGATTTCAGAGTCATCCTGATGCGCGACAATGCACAGGTGAGTCGTTCTTTTCAATGCCTCCTCGAACGGAGTGCCGTCAGGAACAAAGATGTCCGCATTCTTAGAATTGAATTTCATGATTGGAGATCCTTAAATTATTATGTAAAAAACTTTTCACCATATAATTTGGGGATAGAAAGCGCTTATGAGACTGTCGCAGGTTACTATGGGCAAGTTCATAAGCGTTGCTGTCGCAACAATGGTTCTGTCAACTGGATCCTCATGCATCCAGTCAAGCTTCAAACTGTAAATCCATATTGCTTCATTTACTGGAATAATTTCCAGTCCCCTTATATTGTTGAGCCTGGAAACATAATCCTCGATGGAAAGTTTAAGATCAAGTTTCCTTTTTTTTATTTTTATGCCAATCTCCCATATGGACATTGCAGAAAGAGCCGCACCCTCAAGACGGATCGTGGAACATGCTTTCGCTGCTTTTCCTGAAAGTTTTTCTGGTTCTGTAGTCCACCAGATCAAGACACATGTATCAAGGAGGATCATAGATACCCCTTCCATGTGTCTTTTTCGGGCTGGAGCAATGCCTTGATGTCGGTTTTCACTTTGCCTCTGACATCCTTGAAAATATCCCCAACCTCACCTTTATTGCCAATCGAAGATATTTTAATGGTGGGCACCCGATGATTCGTTACGACAATATCCTCGCCTGTTTCTTCGACGATGCGGAAGTACTCCAACATTTTTGCCTTAAGTACGCTTTTAGATACGCTTATCATTTTATTTCCTCTATTTATGACTATGGTTATGACCATAATCATATTTTATCACAGTCCACCATTTATTTCAAGCACGTAAACTGAGAGAATCATTATTGTGTATTTTTTGTTTCATTTTCAAGCCAAATGCTTTTGCCGATTTGAGCTTCAATCTCTTTTCTGGCAGTTTTAGCGACATGTTCCGTAATGTATTTTTTGCTGTCGGATGAGAGCATTTTCAGTTGTCCGATTTTTTCGGACAACTGGCTTTCTTTTACTTTAACCTTCTTCTTCAGGTCATTCCAATATTTTCTTTGACGTGCTGTGAATATTTATTTCCGGGAGGCTCGCGGCGGCAACAGCCTGTCCATGCCTCTTGTTCTTCTCGTCCGGGGTGCTGAACCTGATCTTTTCGTAAAGCTCGGGGAATTCTATCTCAAGAACTTTTTTCGCGCCGGAAATTATGAATTCGCCGCCCGCCCCGGATGTCACCCTGCCCAGTATGAGCAGATCCTTTATCTCATAGAAATCAGCATAATGCGCAACGGCATAGCCAAAATATGTTCCAATCGTGCGGTAGATGTCAGCCGCCGACTGATTCCCATCCTTCATTAGTTTCTGAACTTCCAATAGTCTTTCGGCCAAAGGCATCGAACTGTCAAATTTAATACCGGCAAGTGGAGCGAGCCTAGCAACCGCCTGCTGGGAAAAATACTGAACACCGCATCCGATGTCACCGGACCATTCGTCCGCCGGAGCGTCATCACGATAGTCAATTGGCGCGAAGGCAAGCTCATTTAGCCAGTTCGTAATTGTCCCGGAAGGAGTCACATATCCCCCGGCAAGACTTGTCCCCATTGAAATGCCAAGCAGTGAATCGGTCTTCAGCGACATTGCTCCTGCAAGTGCGGTAACCTCTCCATCGTTCACCACGATGAAAGGTACATTGTTCCATTTCTCCTGAAGTTCGAAAAACATGTTTACAACATGTTTTTTGAAATTCTCTTCAGAGACTCCGCGGAAGAGAGATGCGACCCTGACCTGGTTATTCACATAGACACCGGCTGAACTTCCACCAATCGCATCAACTCGTGGCATCTTCTCGGCTGCCCTCTTCAGTGAATCATTGATGCCGTCAAGGTGCCATTTCGGATCCTTCTGAAAATACGGATCCCAGCCAACCTCCTCGGTAAAAACGACTTCGCCATCAATCACGGCCGCGCATTTGCGATCGGAGCCGCCCAAGTCGAAACCAATCCTGCATCCGTCCCAGTTTCCCCCGAGCTTCACGCTGGCTTCGTTCTCGGCTGGCGTCTTTTCGAATGGAAGGAATGCCACTTCTATCGGCTTCCCGTAGACCTTGCGTCCAATCAGGCCGCTGTCGAATGCTCTTTTTCCAGTATTCGAATAGATCGCTCCAATCTCCATGGCCAGTTCCTTATTCCCACAGATGACGACTTTTGCACCACCTTTCATCCATAACAAGAACTTGACCATCCGCTCAAGATATTTGACGTTCAATCCTCTGTTGGCACTGTTATGTGGAAGAATCTTTGTCCTTGTCACAGAACGAGTTCCATCAGGTCTCCCGAGGACGATGGAGATGTTTTCAGACCCGACATCTTTCGAGGCCATCTCGTTGTAGGCTTTGTTCCAGAGAACCGCCGGGACAAATCCCGGATCAAGAACAGGCGCAATTTTACACTTGATTTTGATATCTTTCATCATTTGCTCCTCACATAAAAAATCATTTTCTATAATATTTTGCTTATCTCTGGCATTTCAAGCAGAAGAAATTGCAAGTCAAAGTATATTGGACTGACGACTTCTTGAGGGAAGCGAGAACATATACTTCCTCGATTGAAAATATGAAGACCGGGCAGTATCTTCTGTTGCCGAATGAATGCTATGACTATTTAAATTTTCAAACCATTTGCATATCATAACTCAAATTTAAGGAGGTTTCCGTGAATATGAAATCCGGATATTTAGCGGCCGCGCTTTTGTCTGCAATGCTTTGTATGCCAATTTCGAATGCCCAGATGCCGACTCCTGACGCCAATTCGTCAATATTGGCGGACTCCCCAGATGAAGCGGCATCGAAGATCGTCTGGCCACGCACATTCCAGAAGGATGTCGGCAGCGTCACGATATACCAGCCACAGGTTGATGACTGGAAGGACAGCGCAAAAATCTGTTTCAGGATGGCGATTGCCCTGACGCCCAAGGACTCCAAGGATCAGCATTTCGGTGTCCTTGCCGTCAAGGCCGACACACTTGTCGATCATGATGCTAGGACTGTACTGATCACCAATATGGATATTGCCATAAGGTTTCCCGGTGTCACAGAAGACAAGACCAAGGAACTCAAGAAACTTACGAGGGAGATTATCCCGAACAAGAGCTACCTGGATGTCTCTCTGGACGAACTGCTTGCATGTATGCACGCGACGGCGAAAATCAATACTGTTGACCTCAATCTCGATCCACCCCCCTTATACTACAGTGATTCGCCGGCCATACTTGTGATATTCATGGGACAGCCCAGCTTCAAGGATATTGCTGGAACGCAACTCGTCTTTGCGGTCAACACAAATTGGATCGTCCTCAAGGACAATTTAAAAGAAAGGTATTACCTGTTGAACGGCAATTCCTGGCTGACGACTCCCGACCTGTTAAATGGGCCGTGGAGCGCAGTGGACAAGCTCCCAGACGAGTTCAGCAAATTGCCCGACAATGCCGGATGGGACGAGGCAAAGAAGAACATCCCCGGCAAGCCTGCAACCACAATCCCAAAGGTGATCTGTTGCACATCGCCTGCGGAACTCATTGTGACTGAAGGAACTGCAAAATGGAATCAAGTCAAGGGAACAACCCTCTCGCACGTCAGTAATCCAGCAATGACGCTCTTCCAGAACAGTTCGGACAGCAAATACTATTATCTTGTTTCAGGACGCTGGTTCCGCGCAACTGCCCTGACGGGGCCATGGACGTCCGCATCCGCCGATCTTCCTGCGGAATTCGCAAAGATTCCATCGGACAACGCATTGGGCGACGTGCTGGTCTCCGTGCCCGGTACGCAGGAGGCGAAGGATGCGGTAATGCTCGCCTCCGTTCCGCACAAGGCCGAAGTTAACGTCGTGACTACGACCGTGAATGTGAGTTATGACGGAGCGCCTAAGTTCTCGGAAATACAGGGAACGAAAATGACCGGTGCAGTTAACACTCCGTACCAGGTGATCTGCGCCAATGGAAAATACTACTGCTGCTACGATGGAGTATGGTTCGTTTCCCACTCCGCTACTGGGCCATGGGCGGTATGCAAGTCGGTGGACAAGGAGATCTATACCATTCCACCAAGCTCCCCTTTCTACAACACCACATATGTCCAGATTTATGACAGCACTCCCAGTACTGTCGTTGTCGGTTATACCGGAGGCTATTCTGGACAGTATGTGGCCACGACAGGGGTTCTGATGTTTGGTGCCGGCATGCTGACAGGTGCGATACTCGCAAGCAACAACGGCTGGTTCCACTGCTCGTCAGGCTTCTACTCATACGGCTGCTGCGCACACTACAACTATGGCTACGGCGGCTACTACCGTCCCTTCCATCCATATTATGGGCCTTGCGGCGGAGCAGGATGGGGTGCCGCATACAATCCCACGACAGGCTGCTGGTCACGCGGCGGATATGCCTATGGCCCGAACGGCGCACGCTGGGGCGCGCAGGCCTACAACCCCTTCACCAATACCTATGCGGCACACAGCGGCGGATGCAACGGCTACCGCTCGTGGGGCAACAGCGTGGTCTCGCATGATGGAAACTGGGCGGCATCCGGACATGTTTCAGGTCCGAACGGCACGAGAGGCTGGGCTGAAACTTCTTCTGGAAAGTGGGCTGAAGGAGAGCATTCTGGAAATAGCACCGTCGCAAGGGCCAGCAATGGAGACGTTTATGCCGGACATGACGGCAATGTTTACAGGAAAGACGACAATGGCCAGTGGCAGAAATATGATGGCAACGGAAACTGGAGCGATACCGGCAAGAAGGGCGAGCTTAACAATGACAGAACTGCCAGAACCCAGGAGAACGCGGGAAACAAATGGCACGAGGAGGGCGACTGGAAGAACAACTGGGAAAACGGCAGGCACACGACGGAGGGGACCAACATGCAGGACCGCCACCCGGAGCGTGAAACTTACGATGGCTTAGACAGGGATTCCAGGTCCCGCGATACCGGTTCCTACTCCAGATCCAGATACGAAAGCGGATCTCGTAGTGGAGGGTTCCGGGGAGGCGGATTCCACGGCCGTCGCTGAAAAATCACAGTGGTTTCACACCACCGTCTTCTTTGACACTATCAAGACGCAAATCAAGGCAAGCACCATAATCCACTTGATATGTGAAGATATTCTTGAAAAATCTCCAACTCATATTAGCTTAAGTCATCAAATTCCGGATTTAAGGAGCACGGGCGGATGTCTTCAAAGGTCACATTCACTTTTCTGGACGGTCCTCTGAAGGGGGACAGGTTCGGCGCGGACGAACGCATGGTCTGCATACTGGGCAGGGCCGACGACTGCAACATAAGGATCGAGGACGGAGAGGATTTTGGCGTGTCAAACTATCACTGCATCCTCGACATAACCCCTCCGGAAGTTTCCATAAAGGACCTCAACAGCACCAATGGCACCATTGTCAACGGTGTAGCGCTGAAAACGCACACTCCCAAATCCAGCGAAAAAACCCAGAAGCTTCCGGATGTCAACATATTGAACCACGGCGACAGGATCAAAATAGGAACAATCACATTCCAGGTGGCCATTTCCGCCTCCGCCTCCTGCAGGCGATGCTCGAACCCCATCAGCCCGGAAACGCTGTCGGTCAACCGCCGCAGCGACGGAACCTTTGTCTGCGAGGAATGCTACAGGAAGTCCGCCCTCCAGTCTGTCATGGGCATGCCCGATGCCATACAGGATGTGACAGAAAACTCCGATGAACTTCTTTTCCCGGAAAAACCAGCAGATAAACCATCTTCAGGTAAGAAGCTGGAAATGAAAAGCCATTTCAATATTCACGGATACAATGTAATCAGGAAGCTCGGAGAAGGCGGAATGGCCACCGTATATCTTGCGGAGGACGAAAAGAGCGGTGGCAAAGTGGCATTGAAAGTGCTGGTCCCGAAAGTCGAGGTGGGACGGCAGACATCCGAGGACTTCCTGAGGGAGATAGACAACACGATAGCGCTAGTCCACCCGAACATTGTGAGGATATTCGACTCCGGCTACTCGAACGGGGCGTTCTATTATTCGATGGGATATATGGAGTACGGCGACCTGAAGGCATATGTCAAACGAAGCGGGGGCAAGCTTGGCCAGAACGAGGCGCTGCAGATAATATTCCAGATCCTCGACGCCCTCGAGTACGCCCACAATGCGGAAATCCCATATGTGAAGCTGAAGGACGGAACCGCCACTTCAGGCACGGGGCTTGTCCACCGGGATCTGAAACCTGAGAACATCTACATAAGCGAACTGTCTCCGGTGATGGTAAAGATAGCGGACTTCGGCCTCGCCAAGGCTTTCGACCTGTCGGGGCTTAGCGGCTGCACGGTCACAGGAACATTCGGTGGAACACCTGCATTCATGTGCAGGCAGCAGCTGATAAACTTTAAATACTCGAGACCCGACATAGATGTATGGTCGGCCGCCGCGACACTCTACTTTATGCTTACCGGCTCATATCCCCGCGAACTCGGCAGGGAGGAAGAACAGTTCAACAAGATACTGGAGTCGGATCCCGTCGCCGTCAGGAAGAGAAACCCTGACATACACAAGGAGCTTGCAGAAACAATAGACATGGCGCTCTATGACAGGAATGGATTGTTCTACGGAACGGCAGGAGCGTTTAAGACGGCTCTGTTGAATTCCTTCGGAAAAACAAACTGACAGCATTAAATATTTCAGGAACAACACTTGGAGTTATTGACGAATAGGGATATATTCAAGACAGTAAAATCAAAATGGAGATCAAAAAATGGAATCCTTAAGTATAACAGTCTCGCAATCAGCCAATGGCGATTTTATTAAATTGACTCCTCCGCTCAAGCAATGGTTAGGGAGGCAGAAAAAATTCACAGCTTTCATATCCGGAGACAATCTTGTAATTAAAAAAACACACACCTTGATAGATTTTGCCAAAAATCCGGATGCGGCTTTTCTACCTATAGAAGACATAAATAAGGAAGTCCATTTGTCGAGAAAGACCAGAAAGTGAACATTGTTTTTGACACTAATGTTCTTCTGTCTGCTGTGCTCTGGAAGGGTAAACCGCATCAGGCACTTGCCTTTGTCCTCCAAAATCACACCTTGCCACAAAGCAAAGATACCTTATCTGAATTCAAGAACGTTTTGTCAAGAAATAAATTCAAGCGGATTTTGGAGGGTAGAAACTTATCAAAAGATTCCATCGTAGAGTCCTTGATTGAGACTTCGACTTTATATGAAGTTCCTGAAAGTATCAAAACTCTTTCGAACACGATAAAAATAGAGGATGCTGATGATTTAATGTTTATCGAGCTTGCACTTTCATGTTATTCAAAACTGATAATTTCTGGAGACGACCATTTGCTTTCTCTCAAAAAAGTTTTTGGAATAGATATTTTGACTGTACATGACTT
Source organism: uncultured Lentisphaerota bacterium (assembly GCA_903872565.1). GTDB lineage: Bacteria > Verrucomicrobiota > Lentisphaeria > Victivallales > GWF2-50-93 > CAIQLG01. The sequence goes on along the minus strand of CAIQLG010000316.1, from coordinate 5,450 downwards.
CCTCAAATTGAATTTATAAAAAAAAGATGTTTTTTTGTTTTTAATGTAAGATTCGCAAGTTCACGGGTGAAGTACAGTGTAAGAAGGAGGTCGGAAGACAAGAAGAGTCAGAGAGTCAAAGTATCAAAAAGAAAGGGTTACGGTATGAACATTTTAAGAAATACAATCCTGTTGGCAGTCCTCTGCCTCTTCTCATCTGTACTCATCGGAGCCGACAAGGTCGCGGAGTAGATTTTCGACGATTGCAAGACACAGATGGAAAAGGATAAGCAGGCCGGAATCACAAAGTTGAAATTGAGACTTGATGCCGTCAGGAAGACAGGCAATGCTGAAAACATCAAGCAGATCGAGGATATGATTGCCGAACTGGGCGGTGAGACAGATGCAAGCGAAACCGCAACTGATGCCAGCACGAAAAACACCGAGGGGCAAGATGTGGCGGGTAAAACCGACAGCAAACCACCGAAGAAAATACCCAATGCAGTACTTCAACTTTTCATTGACGAGTCAGCCAAGAATGTTGTAAACATTGCTAAGCCCAGCGACAAGATCAAGAATGTCGACTGCGACTTTGTAAAAGGCAGGAAGGGAATGGCTATCTCATTGAATGGAATGTCTTCATATCTTGAGCTTCCTAAATCGTTGTCAATTAAGAAAAATGTGACTATAATGCTTTGGGTAAAACTGAAAAGGGGTAGATTAAACTGGATAATAAGCGAAGGTGAGAATAATAAGGCAATTTCTTTAGCCATAAACGATTCGACTTTTATTTATTTTCTTGCAGGCGAACAATTGACTAGCAAAAATCCTGTTGAGGTTGACAGTTGGACTCATATCGCGGCAACCTGGGACGGGAAAACGCAAATTATCTATATCAATGGTGTTGAATCTAATAGAGTAGAGAAAACATCACCTACCCTTAATACCCCGACTAATCCACTCAATGTAGGACGTGAAGCCTACGATAAAGGTAGAAATTATTTCGGAGGGCTCATCGAAGACCTAGTGGTATTGGACAAGGCTTTGCCTGCCGAAGAGATTAAAAAGTTCATCGAGAAATAATAAGGAATAAATAAAATGAAAAAGATCATCGTAATGCTGATATTGACACTGTTCTTTCTGTCAGCCCAGGCCGCCGACAAGGTTGCAGAGCAAATCGTCAAGTCCTCCGACGAGCAGATTCAGAAAGTGAAAAAGGCAGCAGTTGAAAAGCTCAAGGCGAGGCAGGCAGCACTCCAAAAGACTGGCGATGAAAACGCCGTGGAAGAGATCCAGTCGATGATTGACGACTTGGAAGTTCAGGGAAATGCCAAGGAAAAGATGATTACAGTAACAGCGGTGTCAAAGGAGCGAGGGACGAAACTGGGGAACTTCAAAAAGGGAGACAAGATAACATTCCAGTATGTTAAGGGGGAATTGACACCAAGTAAGGAAGACCTAAAACCGTTCAGTCCTGACTCTACGTCTGCCCATGGAGAAGCAATTGAATTATTCTCCAAACCCAAGTCGAATGTACCAGATGAATCCATTGCCAAACTCCCTGTTGGAACAGCAAAAACACCTTTCTCCTATGTATTTGATGGAGATGTAAAAAATGTTGCATTACGTTTTATCTCTGGGTGGGCTGGTTGGAAAACTCCCGACGGCGAAGTCGTCTACAAGGTCACGATTGAAAAACAATAATCAATGAGGAGCGGCATGAAAACATTTTACACGCTGATAATTGCCATCTTGTTTGCAGGCCTCCTTAATGCCGAGGACAAGGTGGCTGAGCAGATTGTCTCAGATGGGCAGAAGCAGATCGAGAAGATTAAGCAGTCCATGGTTGATAAACTGAAGATGCGCATGGAGGCACTTAAAAAATCCGGTGACGATAAGACGGCAGAAGAAATTAAAGGGATGATTACAGAACTGGAAGGTGATAAAGACGCTTCTGCTGCCGGGGATGAAAATACCGGAAAACAGGATAACACACAACCTGACGGATGGATTTCCAAGGATGCCACCTACGAGATCAGCAGCAATCACAAAGCTCCGCAACCCCAATTTTTAACATGCGAAGGAAATGATGCCTTTGCGTTTGCTACGGTGGGAGAAAAGATGGCAGGTGGCAAACAATGGTGTAAGGTTGACCTGAAACAAGTCTACGAGATCATAAAAATTGAAGTTGAAAATAGGACGGATGGCCTTCAAAATCAGATTGTTGGAGCCGAACTGTTGTTGAGCGTGGATGGCAAAAAGTGGACAAAGGTTGGAGTCTTCAAAAAAGCCGAACCTAAATACGTATTCACAGTCAAAGGCAATAAGAAGGCGCAGTATGTGAAGATACAGATGACGAATGAGGAAGGGATGGCTCTGAAGACTATGAAGGTATTCGGGAAGTAACATGAAAGAGAAAAGATGAAAGCATTATACCTGGCACTTTTTTCGGTTCTATTCAGATTAAGGAATTTTTCTAAAATTATTTATCTTGAAAACACGCAAATTATTATGGGAGGATGACAATGAAAAAAGCTGTAATTGTGGTTGGTTACCATTACGCAGGTAAAAGCAAGACAATAAATAAATATCTCAAGCTAAAATTGGAAATAGGGACAGATGAACATAAGTTCACTCGCAATGGTATGGGAGGATTTATTTTATCACAGAGTTTTGAAGAAAGTAATAAGGTCGTTGACGAGATGATAGATAAATACGCAAAAAAGTATGATCTCCTTGTCTTACCAGCTCGCCCCGCTGATGAAAAAATATCCTGTCTTAATCCGGTAAGCTCAAGACTCAAGGCAAATGCCTTTAGAGTTAGCGAGGTATCTGTTGTTCGAAATAACCCTGAAAATTATTATGATGGCAAGGCAGATGAGATTTTAAGGGAATTGGATAGATGAAAAAGCTACTCACAATTTTTCTTGTTGTATTGTCCACCACGTGGATCATGGCTGGGGATAAAGTCGCCGAGCAGATAATGCAGGGCTACGAGGACGGCTCGGCCAAGAAGGAGGATACTCTAGCCAAACTCAAAATGAGGAAGGATGCGCTGGCGAAGGCCGGGAAGGCCGAGGAAGCAAAGGAAGTCGAGGAAATGATAGAGTCAATGGCAGATGAGGGAGATGACCAAGCTGGAAAGCCGTCCGGAACACAGTCCAAATCGAAAAATGACTATCTGATCGTTGACTTGAAAAGTCGCAAACTTACATATTCGGCCACTCCCCCGCCTGACCTCCTCAAGAATGACAAGTACAAAACTGACAAGCTCGTGATGCGGCGTATTCCGGCAGGAACATTTATGATGGGAGAAACAGGAAAGCAACACAAGGTGACTTTGACAAAGGATTTCTACATCGGAGTCTTCGAGGTGACACAGGGACAGTGGGAAAACATGATGAAAGCAAATCCCTCTGAATTCAAGGATGTTGGAAAAGATGCTCCGGTCGAGCAGGTGTCCTGGGAGGACTGCCAGAATTTTATGAAGGAGTTGAACGGCAGGAAGTCTTCGTCACTTGCATTTCGTCTGCCTACAGAGTCGGAATGGGAATATGCCTGCCGAGGGGGCGACAAAAAGACATCGAAAGGTTTCAAGTACAGCGGGTCGGGTACACTCGACGAGGTGGCCTGGTTCAAGGATAATAGCGGAGGCAAGACACACCCGGTCGGCAAGAAGAAGGCAAACGAGCTTGGACTCTACGACATGAGCGGCAATGTCTGGGAATGGTGTTCCGACTGGTTTGGAGAGTATTCCAAAGAACCTGAAAAGGATACTGTTGGGGCAAAATCTGGGACTGTACGCATACTGCGCGGCGGCGGCTGGGACTGCGATGCCGGGTACTGCCGTTCAGCGCTTCGCCTCGACCGCGCGCCGACGCACCGGGGCCACAACGTTGGCTTCCGGCTCGTCTTGCCTGCGCAATAGTTCTTGGCAATGCCGAGTTATGGGGGAAATTGGTGTTTGTAAAAATCTTAGTTTATGATACTACGCGAAAGGTGATATCACGGTCTGAATAGACATTTCTGCGAATCCCGCAAAAAAACAAAGGATCTGCGGAGTGATATACAGAAATCATATAATAACTTGTTAGCTATATAAGGAGAAAATAATGAGCCCCGCAGCATCATACGAAACTGGAGCAGTCATATTCCTCGATGTTCTGGGAACCGCGAGGAGAACGGACTTCCAGGACAAGCTAAGAATCCATAGGCTATTCCATGAGGAGGTTGACCGCAACAAAGCCCGACAGGAGCAGTCGCCTCATGTTGTTTATCAACGGAACCTGCGAAGTTTCTCTGATTGTGCCTATGTTATTTACACGTATAAGCCTGGAATTGCTGAAGAGAGAAAGAATGATCTCAATTTGCTCTATATTTGCCTCTACAACACATCACTCTCAGTCCTCCGAATTTTGAACGAGGGGTTTTTAGTGCGTGGAGGTGCGGCGCTTGGAAAATGCTTCACCGACGAGTTGGGCTTCTTTGGGCCGTCGATAGAATGTGCGTATTTTCTGGAAGCAAAAGTGGCACTCTACCCGAGGATTTTGATCGAAGATGGCGTTGGCCAAGAACTCTTTGACTGGGAGCGAAGCCAAGAAATGGATGAAACCATGGAAAAGATGTTCAAATCGATTCCACGCCTAATCCTGAAAGATGATAAAGGACGGTTCTTTTTGAATGTGTTCTACGAGCTGGAAAAAACCGAACTGCTGAAAATCGGCGATGACGACCTTACTCTTGAGGACGTAAAGCGGCGTGTGATCAGTATCATTGATCGTGATGAGGCAGGTGAGGATGATCAGCGAGTATTAGACAAGCTTGCGTGGATGAAGCGGTTTACCGAGGACTCTGAGCTTCTACTCAACGTTGAATTTGTTCAAGGTTCTCGCTCAATCGTTCTGGGGCAGTAATATCGAAGAGGCTAACACAGGCATATAAGAGCAAAGCTAAGCGACATAAAAGCAAAAGAAGAAATTGAAATGTTGTTGCGCAAAATTTCGCCAAAAGCGTTCTGGCAATGCTGTTCACCCTGGCGAAGCTCCGCATCAAGCATATACCCCTCATTGCCGACATACGCATAGACCGGAGAAAATCCCATCACGCCCTTGTATGTCATCCCGACTCTATCGCGCTTCCTGCCCCCGCTGTTGTCGTGGACTTGTCAAGGCCATCGAGATGCTTGAATCCAAAACGATTCAGCAGTCTGCCCGCCGGCAATATTCCGCCCTGGCTCTTGATTTCCTCCCTTGTCGGCTCTATTTTTACCTTCAGCATTTTTTAACCTCCTTGGTTATTTTGTCTTTTGATTGTGAATAATCATAATAGACTCAGAGATCCGAACCTCTGTGATTTTTTAGTGGCACAATTTTTCTATTTTTTATTTGGGTGGTGACCGTGCTGCGGCCTCGAATATCATGCGTAGGTTTGTTCCGGGATACTCCGTTTCCGTCTGATTAAGATGCTCCAGC
>CAIQLG010000315.1 GCA_903872565.1 uncultured Lentisphaerota bacterium | reverse complement strand
GGTTTATGAATTTGCCTGACATGAAAAATCTCCAATAAAAATAGATGAAATTAAAAATGCTTTGCTGTAGTGAATCCGCACTTTGTGTTAACTTAGCCAGCACTATCAACAAGTCAAGAAGTTCGAGTCACATTTTCCTGAATTTCCGATAATCTACCATGGTAATCCGGGGTCCGTAATCCGACCTCTGACCACACGGAAATTTAGTCCTGAGTTCAGGTTGATACTTTAAACTATGATATTCAATTCCCAATGTTTACGGAAGGAAATTTTTTGCCACGAAGAGGCACATAAGGCACAAAAAAATCCTTTTTAACCACCAGTCTTCGCCAAAGTGCTACGCCCTGGCAGGCTAATCTACACTAACGAGAGACACTAACGAATATTTGCTGTGAGTTTATCTTATAGACAAAAGAAAATTCACAGCAAGGGTTGCAGGTTAATTTGTAATCATTGTTTTTTGTTGAGTTTTAAGGCGGCCAATTCTGTTTGACGGCTAACCCATACTCCATGCCTCCGCATGTGTTCGATCAAGGTTGTCATGTCCATTTCTGTGCAAAATCCTACGGACTTCGCTTTCAAGATAATTCCGATGGAACCTGTAACATTGAGTCCGTGTAAGCGTGCAATGCGACGTCCAGCAGACTCGTCAATGCAGACTGTTGGTATATTCTCATTCAATGCCGTTTGAATCACAGCAGCTTCACCAAGATCAAGAATATTAGCCAAGTAGGAATTGATATGGATTCCGCAATCTTTTTTGGAAAGGAAAGATGCTCCACAATACTCAAGAACTCCCAATGCCTCTGGGCCGCCAGCCAAAACTTCATCCGCCACTTCCTTGGGCACAATGACATGCCTGTAAAGATTAGCAAGGATGTCAAGACTGCCAAGAGCGGCCACCAAAGCCAAGATTGGGCCTGTGTTAATTACAATATCTGTATTTTTACGCATGAGTCAAGTCAGACTTAAGTTCCGATTCGGTAATGTCTATCATAGGAACATTATAATTTTTTAACATCATTAAAAAATTGACACGCCCGATGCCGATCAGTGAGGCAGCTTGTCCAGATGACAGGCGCTTCAACTCAAAAAGTTTCACTGCCATCGCGACTTTTGCTTCATGCTCGAATTGCTCCCGAGTTTCATGCAGAGCGTCAGGCAGTGTCTCCGGAAACTCCAGTGTTATTGTGCATGGCATTTTATATTCCTCCAATTAGTATATTTTCGAATTTGTCAAATTTCCCACCACTACATATTCTACCATACATCATTTGATTCGGCAAGGGCCCCGACATTATAAAGTGATAAAGATATGGATTAGGTCGTACCTTCTATTATTTTGACAATAAGAAAAGTTGGGAAGGCATGGGGGCTGTCGGTAATCTGGGGTCGGTAAGCGGTAATCCAATCACACGGAAAGGGAATTCTTTGCCACGAAAAAGCACATGAGGCACAAAAAACATAATATCTATCATCTGATCCATTCGAACGATAATTTTTCTTTCTTTTCGATTTTGTCGAATTCGTGATGATCGGCGGTAACAATTGATGCCTTTCTTGTTACAGACAATGCCAGAGCAATTGAATCAGCGAGGGATATTTTGTATGTGGTCAACCTTTTCAGCCCCTGGCTCATCGTTTGGGAAGGCAATTAAAGCACAGGCATCCAACACGAAAAACATTTTCATATTTCCAGCTTCTTGTCTTCTTTTTTAAATCTGAAGTATTCCGAAGTCGAAATCCCTTCACTTTTAAGAATACCTCTGCATCCGGCTATGGCTTTCTGTTTTTCTCCACATCAAATATTATTATTTTGACCTCGTGGTTGGCCATGTTTTTCCATTTCATGGGGAAAAAGATGCTTCCATCCGGTTTTACAGTCGTATTTACCTGATATGTGCTCATAATAAATGTCTCCATTTCGATT
>CAIQLG010000314.1 GCA_903872565.1 uncultured Lentisphaerota bacterium | reverse complement strand
CGGAGTAAAGCGCGATCAGCCCTATGGCAAGGCACCGCTGAAATCTTTCCGCGGGAACTTCTGCTCCACAGCCCAGTATTCGCTGATCACTGTCGGCGACACGGCTACGTGCAACGGCGTTGTCATGGATTTGCACGATGGGAACAAGAGTTACAAACTGCAGCCGATTCCCAATAAGTTCGCCCAGAGCTATTTTGACCAGAAACCCACACTGTATCCGGATACCAGTAATTTCGCCAATTACACACCGGCGCTGTGCGACGGCAAGGCATGTGATCAATCGGTCTGCCTCCAGGGCAATACCGATAAATGTCCGGTCAGCGTCATCGATTCCTACACATCGTCTTTCCACTGGGCGCAGCAGAATTTTGCGGCGATCTGGCTGCGGGCCAACTGGTTTCTGGTGACCGACAGCGCACTGACCGATGTGCTCAACGGCGGATTGACGATGGTGTCGGGCGGCAGCTACGATCAGGTCATCAACGGCTACTGGGCCCTGACGCGGAACAGCGTCTTTATCGGAAACACGCAGCCCTGGGATCCGTCGAACAAGCAAACCCCCGGCAACGCCTATGCGTCACCGGCCGGTCCTTTCAATACATACCCAAACGGCCTGGCCTGCGCCTATTCACCGGACAGAGGTTACTGCCTGTCCAAGGCGGAGGGGATTTCCATGCCAATCGATACGTTTGGCGTGTATCAGCGGCTCTATAATATTTACGACGGTCCTGTTTACCAGGAGAATAACGCCTATCTGCAGATCAGGAAGCTCCCCGTGGATAATTGCGGCAAAGGCCAGTGCAACAGCCAGTATATGTACGGCTCGGGATTCCGTGCGCTCAGCATTCCCAGGGCCAAGGAGGACCCGTATAAAGGACAGTGCATCCTGCCTAACGCAGCCATCGGCTGGAAACAGCCCAACGGGTTTTACTATCCCCCCGCTTTCCACTCGCGGAATCTCTATTTCGACAAGGTGGACCTGCGCCACTATATCATTGTGCCGCTCTTTAAACCGGGCACAGCCGAAGTCAATGAAAACTGGGTCGAGCGCGACTACTGCTACTATCCGGGGATAAAATCCGAACTCTTTGCCAAAGACTTTACCGATGTGGATCGTCAGACGGAACTCAACGACAACGACGGCTCGCTTGCCGGGCTTGCCGGCGCCAAGAGCCTTCCCTATTCGGATTTCGAAGGTACCATCGCGGTTAACAAGGACAAATTCTTTCTGGCGCCGACCCTGACCATGGAATGCGGTTCCGATCAAACCTGTTTTCAGGCGCCTTTCGACTATGTGACGGCGGTCGTTTACCCCAACGAGTTCAAGCCCGGTGCCGGGGATGACTATTGCAAGGACAACACCTGGTGCAATTCGTGCGATCAGCGCAACTGTTACGGCGTGCCTATTTACCGGCAGTATTACACCGCCGAGGAGGAGAAGGAAGGAAAGAAAAAAGATCCCGGGCAAAGTATCCGCATGATGGGAGCGGGAATCTGGCAGCGCAGTACCCTGATTGCCAACCTTGGAAAATACTATATCGACACAGCCGTCAGCAGGGACACCCAGGTCAAAGGAACACCTCTCTACGGGGATACGACCAAGATTTTTCACAACCTCAATGTCTTCGAAAAGAACAAGAGCTACAACTTTTTCCTGCTGTACGCCAAACCGTCTACGCGCGTGACCTTCCAGATATATGTCGGCATGGATCCAAATTTTTCCAGCACCGCCAATGTCCGCATGGTAAGGGTGGGCACAAAAGTTAAGGATGGCGAAGATGAAGTCGTTATTCTGTGGGGAAACAAGTTGAATTT
>CAIQLG010000313.1 GCA_903872565.1 uncultured Lentisphaerota bacterium | reverse complement strand
TGACACCAAAGAAGTCGGAATAGACCGCGATTTGCTGATGAAGGAGGTCGAAGAAACTTGTCATCTGCGATTCCACGTTGCCGAACGCGGCTGTGCAGAACTCCTTGTAGATGGCCTTCCAGTCGGCCGAGGGGTCGTCCATCATGCGGCCGTAGACGTAGTAGGCTGGAGCCTGCATGCCGCGCACAGCGCCAAGCCATCCGTCCCGCGAAGACCATTTCACGTTGTTGCGCGCCATGGCCTGCACGACTCCTGCGATATGCTCGGGTGTCCGTTCCGGCAGATACGGCCCGGCCTGCCCGAATGTGGTGAAGGTCTCCTCGAAGCCGCAGATTCCCGCAGGAAATTCAACGCCTTTTAGCCTGTCGAAATCGAGCTGCGAGGCGAACTGTATCTGTGGGATCACATTCTCCGGAAATTTCTTGATTATCTCTGCGGATATCGGGGTGTCCTGGTAGTTAAGCATAACGATCTTCACATCCGGATATTTTTCGCGTATGCGTTCCGTGATCTTGAAAAACGCCTGCCAGAGCTTGCCTGAACGGCCTCTGGCCCAGATCTGATCCCAGTTTTCGGCCTTCATGCCGAAAAGCTTGCAGCATTCTTCGCAGTTGCACTGACTAAGCCCATAGGCGTCAATACAGCCTATCGTAATCGTTTTCCTGCCGTCCGCAATCAGTTTTTCCGCTTCCTTGTACATCAGGTCCTGCACGCCGTTCTTTAACGGGCAATACATCGTGTTGCCATTACCATCAGACTCCAAGGCGCGTTTCCCGTCCTTGGTCAGCGCGAAATATTCCGGATGGCTCTTGGCGTATTCGCCGGGCGGGACGGCACCGCTCCAACTGACGCTCCCCCCTTGGACAATGCTCAGCGCCGGGAAAAAATTCATCGAGATGCGATAGAGTGTCTCATACGGGTAGTCACTGCTGGCGCGCATCATCGGTGTCTTTTTGAGGTCGAGTTTTTCCGGCACCGCGATCTTTTTCGCCGGGATGAACGCAATGCTTCTCGTATCTATCTTGAGGGAGCCGTCCTTGTTGAATGTGTTTCCTGTGTCGTATGTGGCCCATTTGTCGCCATTGGAGTACTGTTCCTGTTCCATGTTTATGAAAAGGAAGCGCACGCCTGCATATTCGCGCAGAAAGTCGCAGACACCCTTGACCGTTCCGAGCAGGGCGAGCGGAGTTTTCGTGCCCCGGATGGTGTTGACTGGATCCTTCTTGTCGTTACCGGCTATGATAAGATCCTTGCCGACGGCCTTTTGGTAATACGTCCAGTCGTCGTGCTGTTCGACATTGATGCCGTTATCCTTTGCGAACCCTGTCGCGCCGAGGTAGATGCCAGGCTTGTCCTTCGCCTTCGCCGCCTCCTCAACGACTCCGATCTTGAAACCGTTCTTCTCGAACGTCGCCTGCATCAGCTTCGCAGCTGCGGAGAGCCAGTTGTCAACGATCTCCTCCCTGCCTTTGTCGGGGATCACGATCTGGTAGTCCGTCTTGCCATTCTCGGCCAGCACCAGGCTGGCGGCAATTGCATCCGGTTTGGCGGCAGTCTTGGTGTCTTGGTGTTCAGAGGTGCAGCCGCAGAAACTGGCGGCGGCCAGAACCGAAGCTGAAACTGCCAGACGCTTCACTAAACGAT
>CAIQLG010000312.1 GCA_903872565.1 uncultured Lentisphaerota bacterium | reverse complement strand
GGCGGCTACATTAGTCTCCGCCGAGGCGGATTAAGTTCATCGTATAGGAAATTGTATTTTTCGAAGGAATGCCGTATGGCTTGAAACTTGTAGCCACGGCCATGTTGGCCGTGTCGCCTCCAACATGGAGGCGGCTACATAAGTCCCGGCGTAGCCGGTTAAGTTCACAAATCTGGAATAAAAATAAACATGTCAGGGGGGTAAGTATGAAAATGAAATCGTTGGTGGCGTTGGCACTTATTGCCACCACAGCTTGGAGCTTTCCAATTGTCGCCCAAAATGCAGCATTGGAGAATCCTGACGCAAAGGATGTCCTGATCAAAAGTGAAGTCGAAACAGCGGTCAGCATGCTTCAGGCGATTTATAATAAGCAGCAAGCCGGGGAAATGACACTTGAACAGGCAAAGAAGCTTGGAGCAGATGTCCTGCGTGAACTTAAATATGGAAATGAAGGATATTTCTGGGCGGATACCACGGAAGGTGTCAATATTGTCCTTTACGGCCGGAAAGATGTGGAGGGAAGAAACCGCCTTGAAGACAAGGATCAGAAGGGCTACTTTTACGTCAAGGAGTTTCTCGCAAAGGGGAAAGTCGGTGGAGGATATGTCAATTACTTGTTCTCGAAAATGGGAGAAACAACAGCAAGCCCCAAGAGATCATACGTGCTGGAGTTCAAACCCTTTGGATGGGTTGTCGGCAGCGGATACTATCTATAAGGTAAGAAAGAACTTCGAACGTTCAACATTGAACTTTGAAGTAAAATACAATCCGGAAGGTTGACAACCATTCGCCGGTGGTTGAGGTCGAGGAACGAGGCAGATACCACCGGATCAGAAAGAAAAATAATGCACCTCAGTGGCGGTGCCAGAAAAAATGAAGGAAATGAAATGATTGGCAGAAAGCATATTGAATTTTCTGCGACTCCCTGCCGGGGTCGGAATGTTTTTATATCCATTCCCGGGGGTGTCGCCCTGAACGGGCTTACCCCCGGCTAATCGCAGTAATCCCTCTGGGATAAATTTATAGTATGTGAAAATTGTGTTTTAGGATGGAACAAAAAAGGAGAATAGGGATGAAAACAAATTCGTTGTTGATCGTGTTGGCGATGGCATTGTTTGCGAATTTCGCAGGAGCGCAGGAACTTAAGGACATCAGTCTTCCTGTGCCAAAGATGGAAGGGGGAAAACCACTGATGCAATGTCTTAAGGAACGGCAGAGCATCCGGGCATACAGCACGAAGAAACTTCCACTCCAGCTTGTCTCAGATCTTCTCTGGGCGGCGGATGGCATCAACCGTCCTGATTCCGACAAGCGCACGGCGCCTTCGACCAGGAATTGGCAGGAGATTGAAATCTATGTTGTCATGGAGGATGGCGCATATTTCTACGATGCGAAGACAAACAGTCTTAAAGCGATTGTCAACAAGGATTTGCGCAAAATGACTGGACCTCAGGAGTTCGTTCCGACAGCTCCGATGAACCTGGTATTTGTGGCGGACACGGCAAAGATGAAAGGTTCTTCTCCGGAAGATCAGACAATGTATTCTGCTGCGGACACCGCCTTTATCAGTCAGAACGTATATCTCTTTTGTGCGTCCGAAGGCCTGGCGACAGTTGTGCGCGGCATGATAGGCGACAAAAAAGCGCTGGCCGAAGCACTGAAACTTTCCGAGGTTAAAAAGATTGTTCTTGCCCAGACTGTCGGATATCCCGCAGGCCAGACGGAGAAGTGAGAAGAAATTACTTGAATCTTGGCAATGTGAAATCTTGAAGTCTTTTCGCCCGGGGCTGGAAAGATTCGCATTTTGAAATATATTCCATTTTTGCTTAACATGTGACAACACGGAACATATGAATCTTAGAACAGAATTGTTTCTTGCGTGGCGCTATCTCAAACCCAAGAGGAATGCGGTTTCGGTGATCACTCTCATTTCCCTCATCGGGGTGATGCTGGGTGTGGCCGTCCTGATAGTGGTGATCGCAGTGATGACTGGTTTCACGGAAGAGATGAAGGATAAAATCCTCCAGACGATGGCGCACATCCAGGTCTTCGATATGAGAAGGGTTCCCATAAAAAATCCGGACTCGCTCATAAAGACGATAAAGGAGGCGGGCTGCGAGGGTGCCCCTGTTGTCAACCGTCCCGCCCTTGTCCAGCGTGGCAAGAATCTTTTCCCGAAGGAGGTCATCGGGCTTACCCCAGCGATGACCCTCGAAAGCATCCCCGTTGACAAGTTCATCACGTCGGGAAGCTTTTCGCTTGAAAAAGGACAGGTGCTTATGGGAAGTTTCACGGCGCGCGAACTCGGTGTCGGCATTGGAGACAAGATAATAATCCACTCGCCGGAAAAAATTGCCAAGATGGTGAATTACGACGGTAAGGGGAAAATAAACATAACAGACACGAAAAAGGTCTATCTGCCGAACGAGTTCGAGGTTGCCGGAACATTCTCGATGGGGAAATATGATTTCGACAGCTCCACCATCATAATGAACATAGACGACTCGGACGAGCTTTTCGACATGCCATGGGGCAGTGCCACTTCTATCTTCGTTCGTGTAAAGGATCCTTTCAACCTCAAGAAGGAGCTTTCGATTCTGAGGGATAAACTCGGCAACCAAGGGTTCGACGTATATTCCTGGCAGGAAATGAACAGCCAGTTCCTCGGTGTTCTCGACGTCGAGAAGAACATGATGTTTTTTCTTCTTATATTCATTGTGCTAGTTGCAGCATTCAGCATTTCGAACACGCTGATAACGGTGGTACTGCAGAAAACGCGGGAGATCGGCCTGATCAAGGCGCTGGGCGGCGACTACGGATTCATAATGAGGATTTTCATCCTACAGGGCTTTCTTGTCGGGGTAGGGGGGACATTTGCCGGCTCCCTCCTCGGGTGTTCCGTCGTTCATTGGCGCAACAACCTCCTCTTTGCATTGAGACATTATACGGGAATAGACATTTTTCCTGCTAAATACTATTTTTTCAGCCAGCTTCCGGCTTCAATAGTGGTCAGCGATGTCACAGTAATATGCGTAGTTTCTGTGATTCTGTGCACTATTGGGGCGTTTATCCCAGCCTGGCGCGCAGCGTCACTAGACCCTGCAAGGGCTCTAAGATATGAATGACCTGTTTAAAAAAAGAAAAGACTTCTATTTCATAAGACATGCCGAATCGCTCGGCAATATTGGCATTGACAGTGGATACGACCCCGATCTCTCCCCGGCAGGATATGTTCAGGCCGCGGAATGTTCCGAGTTCATGAAAAAGCACTGCGATTCCACAACCGTCATCTATTCAAGCCCGTTTAAAAGGACTGTCCGTACAGCACAGGCCATAGCAAAAAACGCGAACACAAAAATCATCCTGGAGCCAGCCCTGCACGAGTTTTTTGCCGTCGAGTGGTACCCGCTGAACAGGGTCAAACTGCCATCTCTCAAGCAAATAGCCGCCACGAACGACAATATTCTCGACATGGACTATCCTGACGATCAGTGGTGGCCATATAAGAACGAGGATTCGCAGGCGCTCACTCTACGCCTCGGAATGCTCAAAAACCACCTCTTGAGCGACCACGTAAGAGGCAAGAAAATCGTCTGCCTCGGGCACTGGGCTTCCGTCGCGGGAATTGTCAATCTGATGTGTCCTCAAATCTATATGGAGGTGGTCTATAACACGGGGATCACAAAAATAGTTTACGATGGACAGAGGTGTGAACCAGTTTTTATCAACGAAGCCTCGTTTCTTAGCCGTCCCGCGAAAAGAAACAAGACCGAATTTTCAGAATAAATCAATAGGAACGCCGGCATCCTTGCCGGCTAAAATTAAGTAAATGCCGGCAAGGATGCCAGCGTTCCGAAAAAGTTTCGGCCAAAACAGTTGCTCGCAAAGATTTTCATCTTTTCGATGAACAGGCAACGGTGAACGGACAACGAAGCCACCATATGAAAGAAGACAATGAGAAAAAATAATTCTCAACTGCACTCGTGGGAGTCCTACACCTGCAGGATTTTCTTCCTGTATTGCAAGTTCCACTTCGTGTCATCTCCAGGATTCTGCCTGAAAAGACTTGAGATCTCGGACTTGCCATTGAAAGATACTATGAAATGGCGGGCTACCGGACAGATGCTGCTTATCGCCAGCAAAGTCAAAGATTTCCTCGAAGGGAAATTGAAGATCCTGCCTGTTGGCGATCTTGATATTTCGGAGCTCACAGATTTCGAGAGGAAAGTATTATGCGAACTTCGCAGAAATGTGTATTTCGGAAAAACTGCATCCTACTCGGAACTTGCGAAATTCGCAGGTTCGCCCGGTGCCTCGCGCGCTGTCGGAAACGTGATGAATAAAAATCCGTTCCCGCTCTTTTTTCCATGCCACAGGATAATTAATGCCGATGGATCATTAGGCGGTTTCGGTGCCGGCACAGGCCTGAAGATCAAGCTCCTGGAGAACGAAAAAAAATCATTATGAAATGAATTAAATAAATTGGCATGAACCTGTAGCCACGGCTGTGCCAGCCGTGGCCGCCTCTGACACAGAGGCGGCTACAGCGTCAACTTATTTGATCTGCTGTATATTAACAACTAAGGAAAGGAAAATCTAACTATGGCTCTCATAAACTGTGATTTTTTCTCTGACACGCTATCTCTGTCCTGTTCCATGACCGTAATTCTGCCACAGGAGACGAAAAACCAGATTGGGATGAAAGGAACTTCGAAAAAAAAGAAGCATCCGGTCCTTTATCTTTTGCATGGCTTGTCTGACGACCATACTATCTGGCTGAGAAGGACTTCCATAGAAAGATATGTTTCAAGTCTTGGCCTCGCAGTTGTGATGCCCGCCGTGGGGAGAAGTTTTTATACCGACATGAAACACGGCCTGAAGTACTGGAGCTTTATTAGTTCCGAACTGCCTGAAATCGCCAGCTCATTATTCCCGGTTTCAGACAGGAGAGAAGACAATTTTGCCGCAGGACTCTCCATGGGGGGATATGGCGCCTTCAAGCTGGCATTGTCTTGTCCCGAAAAGTTCTGCGCCGCGGCAAGCCTGTCGGGCGCTCTTGATGTTGAATATTTTGCAAAAAAAAATAGCCCTGGGGAGGGAGCGGAAATTTTCGGTAATAAGATAATTGGCACTGAAAATGATCTGTTCCACCTGTCGGAGAAACTCGCGTCCGACAAGAAGAGACCAAGACCGATACTTTTCCAGTGGTGCGGCACGGAGGACTTTCTTTACAAGGACAATCTCAGATTCCGAAGCCATCTGGAAAAATTGAAATATGATCTGCATTATGACGAAGGCAAGGGGGATCATAGTTGGGGATACTGGGACATCCAGATACAGAAAGTCCTGGAATGGCTCGTGAAAAAAGGGAAATTGAAAGTTTGACGATTTCCCCAAGGCTGACGCCACTGGGCCACAATATATAACCTCCTGCGGAGGACTAAATTGGAGAATTATGTTCGGAGTTGCAATCATAAGACAAGTCGATAAAATGCTGTGAAAACTGCTGTAGCCGCCCCCATGTTGGGGGCGAACACGGCCAACATGGCCGTGGCTACAACAAATATGCACACATTATTACTATCCCGTTGATTGCAAATCAGTATTGATCTACTATTAAGCACTCGCAGAGGGTGATCCTTCAGTTGCAGGACAAATCGTGAAAATTTTTATTTAATGATTTTATCAAAGTCCTCTATGCTCATGGCAGGGGCTGTCCTGAATGAAATCCCCATCTGTTTGCTCAAGGCCGTCGAAACTTTTACTGCGCTCTTCATATCGGGCAGATCTACAATTACCACCAGGTCGGGATTTCCAAGCATTACGAATCCACCCTTATATTTCCCGCCATTCTGTTTGATAATGGCCATGGCTTTGCTTGTGCGTTTCGCACTAATTGCCTTGACGCCCTCCAAGGAATACTTTCCGAACATGAGATACGTTGTCATTCGACACCTTCCTTTCTGTTGTTAGTTGTTATTAAGCTTTTCAGCTGTTAACCTATAATATAATGCCTGCCATTTTTCCAGTGGGAATAACATAACCACTGTTTTATAAATGTACAGAATAGTGGGATGATATTTTGTACCCCGTCAGTCTTTTTCGCCAAATGGTCTTTTTGGAGGGACGGCTTCCACGCCGTCCATAGAGCGGTCGAGGTGGAACTCGACCCTCCAGCAGCGGTTTTAGGAGTAAAATGACGCATTACGATATTTTTACAATAGTGTCCAAAATAAATTCTCGCTGTAGTTATCGCTATCGTTGTCGTAATCGGTTGACCCCATTCTTCGATTACGAGGACGATCACGAAAACATGCTTACCAAAATAAGCTCATTTTCCAATGTCCTTATCGTATTTCTTGAACGGCACTCCAATATACCTTGATAATGCCTCTCCTATTTTATCGAGTTGTTCTCTTCCTGCTGACTCAAGGAGATTGTATCTGCTCTGATAAGACAAAACGATGTTGATCTGGTAAGCATGCCATGATCCGGCTTCACCACCGCTATTCTCGGTGAACAATTTATTTGTATCAAATGAGATGTGAGGTACTCCAACGCAAATCCATTTGAGACATGGACAGAATATCATTCCAGGCCGTGCATTGCGACGGCGATGCATCCCTTAATGGCCGTGTGGTATCCGAGGTGGCTGATACGCACCTCCGGAAGCGGCACGATACGGATGTGATCTTCGAGGATTTTCCTCGCCGGGGCGAGGAGTTTTTCCCCTCTGCCGCAGGCTACTCCGCCCCCTATCACGATCAGATCAGGAAGATAAATGGTGGCAAGATTTCTCAAGCCCTGTCCAAGATTGTATGAGACCTCATCCCATTCCTTTTCGGTAAGTTTTTCGGCTGGTTTGCCGTATATCCGCCGTATGCCGTTGCCTGAGATAAGCGCCTCGATGCAGTCGGGCGCACCGCATTCGCAATGGATGTTTTCGGGATGGGAACACTTGAAATTTATTGCCTGATGCCCTATCTCTGGATGAGCACCATCTTTACCACGGTAGATCTTGCCGTTCAGAAGGAAGCCGCCTCCCATTCCAGTGCTTATCGTCATATATAGAAACCATTCCGCCTTGTTCTCTCCAAAATAATATTCTCCGATCGCCGCAATGTTGGTGTCAACATCAACATAGAATGGGCATTTCCATTTCTTCTGCATAATTTCCTTTAGTGGAACATTCCGCCATTCCGGCTGATGCAGTGGGGAGATGATGCCGGTTTTCCAGTCGAGCGGTCCGCCTGCGGCCGCTCCGATCGCCAAGATTTTGCGATTCTCGCAAACTTCCGATGCCATATTGTTGAGCAGTTCAATCCCTTCCTTGAAGTTTCTCGGGGTGGGAGCCTGTAACTCCTTGAGGATATTCCCCTTGAGATCGGCTGCTGCGACAAGAAGTTTTGTGCCGCCTATGTCAAGTCCGAGATAAACATTTTCATTTTTATTTTTCATTTATTCCCCATTTTTAAATTAACCACAGAGACATAAAAACACAGTTTTTTTTAGATGCAAATTAAAATTTGTGTGAATTAGTGAAATTCGTGTCGAACTCCTCATTGACCCTATTATTGTATGTTCCTGTATGATGATCATTTCTTAATGCAAAGGTTACGAGATTGAAAAGGATTGTTAAAATTGTGTCAGGAGGACAGACCGGAGCGGACAGAGCTGGCCTCGATGCTGCCGTCGAGGCGGGTATCCTCCACGGCGGATGGTGCCCGCGTGGACGTTTTGCCGAGGACGGAAAAATCCCCGCGAAATATCGTCTGAAACAGACAATGTCATCCTTTTACACCGAAAGAACCGAAAAAAATGTTCTCGACTCCGATATGACCGCAGTTTTCACGTTCGGACCTCCTCTTGGTGGTTCGGCCTCAACTGTCATCTATGCGAAACGACACGGGAAACCTTTCAGGCATTTTGATCTGAACGGAAAGGAATCAGTTCTCGTGAAGGATTTTTGCAAGTGGCTGGAATCTCTCGAAAAGGATGAAATAGTGCTGAACATTGCAGGATCAAGGGAAAGCACGGGCCCGGGAGCGTATGAGAAGGTAAAAAATATCCTTGCAGAGACGCTGGCTGAATTTCACCAACTTTGAACTTTTTTCACTGCACGGCTGCCAGATCTTTTCAAATTATCCAACGTTGCGTTATATCGGTAAATAGTTTGTAGCCACGGCCATGTTGGCCGTGCAGTCGCCTCCAACATGGAGGCGGCTACATTTAAGTGGCTGTTGAATTGTCCGGAATAGCTCCTATATTTTAGAAGTTTAAGCACAGTACAGTATTTAATATTTTGCCTGGAGACAAATGACTTTCAGTGAGATAATGGAGGATACGCAGGGGTATTTCCTGCATATAATAAACCGCAAGCGCCATATCGGTCTCGATATGATCACGAGCTCTGCGCTCTTCGTGTTCTCCAGGTTCTACAGGTTAGCAATTCAGTTCCGCATCTGGCTCTACGACAAGAGAATAATAAGATACAAGACCCTTGGTTGCCTCGTCGTCAGCGTGGGAAATGTCACCTGCGGAGGGACTGGCAAGACCCCTGTCGTGGAGGTTTTCGCCAGAACATTGAGCCAGAAAGGAAGAAAAGTCGCCGTCCTGAGCAGAGGATACAAAAGCAAAGACAGAAGCTTTCTCGAGAAAATTCAGCAGATATTCCAATCCAAGAAGCACGAGGTGCCGCCAAGAGTAGTCTCGGACGGGCAGAATCTTCTCCTTAACTCCTCGACGGCGGGCGATGAACCCTACATGCTGGCATCGAACCTTAAAAATGTAATCGTGCTGGTGGACAAGGACAGGGTGAAATCTGGCAGATACGCAATCAACGAATACGGGGTGGACACTCTTATCCTGGATGATGGGTTCCAGTATCTCGACTTGAAGCCGCGCCTAAACATACTTCTCGTTGACTCCACGTTTCCCTTTCACAACCATAATGTCCTTCCACGGGGGTTGCTCAGGGAGCCGATCAAGAACATCCGCCGCGCGGATTACATATTCCTCACCAAGTCCGACGGCAGCAACAGGATGCGGCACCTGAAGAACTTCATAAGGCACCACAACAGGAAGGCTGAAATAGTCGAATGCCGACACAAGCCAATGTACCTGGAGGACATCTACACAAGGGACAAAAGGCTGCCTCTCGAGCATCTCAAGGGCAGAAGAATCGCCGCACTGAGCGGAATCGCGTGCCCGGAAAGTTTCGAGACTTTTCTTGAAAGGACAGGTGCAAAAATAGTTTACAAACATGACTATGCCGATCACCACAGATATACCCAGCAGGAAATTATTGACTTCATCAACAATGCCAAGAAGGCGGGTGTCGAAATCATCGTGACGACTGAGAAGGACGCGGTGCGAATTCCGCGACTCGACCGCAGAGACATCCCAATGTTCTTCATGAGAGTCGAGATTGACATCATAAGCGGAAGGGAAAGTTTCGACCAGTGCATCACCCGTATATGCTTCATATGAGATTCCCCCTCGGATGATTTTCACCACCCTTTCCCGGTTGATCTTGAGGCATTTCCAGTGTATATTTCCGGCAAGGCAGAAATTACATAAAATCACAGTTGGCTAAGAAAATAAATTTTTAAAGATACTTGACTATGTGTTGCATATGTGATACAATACGCTTATGAAAACAGCAATAATACATGCGAGAATAGAACCACATATCAAACGCCAGGCTGAAGGGGTTCTGCATAAACTCGGACTCAGTCCAACCGAAGCGATTAGAGTTTTTTATCGGCAGATCACGCTTAGGCATGGGCTTCCATTCACCTTGGATGTCCCGAAT
Organism: uncultured Lentisphaerota bacterium; assembly: GCA_903872565.1. Classification (GTDB taxonomy): domain Bacteria; phylum Verrucomicrobiota; class Lentisphaeria; order Victivallales; family GWF2-50-93; genus CAIQLG01. The sequence goes on along the minus strand of CAIQLG010000312.1, from coordinate 7,314 downwards.
GAATGCACGGCGACAACTCTTCAGAAGAGCCGTCGCGGAGAAGAGGTTCAGGAATTCGAATCTCTGGATGACATGTTTGAGAGTTGGAAGAAATGAAGAGGATTTCTCAGACCACACAATTCGTCCGTGATGTCAAGCGGATGAGGAAGCGTGGGAAGGATATGGGAAAACTCGAGACGATCGTGACGAAACTGGCATCCGGAACTGCACTTGAAGCAAAACATAAAGATCATCCCTTGCTCGGAGTTTGGAAGCCTTCACATGACTGCCATGTTGAATCAGACTGGATTCTGATTTATACCGCCGACAGTGAGTCATTGAGGCTTGAACGAACAGGGACTCATTCCGATCTGTTCGGATGATCACCCGATATTTCCTGTGTATGTTACCGGCAAAACAGGAATTCCATATATAATCATAGTTGGCATCAATAGAATATGAAACATCATTTTGCAGACTTATTAGATCGAGACGGTAATTATTGGACAATTGTTCCAAACATTAACCGATTTGCGTATTCCATAGACGAAGTAATCCTAAATAAAAAAGATGTCAAGATAATAACGATCAGCCGTGATGACAAATATTGGAAACAAGTTTATGAACTTCCATATTTAGAAGAACTAACTTTGCATCAACCTAGTAAAGAACAACTAGAAGCAGTTGGTAATTTACCCCAAATACAACGATTAAGAATAACCCATGCCAAACCGAATAACATTGACTTCATAACCAACCTTATAAACCTCAAAGAGTGTGTTTTAGAGTATGTTTCAGGATTCTCTGACCTATCTCCATTTAATAAATTAAAAAAACTTAAATCACTACATTTCGAAAATCTCCGAGGTGTAAATGATTTTAGTGGATTAAGCGGTATTGACAGCCTAAAATATTTACTTATTGACGGAACTCTTGACTGGAATCAACCAATTAAAGATTTTATTTTTTTGGAAGGATTACAAAGTCTGGAAGTGTTTGCCTTAAGATTTATAACGAACAAAACTGATTTCCCTGCATTTCTTCCGATATTAAAATTGAAGAAGTTAAAAAGGATAAAAATTGGCAGAGCAACTTTAGACACTAAAGAATATGCTTTTTTAGAAACAGCTTTACCGAATGTAACATTAGGTCCATCTGGTGGCGGTTCCTGGGAATTATGCTGGGAATACAACGAATATTATGAGTTTCTAGGGAAACGAGCAGGAAGAGTAAAATGTAACAATCCGAAAGCAACAGAGAAATGTGAAGAGTTTATTCATAAGTACGAGGATATGAAAAAAGAATGCAAAGAAAGAATAAAGCTCGTACAAGGACGCCTCACCTGACCCTAACCTGCCTGACGGCACGGTCAGGTAAGCTCGGACATTAGCCGGAGTAATAATTGGCTTACGTAGTCTCCTGCTGGTTTACACTTGCATCCCTTGACAAAGGACAATCCCATGATAAAATAATTATTATGATTACGATGGAAATAGAAAAAATCAAGGAAGCTGTTGATCATTTGCCCGAACCTGATTATATCAAGTTCAGACAATGGTTCACGGAACATGACTGGGAAAAATGGGACAAACAAATTGAGCGGGATTCCCATTCAGGGGCTTTGTCATTTTTAATCTCAGAAGCAAAGTCAGAAAGGAAATATGAATCCTTGAAGCCCATTTGATGCACAAGGCAACTAAAAGATTTTGGGAATGTTTAGAAAAGCTTCCGTCTCCCGTACATGCACTTGCCAAGAAAAACTTTGAAATATTAAAAGCCAACCCAGTTCATCCTTCTCTACATTTCAAGAAGGTCGGGGCTTTGTGGTCAGTCCGAGTGGGAGGCAATTATCGGGCTCTTGCATACAAGGATGACGATGACTTCATATGGGTGTGGATTGGTTCCCATGATGAATACGAAATAATTATAGGCCAATAAGGTCGCTTCTCCTGACCCTAAACCGCAAGGCGATTCGGTCAGATAAACTCAGTTGTTCTTCATGAGAGTCGAGATTGACATCATAAGCGGCAGGGAAAGTTTCGACCAGTGCATCACCCGAATATGCTTCATATGAACGGGATTTTCTCGAATGCAGGAAGCCTCGAATAGGAGTCAATGTCAATCCTGTCGGTTTTTCCCTTCGCGAGCAGTTTTGACGCCATACCCGCAACCATTGCGGCATTGTCGGTGCAGAACTTCGGCTCCGAAATGATAAGTTTCATCTTATCGCCAGCCCGTTTCTGGAATTTGCTTCTCAGAAGCGAATTGCATGCGACACCCCCGCAGAGCAGGACGGATTTTGCGGAGAATGCGTCTGCGGCGGCGAAAGTTTTTTTTGCAAGGACATCTGTCACGGCCTCCTGATATGAGGCGATGGTGTCGAAGAGCAGCTCGCCTTCGATCGGACCGGCACCGGATTCGGCATATTTTTTGCAATGGTAGTAAAGTGCGGTCTTTACGCCGCTGAAACTGAAATTGAACCTGTCTTTTTTGTCGAGCGCCTTGCCTGCGGCACCAGTGAGGGAACGCGGAAATGCGAACTTCGCAGGATTCCCGTTTTTCGCCATCTTCTCGATGACAGGTCCGCCCGGATAGCCGAGCCCGAGCATTTTCGCCGCCTTGTCGAGCGCCTCGCCGGCGGCATCGTCAAGAGTCGTACCAACCAGTTTCGCGCTTCCATCATTTCCGACGAGAACTATAGCTGTGTGCCCTCCAGACACGACAAGCGCAACAATTGGGAATGTCGCCTTGTCGTCGAGTTCTCCGGTGCGGTTTTCCAGGAAAGAGCCATAGATATGGGCCATGAAATGGTTGACCCCGATAAGTGGAAGCTTGTGCGAGGCTGCGAGCCCCCTTGCAAAATTGAGCCCGACAAGAAGTGATGGAATAAGCCCGGGGCCATTTGTCACGGCGACCGCGTCAAGATCCGAAATTGCGAATTCCGCAGAGTCGAGCGCCTCGTCTACTACGTGTTCGATCGCATTGAGGTGCTCTCGTGCAGCGAGTTCCGGAACAACACCCCCGTATTTCGAGTGAAATTTTATCTGTGAAGCTACGACATTGCTGAGCACTTTTCTCCCATCCGTCACGACGCTTGCGGCGGTTTCGTCACAGCTTGTCTCTATCCCAAGTATGTTCATGCAATATTTCCTAAAGTTGAAAATAATAAAGTGCAGGACGGTTTGATTTTTTCAATGAAACAAAAAATATCTGTTGTATTTCCTTGCGGGAAAAAGCATCCGTCTGTCGGATGCGCAAATTTGTTGTAGCCACGGCCATGTTGGCCGTGTACGCCCCCAACATGGGGGCGGCTACATCTGGCTTTGTCAAAAAACTATGTTGGGAAAGATGCTTTGAACTTTGTTAAAACATTTTTATGATATTTTATAATGGGCTAAATCGTGAATTTGTTGGAATTCTAAAAATCTTGGTTCTCCCACCGTTCATTTTTCTCGGTTTGAAAAGCCGCCTCAGCATGGCATATTAACCCCGATTTCGATTCCGATGAAATAAATAGATTGGATGGGGATTTATATTTTCGCGTTTTTCGGTAACCGTTAAGCTGGGTATTTTAAAAAATCGAATTTATGCCCCGAAGGTGGCAGAGTTTATATAGCCTTGGGTTTCAACCCAAGGTAAAGAATGAAAATTGTCACCGCCCTGAAAGGTCGGGGGGATTTGTAATCCTTCGTCCCTTCAGGACGAAATATCGTGGTGGGTATGGTTTCCGTGGTTGAAACCACGGGCTGTATAAAGCCTAATCCTTGCAGGATTAAATTCAGTCAGTTGATATATTGAGATCAAACACCCAGCTTAACGGTTACGTTTTTCGCGGGAAAAAATTTAGTATTAAGTTCCGGCATAGCCGGTTAATTCAAATAACAATTTACTGGAGGAACATGATATGTGCGGAATAGTGGCTTACATAGGCAACCGGCCAGTCGTTGACATACTTACTGATGGCCTAAGACGGCTCGAATATAGGGGTTACGATTCGGCAGGCGTCGCTCTTGTCGGAAAAAATTCTCTCAGACTCCTGCGCTCGGTTGGCAAGGTCAAGAATCTCGTGGACAAAATAAATAAGGACTGGCCTGATCATGCCAGCATATGCGGAGCAGGGATAGCCCACACGAGATGGGCCACACATGGTGCGCCCGTCGAGAAGAATGCCCACCCGCACACCGATGAGAAGAAAAATTTTGCCGTTGTCCACAACGGGATAATAGAAAACTATGCGCCTCTCAGGGAGAATCTGATCAAGAAGGGACACGTCTTCACATCCGAGACCGACACAGAAGTCATCCCGCATTTGATCGAGGAATGTTTCGAGGGTGATTTCATAAAGGCGGTCACTGCGGCGCTGAAACAGCTCGACGGGACTTTCGGAATAACGGTTATTTCTCCGCTTTTCCCCGACACGATGATTGTGGCCCGCAGAGGGAGCCCGATTGTGATCGGAGTATGCGAGAACGAGGCCATTGTGGCGAGCGATGTTTCCGCGATAATCGCGTATACCAAGCAGGTCATCTATCTAAATGACAACGACATTGCGGTGGTCAAGGCCGACTCCATAGATTTGAGGAACATAGACAATGTCCCAGTTTCGAGGGAGATCTCCCATATCAACTGGGACACCGGTGCGGCGGAAAAGGGTGGCTACGAGCATTTCATGCTCAAGGAGATCTTCGAACAGCCGCAGGCCGTCGCAAACACATTGAGAGGCCGTCTTGACGAGAATGATGCCACTGCCGTGCTGAACGGGCTGAATCTTACGCCGCGCGAGATCGCCTCGGTCTCGAGAATAACGATTGCCGCCTGTGGGACAAGCCTCAATGCCGGAATGCTCGGCGACTATCTTTTCGAGGATCTTGCGGATCTTCCTACAGAGTACGAGCAGGCCGCAGAGTTCCGCTACAGGAATCCGATAATCCAGCCGGGAAGTCTGATCATTGCAATAAGCCAATCCGGCGAAACCGCGGACACTCTTGCCGCAGTGCGCGAGGCCAAAAACAAGGGCGCGTCTGTCGTGGCGATATGCAATGTCGTAGGCTCCACAATCGCGAGAGAATCCGGCGCGGGCATCTACCTTCACGCGGGACCCGAGATCGGCGTCGCCTCGACCAAGGCGTTTTCCTGTCAGGTCGCGGCACTTCTGATGATGGCTCTCAAATTCGGAAGGGCGAGAAGGCTTTCCAGGCAGGAAGGCCTTGACATAATCCATGAACTCAAAAGACTGCCGGAACTGATCCAGGAAGTCCTCAAAACCAGCAGGCACATCGAAAAAGTCGCGAAAAAATATTCCAGGGCGGAAAACTTTTTCTTCATAGGCAGGGGGTATATGTATCCTGCGGCTCTCGAAGGCGCACTCAAGCTGAAGGAGATAAGTTATGTCCACGCCGAAGGATATCATGCCGCCGAACTCAAACATGGTCCAATCGCCCTTCTGGAGGAGAAAGTTCCAGTTCTTGCATTGGCGAACGACATTCCCGGTAAGGACAAGATAATTGGAAACATTCAGGAATGCAGGGCGCGGAAGTCCCCCGTGATCGCCATCTCGACCACTGGCGATGGCGAGATCAAAAATCATGCGAATGATGTAATAGAAGTTCCCCGGGCTTCGATTTTTCTCACTCCGGTACTTTCGGTAATTGCGATGCAGCTATTGTCATACTATGTCGCAAAGGAAAGAGGATGTTCGATTGACCAGCCGAGAAATCTCGCCAAAAGCGTGACGGTGGAATAGTATAAAAGCTGACAATTTGAAAACAAGACACATAGTGGCTTTAATTGCATATGCTTTTGCGTTCTATGAATTCAAAAACAGTAATCCACCATGCCGCGCCGTAGTCTCCGATGGACGAAGGCGGGTAATCCAATAATCCATTAATCCGTCATTCCATGGGATGACTATGGCTTTACTCCACGAAGCCGTCTTTGCCTATGAGAGGGACAAACCGGCATCCGACGCTGTGGTTTACCTTTATCTTGTTGTCCGATATTTTAACCGCCTGAAGAAGTTCCTGTATGAAAATGTCCCCGACCGGTATCACTATTTTGCCGCCGATTTTCGTCTGTTCTATGAGCTCCTTCGGTATTTTTGGAGCAGCTGCAGTGACAATCACACCGTCGAAAGGTGCCTCTTCAGGACAGCCCAGGCATCCGTCCCTGACAAAAATTTTTACATTGTCGGTATATGTGAGCTTGAAAAGGTTCTCCTTTGCGAAATTCGCAAGTTCTTCGAGGCGTTCTAGCGAAATCACCCTGTGTCCCATGTGTGCGAGAATCGCGGCCTGGTAGCCGGATCCGGATCCGATTTCGAGTACCTTGGCCTGCGAATCGGAGGGAAGTTCGAGCAGTTGTGTCATGAGCGCCATCATATATGGTTGCGAAAGCGTCTGACCGGAAAACGTGGGCAGCGGATGATCCTCGTACGCCTTGTGAATGTTGTCCTCGCAGACGAAGAGTTCTCTCGGGACGGTGCCGAAAGCATTGAGCACCGCCTTGTCGCGGATTCCCCTCATCACCATTTGTTCCTCGAGCATTCTTCTACGCGGTTCTGCAAACTGGTCGTAGATCGCCTTTATCATCGTAACTTCCTCCGCATTTCTAGTCACTACTTCGAACCATAAAAATACTTTTGTCGTTTTTATGGAAAAACTTACCTCTTAGCCGCGCTTATTGCGCGTCTGGTCTCGAGATCGTGCTGTCTTTTCCTCAGAGTGTCACGTTTGTCTCCATGTGTCTTGCCCTTTGCGATTGCGATCTCGACTTTGATGAACCGTCCCTTTATGTAGAACTTGATCGGAATGACGGTCATCCCTTTTTCCCTGATATTCTGCGAAATTTTGCGAACTTCGCGTCTGTGCATGAGGAGCCTTCTTGAGCGGACAGGGCTGTGGTTGAAGATGTTTCCGCACTCGTATGGAGCGATATGGACATTGTATAGGACTAACTGTTCGTCTTCGACCCTCACGTGCGCATCGTTGAAGGAAATGTTCTTCAAGCGACAGCTCTTGACCTCGGTGCCCTTGAGCTCGATTCCCGCCTCGAAGCTGTCGAGTATTTCAAAATCGTGAAACGCCTTCTTGTTTTTAGCAAGTTCCATTTTTTGTTTTGTTCCATTAATAGATATAAAAATCAGAATATTATAATATTACAATTGGCGGTTAATTCAATAGGATGATATATTCCAGAACGTTGTTCAGTAAATATTCACCATCTTACCCGACCAAGGGCATACCTATCAAGCTAAGGATTTTTGAATATCCAATAACGAACACGGAATATCCAATTCCCAAGTTTATTTCTGTCCTTCATCGGTTGGAGATTGAGAGT
>CAIQLG010000311.1 GCA_903872565.1 uncultured Lentisphaerota bacterium | reverse complement strand
GAAGACAGGAGGCAAAGAGTTCGATGCCGACGATCATAACGGTTGCGGCAGTTCTTGTCCTCGCCGTAATTATCGGGGGTGTTGTGATAAACAATTCAAAGAAGGCCGCCACCGAAAAAGCCCGCATCGAACTGCTGGCGAAACAGGATGCGGATGACGCTAGACTCAGGGCTGATGAAGCCACCAAAAAGGCTGAACTGGAAAAACAGAAGGCGGCGGAGAGTGCCGCGAAGCTCGTGGAGAACCAGCAGGAGCTTTGGGATGCAACTGCGAAAATCGCAAATCAGGCACTCGCGGACAAGTCAAACTTCGAAGCGGCCATCGCAGGGCTCGAGAAAATAAAAGCCAACTGCAAGGGCACGAAATTCGCGGCTATGGCAGATAATGAAATTGCGAAACTCGCAAAAGCCAAGAACGATGCTGATGAGGAAAAACGAGTAAAGGCCGAAGAAGAACACGCTTCCACCTCCGCCAAGCCTACGGCGGACAAGAAAGCCGTGAACACCAACGGGGAAAATGCTAAAGTCGAAGATCCCGAGACTGCGAAGACCGCAAATACGTCTCACCAGTCAGACCAGTCAGATGAAGCCACCCCCGCCAGAATTGCTGTTCCATCGGGTGATGCTGTGAAGGCCGCGAGAGCCACCCTCCGCCAGACCTTCAAGGATGAGTTTTCCAAAAAGAAAAACGAAGACAAGCTGGCGTTCTCGAAAACCCTGCGGGAAACGGCCGCCACAGAGAAAGATGCCGTCCAGAAGTATGCTCTGTTTGTGGAAGCCATAGGGCTGGCCACCGATGCCGGGAATACGGACGAGGCGTTTGCCACCGTCACGGAACTGTGCGCCGTCTTCGATGCCGTGTCATCGAGGGAGAAGGGGATAGTTCTTGCGGCATTCGCAAAAAAAACGACGAAGCCGGAGGATTTCAAAACTCTGGTTGACAGGTATCTTACCGTGGTTAACGAGGCGATGGGGGACTCCGATCCTGTTGCGGCATCAGACCTGCTGAAAGACTGCAAGCCGCTCGCCACCAAGGCGAAGGACAAGGGATTATCGAGTATTCTTTCTGACAAGGCGAAAGAGATTGTCGCATTGGCAGCGGAGATAAAAAAACTCAAGCCTTCGATGGACAAGCTCAAGGAATCACCCGACGATCCAGATGCCAACCTTGTGGTCGGGCGCTATGAGTGCTTTGTGAGGGGCGACTGGGAAAAGGGTTTGCCTCTGCTTGCAAAGAGTTCCGATGAGACACTGAAGAGTATCGTGGCGCTGGACTTGGAGACGACCGATGCTGAACAGATATCCAAGGCTGCGGATGCCTGGTGGACAGCCGCCGACAAGGAGAAGGTGCCTGCTGCGAAAGTCGCGATGAAGGCACACGCCTCCGATCTTTATGGGAAGGCGATAGCCAATCTCACCGGCATTGCGAAGGCGACCGCGGAAAAGCGCATTGAGCAGTCAACCGTAGAAGCCGAGGCATCCGGAATTAAACTGAGATCAAAACAGGGTGGCGAATATCTGATTGTTGACTTGTCGAGCCGCAAGCTCACATATTCTGCCAGTGCCCCACCTGATCTGCTCACGAAGGATACTTACAAGATCAACAGGCTGGTGATGCGGCGTGTTCCCGCTGGGGACTTTATGATGGGTGAGACCAATAATAGTCACAAAGTCAAACTGACCAAGGATTTCTACGTCGGGGTCTTTGAAGTAACAGAGGAGCAGTGGGAGAAGGTAATGAAAGTGAACCCTGCGGCTTTCAAAGATGTTGGTAAAGACGCTCCGGTCGAGCATGTGACATGGGAGGACTGCCAGGATTTCATTAAAGAGTTGAATGGCAAGAAGTCTTTGGCTCTTACATTTCGTCTGCCGACTGAGTCGGAATGGGAGTACGCCTGCCGAGGGGGAGACAAAAAGACATCGAAAGGTTTCGGGTACAGCGGGTCGGATAGCGTTGATGAAGTCGCCTGGTTTGAGGGCAACAACAGCGAAGGCAAGACACACCCGGTAGGCAAGAAGAAGCCCAATGAGCTGGGAATCTACGACATGAGCGGTAATATCGTGGAATGGTGCTACGACTGGTTTGGAGAATATCCCAAAGAACCTGTAAAAGACCCTGTAGGGGCAAAAACGGGCACAGCACGCATCCAGCGCGGCGGCGGCTGGTGCTTCGATGCCGGACACTGCCCTTCAGCGTTTCGCTTCAAGAGCGAGCCGACGGCCCAGGGCCACTGGACAGGTGTCCGCGTAGTGTTCGCATCTCCAGTTCAGTGAATACTTACCTTTTGCAATTACTTCCATCATTATTCAATTGATGTTCAGGTATTCGTTGATGTTTTCGGCGGTCTTTCTGGCGGAGGCCATCGCGCGGACGACAAGCGATGCGCCGGACACGATGTCGCCAGCCGCGAAATATCCTTTCTCCGAGGTCATGTTGTTTTCGTCAACCACAATATTTCCTTTTTCGCTGAAATGGATTCCAATATCGGCGAGAAGACCGTTTTTCGAGGGGCCGGTGAATCCCATGGCGATCAGGACGAGATCTGCCGGTATGAAGAAGTCAGAGCCCTGTATTTCCTTCATTTTGAGAGGTTTGCCCAAGATGTCGGTCTCCCATTCGACAAATGCGACATTCGCGCCTATGACTTTTCCATTTTGACCCTCGAAGGACTTGGTCATGATGCTCCAATGCCTTTCACACCCTTCCCTGTGGCTGCTCGAAGTCCTGAGGATGTAGGGCCAGTTCGGCCAGGGCGTGTAGTCTGGCCTGTTTTCCGGCGGTTTTGGAAGTATCTCGATCTGCGTGATGGAGGCGGCCTTTTGCCGGGCGGATGTTCCTATGCAGTCCGAACCCGTGTCGCCTCCACCTATTACCAGCACTTTTTTCCCTGTCGCAAGAATGTCTTTTTCCCCTATGTATTCGCGCGAAACTCGCATATTCTGCTGTCTGAGGAAATCCATGGCGAAATGAATGCCGTCAAAGTTTCGCCCGGGAATATTGAGATCTCTCGGTTCTCTCGCGCCGCAGGCGAGACATATCACGTCAAACCTGTTTCTGAGGAATTTCGATGACAGATCCCTGCCGACCGTCACTCCGAGCTCGAATGAAACGCCCTCTGCCTCGATAAGATCAGTCCTTCTCCTGACGATTTTCTTGTCGAGCTTGAAGTCCGGGATGCCATATCGGAGATATCCGCCCGGCTTGGTATCCTGCTCGAAGATGGTGACGAGGTGTCCCATGTGGTTGAGCTGGTCGGCGGCCGCAAGCCCGGCCGGCCCGGATCCTATGACCGCAACTTTTTTCCCTGATCTTTTCGTGGGCGGCCTGGGCTGGATGTATCCTTCCCTGTATCCTTTCTCGATCAGGTTTATTTCGATCTGTCTTATTGAGACTGGGGTGTTGTTTATTCCGGCGGTGCAGGCGGCCTCGCATAGGGCTGGACATACGCGTCCTGTGAATTCAGGAAAATTATTCGAGGAATAGAGGATCTCGAGCGCCTCCTTCCACCTTCCTCTGAAGACGAGATCATTCCATTCCGGGATCAGATTTCCGAGAGGGCAACCGCATCCATGGCAGAATGGAATTCCGCAGTCCATGCAACGTGCGGCCTGGTTCCTGATCTCATAGTCGGTAAGCCTTTTTTCGACCTCCTCGAAGTCGAGAATCCGTTCATCGAGAGGCCTGTATCCTGGCTCCATCCTTGGTATTTCAATGAAAGCTCTGGGTTTTCCCATAATTCTATTCCTGTTTTATATATCTTTGGATTTCCTCGTCCTCCTTCATCATTTTTCCGAGCGCCTTCCTGTATTCAGTCGGGAAGACCTTGATGAATCTCGGGAGGGAGTTTTCCCAGTTTTCGAGAATCTCCTTCGCCTTCGGGCTTCCTGTATATTTAAGATGGCCTCTCAGCATCTCCGCGAGTTCCCTGATGTCTTCTGGAAGCACAAGCTGTTCCAGATCAACCATGTCCAGATTGCATCTCGTGTCGAAGACATTCCCTTCGTCATATACGTAGGCGATGCCGCCGCTCATTCCGGCACCGAAATTTATGCCTGTAGATCCGAGCACGACAACGCGGCCGCCAGTCATATATTCGCAGCAGTGGTCGCCTGCTCCCTCGATGACGGCGAGAGCGCCGCTGTTCCTTATGGCGAAGCGTTCGCCGACCTGTCCGTTGATATATACTTCGCCCGCAGTCGCTCCATAGAGCAGGACATTTCCTGCTATGACGTTATGTGACGGGTCATAAGTTATCTTTTCATAAGGCTTTACAATTATTTTTCCGCCGGAGAGGCCTTTGCCGAGATAGTCGTTGGACTCGCCAATAAGGATGAATGTCACTCCTTTTGCGAGGAAGGCTCCGAAGCTCTGCCCGGCACAGCCCCTGAAGGAAACTTTCAGCGTGTCTTCCGGAAGTCCGGTGTTTCCGTATTTCCTTGCGATCTTCGAGGAGAGCATGGCTCCTATTGTCCTGTCCACATTTGTCACGGGCAATTCGATGTCCACTTGCTTTCCATTTTCTATCGAGTCTTTTGCAAGTTCTATGAGTTTTATGTCGAACGCCTTGTGAATGGCATGGTCTTGCGGTTTCATGCGGCGCACAGGGAGTTTCCTGTCCTTGGGCATTTTGAGGATGGCTGAGAAATCAAGGTTTTTCGCCTTCCAGAAGTCTATGGCGTGATTGAAGGAAAGCAGATCCGTCCTGCCGACGATGTCGTCGAGGTGCCTGAAACCGAGTTTTGCGAGGTATTCCCGTATTTCCTCGGCAAGCATCATGAAGAAATTGATGACGTGCTCTGGTTTTCCCGTGTAGAGTTTTCTGAGTTCGGGATCCTGCGTGGCGACGCCGACGGGGCATGTGTTGTTGTGGCATTTGCGCATCATCACGCATCCGCAGACTACGAGCGCGGAGGTGGCGAAACCGAATTCCTCGGCACCGAGAAGGGCGCCTATTATCACGTCGCGGCCAGTTTTGAGCTGTCCATCAACCTGCACCCTTATTCGTTCGCGGAGATTGTTCAGCACCAGAGTCTGCTGAGTTTCAGACAACCCGAGCTCCCAGGGAAGTCCCGCATGTTTTATGGAGCTTAGCGGGGAGGCGCCGGTGCCGCCGTCGTGGCCGCTGATCAGTACCATGTCGGCGTGCGCCTTGGCGACTCCGGCAGCTATTGTGCCGACCCCGACTTCAGAGACGAGTTTCACTGAGATTCTTGCTTCGGAGTTGGCATTTTTCAGGTCATATATGAGCTGTGCGAGATCCTCGATCGAGTAGATGTCGTGGTGTGGTGGAGGCGATATGAGAGTGACACCCGGCGTCGAATGGCGGACTCTCGCGATTATCCTGTCTACCTTGTGTCCGGGAAGTTGTCCACCTTCGCCGGGTTTCGCTCCCTGGGCTATTTTTATCTGGAGTTCCTTTGCATTCACGAGGTATTCGATTGTCACGCCAAATCTTCCGCTGGCGACCTGTTTTATCGCGCTGCAGAGGCTGTCTCCGCCCGGCAGTGGCTTGAATCTTTCCGGATCTTCGCCGCCTTCGCCGCTGTTGCTCATTCCGCCGAGCCGGTTCATCGCTATTGCGAGCGTCTCGTGCGCCTCTTTGCTGATGGATCCGAACGACATTGCCCCGGTCACGAAACGTTTCACGATTTCGGATGCGGGTTCAACCTCCCCGATCGGGATTGACTTCGTGTCCTTGAACTTGAAAAGTCCTCTCAGCGTGCAGAGGTGTTTTTCCTGGTTGTTTATGTATGAAGCATATTCCTTATACATTGCGTAGTCGTTTCTGCGCGCCGCCGTCTGTAGCTTGGAGATGGTCTCCGGTGTCCAGAGATGTTTCTCCTCGTTGATCCTGAACTGGTACTGGCCTCCGGCATCGAGGAGCAGAGACTTGTTCGGGGAGTGCTCATATGCGTTCCTGTGACGCATCTCGGCCTCTTCGGCGATCACATCGAGGCCTATGCCTCCGATTCTCGAAACTGTCGCAGTGAAATACTTGTCCACGAGTTTCTTCTCTAGTCCTACGGCCTCGAAAATCTGTGCACCCCGGTAGCTTCGCAGAGTGGATATCCCCATTTTAGACATCACCTTCAGGAGTCCTTTGCATACGGCCTTTATATAGTTTTCAACGGCTTTTGTTATGCTTATATTTTTTTCGAGGATGCCGTGATTGTGCAGGTTCGCAAGAGTTTCCAGCGCGAGATACGGGTTTACCGCGGTTGCCCCGTAGCCGAGAAGAAGCGCAAAATGCATCACCTCCCTGGCCTCGCCGGTCTCCACCACGATGCTCGTGTCATTCCTGAGTCCTTTCCTGATGAGATGATGGTTCACTGCGGATGCCGCGAGAAGAGACGGAACCGGGACTTTGCCTTCCGCCGCATCGCGGTCGCTTATGATTATCACGCTGTGGCCGTCCTTCACGTATTTTTCAGCCGAGGCGCACAATGAGCCTAGCACCTTCTCGAGGCCGTCCCTGCCGCTGCCCGCCTTGAAGAATGCGGGAATCGTGGCCGATCTGAAGGACTCCTGGCGCGAATTCAGCAGTCTCTCCAGATCTTCATCCGTAAGTATCGGATTTTTGAGCTTTACCAGATGCGCATGCTGCGGCGTCTCGGAAAGGATATTGAGTGTCTTGCCCATGAAAGTTGTAAGGCTCATCACGAGCTCCTCCCTTATGGGATCTATCGGCGGATTGGTGACCTGCGCGAAAAGCTGTTTGAAATAGGAGAAAAGTATCTGTGGTTTTTCAGAGAGTACGGCGAGTGCCGCGTCGTTCCCCATCGAACCCACGGGCTCGTGGCCGGACTCCGCCATTGGACCAAGAATTATCTTGAGGTCCTCCCTTGTGTAGCCGAAGAGTTTCTGGCGTCTCAGCAGACTTTCCTCGTTCACATGGGGTGGTGAGACCGAGTCAAAAAGCCCGTGGAGAAGTATCCTGTTCTCCTCGACCCATCTTCTGTATGGTTGTCTTCTGGCTATATGGCTCTTGATCTCGGAATCGAAGAGCACCCGTTTTTTCGCAAGATCAACGAATATCATCTGCCCTGGTCGGAGACATCCTTTCCGGAGCATGTTTTCCGGTGGTATGTCGAGTACACCGGCCTCGGAGGCCAGCACGATGAAATTGTCCTTGGTGATCGTGTATCTCGCCGGCCTCAGTCCGTTCCTGTCGAGTATGGCACCCACAGAGGAGCCGTCGGAGAAGGCGACGGCGGCTGGTCCGTCCCAGGGTTCCATCAGTCCGGCGTGATACTGGAAGAAGCTTTTCATGTCGAATCCGAGATGATATTTGTCGCCCCAGGCCTCGGGGATGAGCATCATCATTGAGTGGGGGAGGCTTCTGCCGCAGGTTGTGAAGAATTCAAGGGCGTTGTCGAGGCAGGCTGAATCGCTCAGTCCTTCCTGCACAATCGGCAGAAGTTTCTTGATGTCGTTGCCAAAAAGATCGGAATTAAGGGAGACCTCTCCCGCCTTCATCTGGTTTATGTTGCCGCGAAGTGTGTTGATTTCCCCGTTGTGAGCGAGGAACCTGAACGGCTGTGCCAACTGCCAGGTCGGAAAGGTGTTCGTGCTATATCTCTGATGTATGAGGGCGAGGGCGCTCTTCATGTCGTTTGCCGCGAGATCAGTGTAGAAGCCGGCCAGCTGGGGCGCGGTGAAAAGCCCCTTGTAGACAATTGTCCTCGAGGAAAGGCTCGTGATGTAGAACACATTTTCTGCGCCGGGAATTTTCTGCGCCGCCTTCTCGGCGCATCTTCTTGCAAGATAGAGTTTTCTTTCGAAGGCGGCATTGTCCAGGCCTTCTGCCGGATTGCCCACGAAGAACTGCCTGATCTCGGGCTGTGATTCGAGCGCCTGCCTGCCAAGGCAGCTTTCGTCGCAGGGGACATTTCTCCAGCCGAGAAAACCGAGTCCGGCATTTTCAACTTCGGCTTCGATTATGGAGGCACACTGCGAAATGAGCTTCTTCTCTCTGGGAAGGAAAACCATTCCCACTGCGAATCCGCCTTCGTGGGGAAGGGTGATCCCGTTTTCGTCCGCGGCGCGGACAAAGAATTCCACCGGAAGCTGGATGAGTATTCCCGCACCGTCTCCGGTGTTTTCATCGCCGCCAACCGCGCCCCTGTGGAGAAGCCTGAGAAGAACTTCTATACCCTGTTCTACTATCCTGTGTGATTTCGCGCCGTCGATGCTGGCCACGAATCCGACCCCGCAGGCGTCATGCTCGTTAGCGAAGTCATACAGCCCGCTCTTGCTCGGAAAACCTTTCTGTCCAAATTTCATTTTGTGTCCAAAATTTTGTAAGTTTCAAATGCAAAAGACAAAAACATCCCTTGCTTCTTTTAAAATTTCCTCAAGGCAAGCTAAAGACAAGAGGCATGGCAAACCCGTGCCCGTAAAGTGTAAACTACAATAGAAACATATATTATCAAATGATGGATTCCACTATCATCAATGTTTTTCTCCATCCCGATTTGTACTTAACCGGCTGCGCCGGGACTTATGTAGCCGCCTCCATGTTGGAGGCGACACGGCCAACATCCTACTATGCCAAGGCTTCGTAGGACAGGTGGCCGTGGCTACAAATTTCAAGCCATACGGCATTCCTTCGAAAAATACAATTTCCTATACGATGAACTTAATCCGCCTCGGCGGAGACTTTGGTAGGGCGGTTTCGCCTGCCTGTGCCAGCACGGCAGACAGGCCGAAACCGCTGCGGACGCCTCGGCTATGCGTCCCTACTATAAATACAGTTTCCTATACGATCCAGTCAACAAGGTACGGTGCAGATCTTGAATTTAATTGTTTTTATCATTTCATACATTACTTTACGCTTCTCATAAAATTAATAGTGTGGAAAACTGTAACATTAAGTTCTGGCGAAAGCCGGCCGGGTTCTCAAATCAGAGAGGTTGCAAGCTTGAAAATATATTTATGTTCCGCCCTAATGGATCTGGTGGTATGCTTTTTTGTTTTCGCCGTCCTATATGGCGCTGGCAGCAGGGGGATGCCGGACAGGGAATGTTTCTGGCTTGGCGCGATATTTCCTCTGGCATATATGCTGTCAAGTCTGATATATGCGAAAATCCTCAACAGGAAAAACAGCTTGCCACTTCTCGTCGCGGGCACCATTCTGACCGTCGCATCCGGGATTGTTGGAATGGTGTCAGTAAGTTTTCCGTATCTTCTGGGTTCGCTCATCGCGCTTGGCGCCTTCCTCTCCATGTTCTTCAATGCGCTCCAGTCTTTCATCCGCAACAGGACATTGCCTGGAAACCTCACCCGCTCAATAGCGCTCTACACCGCATCTTGGAGCATGGGATGTTCTCTCGGCTATGTTTTTTCGGGCTGTCTCTACAGTTTCGGACTCATAACGATGTCTGCTATGGCATCGGCGACCGGTCTTTCAATTCTGATGATGATATATTTGCTCACCAGGGAACCCGAGATCACCGTCTCCTCGGACGAACATGTGGAAGAGGGGCCCGAGGGTTCGAGGCCGGTGAACCATTCCTATGTCGTGATAGGCTGGATAATGATTTTCACTGTAATGTTCACGCAGAGGGCTGTCGCGACCTTTTTCCCCATCATCAGCGCGCAGCAGGGAATAAGTTCCGGCATCACTTCTATCCCGCTCTTCCTCAATTATTTTGTCCAGGGCGTGTTTGGTTACTGGATGTGGCGACACCGCAAGGAGTTATATAGAAGAAAATCCATAATGATATCGCATATTGCAGCAATCCTGATATTCCTGTCAATATGGTACTATCCCACATTTCCTGTATGTCTCGCAGGGCTCTGCCTTCTTGGGATCTATGCGGGATTCGCATATTTCTGCGCGGTCTATTACGCGAGCAATTCGGGCAACCGCACATTCAACATCGCCATAAACGAGTTCATCGTGGGGCTCGGCTCTTTTGCCGGAATATTCTGCTGCGAGTGGTGGATGCGGAAGTCCGGCTCCCCTTCGGGAATGTATATCCTCTGTGCGCTTGTCACCGCATTGAGCCTCCTGTTCCAGCTGATGTTTGCCAAGGGACCCCTGAGCAATTTCGCCGGGAAAAAAATCATGGAAGAATGATTCCTGTGATGACTGATAGGCGACTGCCGTTTCGGCTGCTGGCGGAATCGGGATGAATGAGGAACGACGCAGTATCCGGTGGCCTGCCGCCACACCTCGAAGAGCTGGCACTCTTCCTCCTTTTTCCTGCGTCACTCTCTCCTCACGTATCGCATTGGATACGCTCGTCAATTCTTCCTTGCCAAAAGCCAGAATAGTTGCCAGCAAATGTAAAACTTATTTCTTGACAACCCCTAATTCCTTGCCAATTTCTGATTATCCTATTGAATCTTCAATCCTCCCGGCTTATTGTGCCGCGTTGTGAAAATCAAAATCCCTATCAGTTAAATATTTACAAAACAGGATTTTCTCATGAAAAAAAACAAGTTGATGGTTGTCGGGGCGCACTGCGACGACATCGAGCTCTGTTACGGAGCCACCATGCTCAAGTATCACGAACAGTTCGGATACGAGATCGTCTATGTACAGTCAACAAACAACATGTCCGGCTCATGGACGGAAGCTGTGGAGGGCGAACGTGCCGCCACCGCCCCCAAGGTGCCTGCCTGGGTCACCGATATCCAGTCCACCCCTGTTAACAGACGCATGGTCCATCAGGTTCCGTGGTATATTGAAATGGCCCAGAGAAAGCTGGAGGCCGCCAATTCCGCCCGCAAATTTTTCCATACAGAGCCGATCCACCTGGATTATGCGCAGCGCCACTACTGGAACAGAGACCTGAAAATGGTCGATCTGCGCTATGGTTCTCCGCCTCCCGACTGCCTTGATCCGGAAATCCCGACAATCATGACGGCTTGCGACGACCCGAGCGCCATTAACCGTGTCGCTGATCTGATTCTTGAAAAAGATCCCGAGGTCATCCTGACGCATGCCGCAGTCGACTATACCTTTGAGCATACAGGCACAACTCTCCTCATGAAACATGCGTTCAATAAAGCGCTGGAAAAAGGGTATGACGGCAGTCTGCTTTGTTCCGTTCCCTCCGGCGGCATGGGGATGGGCAAGTTTTTTGATCGATGGGATTCCTTCGTAGATACTACCGGATATCTCGCGAAAAAATATGAGGCCATTGGTATGCACGCCTGTCAGATGCCCTATCCTGAAGATCTCGACCTCATGGATGCCGTCAGGGGTAAAATATGCGGAGTCGGAGAGATCGAACCTTACACCGTCGTGGAACTGTCTGAAACCAGAAAAGGCACCCTTACACAAGAACTTGCCAAAAATCATATCTTTTGCAACAAGAACTGGATGAAACTCTTTTTCAGTCCGGAATCGAAAAAAATCCTCGCCGATTTCCACGATGGATTCAACAGAAGAAACGGAATCACGCCGAGAAAAAAAGCGAAATGCAATGCTACGCCATAAGGAGATGTTAAGAAATAAGTTTTACATTTGCTGGCCAGAATCTACCGGATGGTTCCAGACGGATCGTCATTGAAATGCTGGCGGGCCCCCCACCAGCTAAAAACCATTCAGGCAAATCCTGTCACTCCACTTATTTCTGCGGATATTTCAGCGTGGTCTTCTGATCCATCCACAGTCTGAGGCCGTCTTCAAAGTTCCCTGACTGTATTCTTACGTCAACTCCGTCGCGCCCGGTAATGAGATCCGTCATATCGGCAATCTTCACCAGGGCAAATGTCCAGGTCTTCTTGTCGAAGTCAAAGACAACTTTAATCTTCCCTCCATCAATTGTCGTTGCCGACAGCTTGAACTGCTTGCCTTCCTTGCCCTTGACAAGGCCATCGAAGATTTCCGTCCAGCCATCTATGGAGATGATGAGAGTGTCAGATTCCTGAAGTCCAAAATCGGACACCACGCCCTTGGACACCTTGAAGCTGTCAGAATTCCCCTTGTAGCTTATTGATTTTCCTGAAGCTTCGAGGATCCCGAGTGTACTGCTGTTCCCGGAGAAAATGCTTTCCGAAACATTCCCCCTGGCAGTATTGAAAGTCCATTGAGTTGTCCTGTCCATGTCAATGTTACCCCCGAAGAATCCTCCGTCAAGCAGGAGCAGTATGTCAACGCCGTCCGCAGTGTCCACATTTTCAGCTATCGCCATTTTCGCCCCTTTGAATGACCAGAGGGAGTTTTCAAGATCAATGATAAGATTCACGGATTCCGGCTGGTCCTTGTTGGACTTGTAGGCAAATATATTCTTCTTGCCCATCTTCTTGAGTGTTCCAGTAAGATTTGTCATGACAAGTTCATAGTCGTCAATAAGCAGGCGGAACTCGAAGCTCTGCACGTTGAGACCCCCAGCGCCGACCCCTCCTGCGGGAATTTCGGATTTCGTGATGCTGACACCGTCCGCATTGTTCTTTGTCTCGTCTAATTTGATCGTAACTTTGCCGAAATCTGCGATATCGTAGTCCATGATAAACAGGGCTTTGACTGTGGCGTCGCCGAAGAGGACAATGCTTGTATCCGCGATTGTCTCGTTGGAGATTTTTGCCGAACCTAATACTTTCCAGCGGACAAACTTGTATTTTTCCGCAGGAACCGCTGAAATCTGAATCACGGCTCCGCAGTCAACACGCAATACGCCTTCCGCAGGGGTTACTTGACCATATGCCGAGGATGGAGAGACCGCCATTGTAAGGTTCGCCTTTCCAACCGGAACAACTGCGAAATCAGCATCGCTCGAGTCGTTCATCGTACCGTTGGCCTTCGACGAAACCCTTATCCTGTAGTCGTTGCCGATCGTCTGGCCGGCAGGCACAGTCCAGTCATACGAGCCATCATTGGCCTCATCCGCCGACAACACCGTGGCAAGGATGCCATTCTTAAAGAGCGAGATGGAGATGGTTCCCTCAAAACCGGAGGAAGCCCATTTTATCGGACAGATGCTTCCCGGCGCGATACTCTCGCCTCCGTTCGGAGACAATATCACTATGGCGCCATCAGTGATGGAGCTGTAGTTCGCGGTTGCAATGGCATCGCCATTGAGAACAAGCGAGGTCGCTGCGGAATACATGTCGGCCAGAAGCGCATTTCCCGACACTGTCCAGCAGAAGAAATTGCCTGCCTTCCTGGGGTAGTTTTTCAGATTATTAACGGCTCCCGCACTGATTTGAACGGTGGTGTTAGCATCGTAAGTCCCGCTTCCTGTGCCATTTACAACATCTAACTTATATTTTATAGCCCTGTATGTCGCGGTCACTGAAACGGGGTTGGACGGCATCAGCACGGTCGTGCCGGAGCTGTACGGGTCGGCAAGATATTGAACATCGCCTGTCCACATCAGGAACGACTGTCCCTGCGGGGGATTGTCAGAGGATATTGCAACTGAAGTTCCTGCAGGATAAGTCCCGCCGCCGCTTCCATTTACAACCATGAGAGCAAATCCGATCTGCTCTAAATAGGTAAAACCATTTATGCTGGTCACAGAACCACCGGGTATGGTCAGAACCACGTCAACCGCGCCCGCGCTCTTGGACGGGGTGATGCAGGTCACGGATGTCGCACTGACGGCAACTACCGAGGTGGCGGACGTGCCGCCGAATGTGACGGTGGTTGTCCCGGTGAGGTTCGTGCCGGTGATTGTCACCGCCGTGTTACCGGCCACAGGGCCGCTGGCCGGACTTACGGTCGTGATCGTGGGTGCTGCAATATAGGTAAACGCGCCGGTGGAGGTGACAGATCCGCCAGGAGCTGTCAGAATCACGTCAACTACACCTGCGGTCTTCGCAGGGGTGACGCAGGTGACGGATGTCGCGCTGACGGCAACTACCGAGGTGGCGGACGTTCCGCCGAATGTGACGACGGATGTCCCGGTGAGATTCGTGCCGGTGATCGTCACCGCAGTGTTACCAGCCACAGGGCCGCTGGCCGGACTTACGGTCGTGATCGTGGGTGCTGCAATATAGGTAAACGCTCCGGTGGATGTGACAGATCCGCCTGGAGCTGTCAGAATCACGTCAACTACGCCTGCGGTCTTCGCAGGGGTGACGCAGGTCACGGATGTCGCACTGACGGCAACTACCGAGGTGGCGGACGTTCCGCCGAATGTGACGGCGGTTGTCCCGGTGAGG
>CAIQLG010000310.1 GCA_903872565.1 uncultured Lentisphaerota bacterium | reverse complement strand
GATGTATCTTAGTCCCATATTAAAAAATCTGGAGACACATTTCAGGAAGGTCATGCCGAAGGACACCGGCGAAGAAGAGATTTACATAAGGATTTTTTCGGTGATGTCGGACTGTTTCTTCTATTTTCAGAACCGTGTGATCGTTGAAAAGATATTCCCGGACAAACAGTTCGCGCGGTCGAACATCAAGGCCATTGCTGAACTTATTACGGAAAAAGCCTGTTTGGGCATAGAAAGGAAAAAATGATGAACCCAAAAGTTGTGGAGCATGGAAAATGAGAGAGATTGACACCGATTTGAGATGCATCAGCAGTTTTTATCTGATCCCGCTGTTTCTGATTTCCGTCGGCATGGCGGGCTGCGGCCCCGGCAAGCAGGCAGCCGCACCACCCGCGTTTGGACCGCCCGAAGTTTCATTCATGACTGTCAAGACGGAAAAGGTCGTGCTGACTTCGGAACTGCCCGGAAGGACAACCGCATATCTTGTCGCCGAAGTGCGTCCGCAGGTTGGAGGCATAATCCAGAAACGACTATTCGAGGAGGGAGCCAACGTCAAGGCGGGTGATTTGCTCTACCAGATAGATCCGGCACAGTTTCAGGCGGCCTATGAGAGAGCCAGGGCCGAACTCACCAGGGCCGAAGCAAAAATCATATCGATAAGATTCAAGTATGAGAGATCCAAGGCTCTGATTCAGTCCAAGGTCATAAGCCAGCAGGATTTCGACAACGCCGAATCTGATCTGCATATGGCCGAGGCGGACATTCAGGCCAGCAAGGCTGCCGAGGAGACAGCGGAGATCAACCTGGACTATACAAAGGTCACGGCGCCAATTTCAGGGCGCATAGGAAAATCACACGTGACCGTCGGTGCTCTTGTCACGGCCAACCATCTCATCCCGCTTGCGACAATCCAGCAGATGAATCCAATATATGTGGATGCCACCCAGTCGAGCGCCGATTTTCTCCGTCTCAAGCGTAACATCACGGAAGGTCTGATAACGAACGACGAAAAGGGAACCAAGGTCAAACTGCTGTTCGAGGACGGATCCCCATACCCGCTCGAGGGAGAAATGCAGTTCCGTGATGTCACCGTCGATCAGAGCACCGGATCGTTCATCCTGAGAATTGTTTTTCCAAACCCTGACAACGCGCTCCTCCCGGGAATGTACGTGCGGACGATGGTGGAGGAAGGGGTCGTGGATGATGCGGTCCTCGTACCCCACCAGTCCGTCAGCCGCAACATGAGGGGTGACCCGTTCGCGATGATCGTGGATGCCTCGGACAAGGTCGAAATGCGGATGCTCTCGATAGATCGTTCCATAGGGGAGAAATGGCTCGTGAAGGATGGGCTCAAAAATGGAGACCGCGTGATAATGGAGGGATTGCAGAAGATAAGGCCAGGAGCCCCTGTGAAAGCCGTTGATTTCGGGGCCGTTCAGTCAACCGCCCCCGCTGCTGTCGCAACTCCGGCCGTCGCCGAAAAGACCGGAAAATAAAG
This sequence comes from uncultured Lentisphaerota bacterium, assembly GCA_903872565.1. Lineage (GTDB taxonomy): Bacteria > Verrucomicrobiota > Lentisphaeria > Victivallales > GWF2-50-93 > CAIQLG01. Next base: position 5,278 of record CAIQLG010000310.1, on the reverse strand, counting down.
GAATCTCTCCATGTCGCAATTTTTCATAGGCCGTCCAATATTCGCATGGGTAATCGCCATAGTGATGATGCTGTCCGGAATCGTCGCCATTTTCACGCTGCCAATCTCGCAGTATCCGGCCATCGCACTACCTGAAATCTCCATTGACGTAATCTATCCTGGCGCCTCGGCGAAGACCATAGAGGACACTGTGACCCAGGTGATAGAGCAGAAGATGATAGGCGTGGACCACCTCTGCTACATATCTTCGACCAGCGACTCGGCGGGATCTGCGACAATAACCCTCACATTCAATTCCGGGACAGACCCCGACATCGCCCAGGTACAGACACAGAACAAGCTGCAGCTCGCCATGCCACTTCTTCCACAAGTCGTTCAACAGCAGGGGATAAGAGTTACAAAGTCAACGGATAACTTCCTGATGATTGTGGGCTTCATCTCCGAGGACAACAGCATGAACCGCAATGACCTCACCGACTATGTGGTTGCAAACATCCAGGAGCAGATCAGCAGGGTGGAGGGAGTCGGGGAAGTGATGACTTTCGGCTCGCAATATGCCATGAGGATCTGGCTGGATCCCGACAAGATGAACAACTACAGGCTGACTCCCAGTGATGTGATGCAGGCCGTGAGATCCTACAATGTGCAGGTCTCGGCGGGACAGCTCGGAGGCATGCCCTCGGTGAAAGGCCAGCGCCTCAATGCGACCATCAACATCCAGAATCTCCTTCAGACTCCCGAGCAGTTCGGACAAATACTTCTCCGCACGAACAGCGACGGTTCGGCGGTCAGGCTCAGGGATGTGGCACTCGTCGAGATCGGAAGCGAAAGCTACGATGCGGTAGGCAACTTCAACGGAAAACCCGCCGCAGGAATGGCGGTCAAAATGGCAACCGGAGGCAATGCCCTCGCCACCGTGGACTCCGTAAGGAAAAGACTCAGCGAACTGTCCAGATTCTATCCGCCGGGATTGGCGATGGTCTATCCCTACGACACCACGCCTTTCGTCAGGATATCTATTGAAGAGGTGATCAAGACGCTCTGCGAAGCCATGATCCTCGTATTCCTTGTCATGTTTCTTTTCCTGCAGAACTTCCGGGCCACTCTCATCCCGACGATTGCCGTGCCGGTGGTGCTCCTGGGCACATTCGCTGTCCTCTTTCTGTGCGGCTTCTCTATAAACACGCTTACGATGTTCGCGATGGTGCTGGCGATCGGACTTCTGGTTGACGACGCCATTGTGGTGGTCGAGAATGTAGAGCGCGTCATGAGCGAGGAGGGCCTTTCACCTCTCGAGGCGACAAGGAAGTCCATGCATCAGATAACGGGCGCCCTGATCGGCATCGCATTAGTCCTTACTGCGGTGTTTGTTCCCATGGCGTTTTTCGGCGGCTCCACCGGCGTCATATACAGGCAGTTCGCCATCACCATGATCTCATGCATGATCCTGTCGGTGATTGTCGCCCTGGTTTTCACTCCGGCACTGTGCGCCACAATTCTGAAGCCTGTCCCGAAGGGCCATATAGCATCAGAAGAAGGCTTTTTCCTCTTCAGACCATTTTTCAAATGGTTCAACCGGTTTTTCTTCGGCGGAAGGGATAAATATATTTCCTTTGTCGGCGTCATTCTGCGGAAGAACTTCCGCTTCTTATTCATCTACGTGCTGATTGTCGCAGGCACCGGATATCTCTTCATGAGACTGCCTACCGCCTATCTGCCGGACGAGGATCAGGGCATACTATTCTCCATGATAATACTTCCTACCGGCTCGACACAGGAACAGACTCTCGAGGTAATTGAAAAAATACAGAAACATTTCCTCGAGAATGAAAAAGAAGCCGTGGAATCATTTTTCGGGATTGCAGGTTTCAGCTTCGCCGGAAAGGGGCAGAATGCCGGACTTGCATTTGTAAAACTTAAGGACTGGAAGCTCCGCAACAGGCCTGATCTGAGGGTCAATGCCGTGGCCGGCAGGGCGATGGGCGCATTTTCAATGTATAGAAACGCCCTCGCTTTCGCGTTCCCTCCCCCGGCGGTCATAGAGCTCGGCACCGCCAATGGCTTCGACCTGAAGATCCAGGACCGCGCCGGAGTGGGACATGACAGGCTGATGGAGGCGCGAAACATGTTTCTCGGAATGGCGAGCCAGAACCCGAACCTCATGATGGTGCGCCCGAACGGAATGGACGACACTCCGGAATTCAAGGTTGACATCGACTGGAACAGGGCCGGCGCCCTTGGCGTTTCAATAACGGACATACAGGATTCGATATCCACCGCGCTGGGAGGCACCTACGTCAACGACTTCATAGACAAGGGACGCATAAAGAAAGTCTATCTCCAGGCCGACGCCGGATTCAGGATGAAGCCTGAAGACCTCAACAGATGGTATGTCCGCAACAAGGCGGGAGGCATGGTGCCCTTCTTCTCGTTCGCCAAGACCAGCTGGGCTTTCGGATCGCCGAGGCTGGAAAGATACAACGGCTTTCCTTCTTCCGAAATACTGGGACAGGCCGCTCCGGGAAGAAGTTCCGGCGAGGCGATGAAAGAGGTCGAAAAGATGGCGGCGAACCTCCCGCAGGGGATAGGATACGAGTGGACCGGCCTCTCCTTCCAGGAACGCATGTCCGGCTCGCAGGCGCCGCTGCTGTACGCAATCTCACTGCTTGTCGTATTCCTCTGCCTGGCAGCACTTTACGAAAGCTGGTCCATCCCAGTGGCGATACTTCTTGTCGTGCCGCTCGGCATCTTTGGAGCACTTATGGCCACATGGCTTAGGGGATTTTCAAACGACGTCTATCTGCAGGTCGGACTCCTGACCATAATCGGCCTCTCCGCGAAAAACGCAATTCTAATTGTCGAATTCGCCAAGGAGAGAATAGAGCGTGGCGATGGACTGATCGAAGCCGCACTCGAAGGATCCAGGCTGAGGCTCCGTCCCATCCTCATGACCTCGTTCGCCTTCATCTTTGGTGTGATGCCTCTGGCGATCAGCACAGGCGCAGGCTCAGGCGCCCAGAACTCGATCGGAACAGGTGTCATTGGTGGAATGCTGACCGCAACAATTTTCGCCATCTTCTACATCCCGCTGTTTTTCGTGTTCGTCCTCAAAATTTTCAAAAATAAAAAGTTTAAATATTAGAAAGGAATACATGACATGAACATCAATATCAAATTGAAGAAAAGTCTGGCTATGCAGGAAAAGGCGAAGAGGTTAATTCCAGGCATGACACAGCTTTTATCAAAACGCCCTGATCAGTTCTCCATGGGAGTGTGGCCCGGATATTACAGCAAGGCAAAAGGTGTTGAGGTGTGGGATTTGGATGGGAACCGATACGTTGACATGAGCATTAGCGGCATTGGAGCAAACGTCCTCGGCTATGCTGATCCTGACGTGGATGCCGCCGTTCTGGAGGCGATAAGGAATGGGAGCAGTTCTTCTCTGAACTGTCCTGAAGAAGTGGAATTGGCTGAATTGCTGTGCGAGCTTCATCCGTGGGCAGGAATGGTACGTTATGCGAGGACTGGAGGAGAGTCAATGGCCATAGCTGTCAGGATTGCTCGTGCACACACAGGAAAAGACAAGGTTGCCTTCTGCGGATACCATGGCTGGCATGACTGGTATTTGTCGGCAAATGTGCGCAAAGAAAATTCCCCGGGTGAACATTTGCTTCCGGGGCTTAATCCTTGTGGCGTGCCCAGAGCCCTGGCCGGAACGTCCTACCCTTTCCGTTATGATCATCTCGAAGAATTGGAGAAGATTGTGAAAGAACACGGAAAGGACTTGGGCGTTATTGTCATGGAGGCGGTACGGAAGGCGGAAAAACCTGTAGACGGATTTCTGGACGGGGTCCGTGCATTGGCCGACAAAACCGGAGCGGTTCTGGTTGTAGACGAAATATCTGCCGGATTCAGAATGAATACCGGAGGCGCCCATCTGGTGCTGGGCCTGAAGCCGGACATCGCAGTTTTTTCAAAAGCCATTGGAAACGGTTATCCTATTGCGGCTGTAATAGGGAAAACGGATATTATGCAGTCGGCCCAGAAGACATTCATCAGCAGCACATGCTGGACAGAGCGCACAGGTCCTGCGGCAGCCATTGCAACAATAAGAAAACACAAGGCCGTCGATGCTGGAAAACATCTTATGTCGATCGGCCAGAAGGTTCGCGACGGATGGAAGGAATGTGCGGGACGGCACGGTCTGGATATTGAGATAGCCGGCATGTATCCCATGAGCCATTTTACATTCAAGCATGAGAAACATTTGTCTTTAAAGGCATTGCTTGTACAATGGATGCTTGAAAGAGGGTTTTTAGCTTCAACACTCTTTTATGCGATGTATGCCCACAAGGAAGAACATGTCAGCCTTTATCTGGACGCGGTTGACCAGGTCTTCGCAAAAATCAGTGATGCCATAAGAAGCAACAGAATAGATGAACAGCTTGTCGGGCTTCCATCTGGAACTGGATTCAAGAGATTGACATAAGGAGGCAATAATTCATAATAAAATAAAGAAAGGACTAACATGAGCGATTCAAAAATTCCTTCAAGAGTCGAGATCCCGTTTTTCCCGTTCGGGAAAAGAATTGCCGTCACAACAAGCTTTGACGACGGGGTAGTACAGGACAGGCGCGTCGTGAAAGCATTCAACGAATGGGGGTTGAAGGGGACATTCAATTTAAATTCCGGGGGTCTTCTTAGGACCGGCAAGCCCGCAACGGGATCTTCAGGCCGCATAGATGCATGCGAAGTCGCAGATCTTTACAGGGGACACGAGGTTGCCGTGCATACTGTGACACACCCTAGCCTGACGAGACTTGACCCGGCCCAGATCGCCATGGAAGTCATTGAGGATCGGAAGGCGCTCGAAGATCTTGTCGGATATCCTGTCCGCGGGATGGCATATCCCAACGGGGCGTATGATGAAAACGTGATCAATGTCTTGCGTCAGACAGGAATAGTTTATTCACGGACAGTTGAAAACAGCCCCCGCTGTTTTCCGCCTGCTGAACCACTTGCCTGGGCATCCACGGCCCACATGTATTCAAATAATCCATGTCCTGTAAATGAAAATTTTGAAAATCTTTACAACATTAAGAACTATTCGGGTGTTTTCTACATATGGGGTCACACATGGGGTGTTAAAAACTTACCTTCTTCCTTCAAAATAAATCCCTGAAATAATTTTGATATTTGCTTGACAGGCTTTTTTTATAGAGTAAGTTACGATAGCATTATAATGCTATCAATTATAACTAAAATAAAGGGAAGGATG
>CAIQLG010000309.1 GCA_903872565.1 uncultured Lentisphaerota bacterium | reverse complement strand
GCGTTGTTTTTTTAAGGAAAGGTACATCCCTTTTTTCCACTTGCAAAAAAGAGCTGACACGCCAGAACTGGAATTAACAGATTGAATTTAAGGTAGTTACACAGAATACAGAATTAGGGCGGATCAGGAAGTCTGAAATTCATAATTCCTGCCATGTTGAGATCAACATGGCAGGAATTCTTAACTTGCAAAACTTATTCTTCCCCACTCCCCAACACTGGCTTCGCATCTATGAGCTCGTCGGGATACTGCGCCTCGACATTTAAATATCGGAGGACTTTTTCCGCTATGTTCTTGAAGACCGGCGCCGATACGACTCCCCCAAAATGGTTTTTTTTGGGTTCATCCGCCATCACAAGAAGGACAAAGGCTGGTTTGTCCGCCGGAACAAATCCAATGAAACTCGCGAAGAAAAGCGTCCCGGAATATGCGCCGTCAACCCATTTCTGAGAAGTTCCGGTCTTTCCGGCGACATCATATCCTGGCACTTTCGCCTTGATCCCTGTCCCGCCCTCTCTAGTGACAAGCTTCAGCATCGAATTGATTTTCTGAGATGTGTCCTTGTTCATAAATACTTTTTCTCCGGGAGGAATCTCCATATACACAGTCTCGCCGGTCTCTGGATTTACCTCCCTGTCCACAAGTCTCATCTTAACGAGCGTTCCCCCGTTTGCGAGTGCGCAATATGCCCTGACAAGTTGAAGAGGGGAGCAGGAGATGCCCTGCCCTATGGGGAACCTTGCGATCGAGAGTTTGTCCCAGGATCCGAGCTTTCTGAACTGCCCGTTCGCCTCAGGCTTGATGGGAATTCCTGTCCTCTTGCCAAACCCGAATCTTTTAAATACCTGGTAAAGTCGCTTCTCCCCGAGCATGACAGAAACCTTTGCGGTTCCAATATTGCTTGAGTACCTTATGATGTCTGTGACCGAAAGAACGTCGTATGGATGCGAGTCCCTCAGAACTTTCCCCGCATAGAGCCAATGTGCATGCTCGCAGTTGAATGTGGAGTTCGGAGACACAACCCCGTAGTCTAGAGCTCCAGAAATAGGCACCGGTTTCATTGTAGAGCCCGGCTCAAAGACATCGGTAAGGAAGCGATCCCTCCACTTATCCGGCGTTATGTTCTTCCTGTCGTTCGGGTTGAATGTCGGCCTCTGCGCGATCGCCAGGATGTTCCCCGTGTAAGGATCAGCCATTACGGCATATGCCGAAGCCGGACTGTATTTTTCCATAAGCTTTTCGAGCTCCTCCTCAACGATGGCCTGGATGGGTTCCTCTACGGTCAGGTATATGTCGTTCCCGTTCCGCTCGTTCTGCAAAAGCCTTTTCCCATATGTGAAGGGAACACCTTTACGGTCGCGCTCATAGATGTTTTTCACCTTGGTAGGCACCAGTGACTCGTTGAATGCCTTCTCTATTCCATTGACGGGCTTCAATACCTCACCATCGCTGTTCGTAATGCCTAAAATGTTCGAAAGCAGCTCGTTCTTGGGATAGGATCTCTTTGTCTTCTCCTCGAGGAAAATCCCGATCATGCGTTTATCCTTGAGGAGTTTCTCGACTTTTCTTGCCTCCTCAAGAGGGAGTTCCTTCTTAATCACCTTGTAGCGAATCTCGCAGTCACCCCGCTTCTTGAGGGCAATTGCATCAAAGACATCGCAGACTGACATCCCAAGAGGTTCTGCAAGGATTTCCGCCACCTTGTGACACTGCTCCGGATCACCAGTGATTTTAGGATCCGTGACCAGATCGGAACATGGGATATTACCAACAAGCAGATTTCCTCTGTTGTCGAAAATCCTGCCCCTTTCACCCTTTTCGTTCTTGACAGTGGTATAAACGCTTTTCGCCTTCGCGTAGAGTTCCGGTCCACGGAGAATCTGGACAAAGTAAAAGCGCACTGCCACTGCGGCAAGAAAAGCAGCGAACATGGTCGTACAGAGCAGAATCCTTATTATGAAACTTATTCTGGCCATATCTACTGTAACTCCATCTGCGGAAACCCTTCGGTTGTCTCGACATCGAGAGGCTCCACGGTATCAACAAGTCCCCATCTTCTTGAAAACGGCCAGAAGACGAACAATGCATTCCCTACAATGTTCCTCCTGGGGACAAACCCCCAGTATCTGCTGTCCGAACTGTTCGCGCTGTTGTCGCCCATCATAAAATAGCTGTCCCGGGGTATTTCAACCTCCGCCCCGTTGGCAAGGCATTCTTCCGGCAGGTGCCCGTGGTATCCGCCCTTCCAGCTATATACCTTGTCAAGCCCTTTAACATTGAAATCCGTTATTGGGACAAACTTGTCCGAGCTCTTCTCCTTCACATTTACCTCTCCATCAACTATTTTGAGAGTGTCGCCAGGCATCCCGATCAGCCTTTTTATGTAGAAGAATTTGCCCGGTCCGCCACATGGAAGGTTTTCAGTTATGAACACTACCACATCTCCTCTGCGGGGATCCCTGAAATGATATGTGTAGCGATCGACAAACAGGTGGTCGCCCAGCGAAAGCCAGCCGTTGGACAGCACATCCCCCTCCTTGAACTCCGTATTATCCAGTCTGGCAAAATCCTTGAGGTTCCTTACCTTGAAGCAATATTTAAGAACTTGATCACGATCCCCCGGCAGATCATAGCCCAGGCCTCCGATCTTGAACCTGGTCCTGTCGAAGAAAAACATATGTGTGTATGTCTGGGCACTGCCAATATCAAAGTAACCGTCTCTTTTGACAGTCAGATCGGCTCTCTGGGCAGAAAACAGGGAATAGTTCAAACCGGACGGAAGGTGCGGAAGCGTGTTCTCGTCCCGGACGTAGTGAATGCCGAAAAGAGTGGGCTGCATACTGCTGGTCGGGATCTTGAACGGTTGAAGGTAGAGAGCCCTTATCCCGAACGCCACCGAGAACGCCACCGCAATTATGTCGGCATATTCCCTCAGCACAGGAAAATTCGTCTTCGGAAATATTTTTGCCGCACGAAGAGGTGCCTTCTCAATGAATTTGAGCGAATCTTCAATCTTTCCGGAATCCATCAAGCGGGTCTCCTCAATCAAGGCTTTCCCCTCCCGTTTCACCGAATCGGCCAGGATATCGTCATTCATATGCAGGATGTGCTCGAGATGATACTCGATTTCCTTGAGCGACTTCCTGTTCTTCCTGACCTTGAAGTATCTTTTTATTCCGTCAAACATTCAATTTCTCCTTTATCATGCACGTCCACTTGCAAAATTCGCAGTTAATTATTGCTCAGGAATTCAGAATTCAGGAGTCAGAATTCAGAATAATGGAAATTCTGAACTCAATATTCTGACTACTGTCTTCTGGCTCCTGACTTCTTTGTGCAAAATCGGTTATTTCGCACAACTCTCTATTACGAGCCCGCCTTGAGTATCTCGACAAAAGCCTCCTGCGGTATGTTCACTTTTCCTATCTGTTTCATCCGTTTCTTGCCCTCTTTCTGCTTCTCAAGCAGTTTTCTCTTCCTAGTAATATCGCCGCCATAGCATTTTGCAATCACATTTTTTCTGAGCGCCTTGACATTCTCCCTTGCCACGATCTTCCCGCCGACCGCGGCCTGTATCGCCACCTGGAAAAGCTGCTGCGGTATGACATCCTTGAGTTTTTCGGAGAGGGCCTTGCCCCTCGAGTGGGCATTGTCAACGTGGACAATTGTGGAGAAAGCATCCACTATTTCGGTGTTCACCATGATGTCAAGCTTCACAAGCTTGTCCTCCTTGTATCCGGAGATCTCGTAATCCATACTGCCGTAGCCTCTTGTGACAGACTTCAATTTGTCATGAAAATCCACAAGGATCTCGCCCATAGGCAGTTCCGCCGTTATCACAACGTGCTTGGTGTCTGCGGAGTCCGTCCTAGTGCAGTTTCCGCGCTTTATCATTATCAGGTTCATTATGTCGCCGATGTAGTCGTTGGGCAGCATTATCTTTGCGGTTATGATGGGCTCCTCGATCTTCTCGATCATGGTGGGATCGGGCAGATGCACAGGATTGTCAACCTCCATCATCTCGCCGTCCCTTTTGAAGACCCGATATACCACGCTCGGATATGTCGCGATGATGTCCATCGAGTATTCGCGGCGCAGTCTCTCCTGTATGATTTCCATGTGGAGAAGGCCGAGAAAGCCGCATCGGAAGCCGAATCCAAGGGCGACAGAAGTCTCCGCCTGATATGTGAACGCCGAATCATTCAGCTGGAGCTTGCCCATGCTCGCCCTGAGCTGATCGTAGTCCTTGGTGTCAATAGGATATATGCCGCTGAACACCATGGGCTTCACCTCCTTGAACCCTGGCAATGCCTTCTTGCAGACAATTTTCGCGTCGGTAATCGTGTCGCCTATCTTCGTGTCGGCAGGGCTCCTGATGTTCGGGATGATATAGCCCACGGAGCCGGCAAAAAGCCTCTCCACAGGCTTCATCCCGGGGAAAAAGCATCCGACCTCCTTGATCTCGCTTTCCAGCCCCGTGCTGAAGAGCCTTATCTTCTGTCCCTTGACAAGAAAACCGTCAATCACCCTGACAAAGTTGACGACTCCCCTGTAGGAATCATAGGTTGAATCGAAAATCAGGCTTCTGAATTCGTCAAGTCCAGAGACTGCGGGCGGCGGAATTCTTCTGATTATCTCTTCGAGAACTTCCGGGACTCCAGTACCGTCCTTCGCGCTAATTAGGATGACGTCATCCGAAGGAATGGCAAGAATCTCCTCGAGCTGCTCCTTGCACATCTCGACATCCGAGGCCGGCAGATCAATCTTATTTATGAGTGGAATTATCGCAAGGCCGCCTCTGAGCGCGAGATTGACATTGGCGACAGTCTGCGCCTGGACACCCTGGGTGGCGTCGATTACGAGCAGGGCTCCCTCGCAAGCCGCGAGCGATCTGCTCACCTCGTAGGAGAAGTCCACATGTCCCGGAGTGTCTATGAGATTGAATTCATACGAATTTCCATCTTTCGCCAGATAACTCATCCGCACCGGATGCGACTTGATAGTTATTCCGCGCTCTCTTTCGAGATCCATGCCGTCGAGATATTGCTCCACAAGCTCGCGCTTTTCAATGGTCTTCGTAATCTCGAGAAGCCTGTCAGCCAGCGTTGACTTGCCGTGATCGATGTGTGCAATTATCGAAAAATTCCTTATTAGTTCATTGGTCATCAATCTGTCCGCCCCGCGGGAGATCCCCGCAAATAATTATTAATTATTACAATAGTCTTAATTTTAAAAATTTGGGATAACTAAGCACAAATAATCACTTTTTCAATGATTTTCCGAAAACCGGCAACGATGAATTCGACCAAGCTCAACAAATTAATGATTTGCAATGCAGGATTAAACAGCAACGACATCTGAGTTACTTGGAATACTCATCATATAATTGTTTCCCTGCATCATTTCCACATTCCATGCTCAATTTAAAATCTCCACACGCCTTTTGTTTGTCCCCTAATAATAAATAGGCCAATCCCCGGTTCATGTAGGCATTGCCAAATTTATTGTCATATCCTATCGCCTTCGAGAAATATTTGATTGCTTCAAGATAATTGCCTTCTGTAGCATAGACAATACCTAAATTATTATACGAACCAGGGTATCGAGGATCAATCATTATAGCCCGATTATAATCGGCGATTGCATCTTCCATTCTATTCATTTTAAAGTAGATATCGCCTCGGTTTGAATAAGCACCGACATGAGTCGGCTTAGCCCTAATCGCCTTTGTATAATCCTCAATGGCAAGTCCATATTCTTTCATTTCAAGCTCAATATTACCCTTGTCATTATATGCCTCAATATAATCACTTTTTATTGATATGGCTTTTGAATAGTCTTCCAAGGCACCTTTGCCGTCACCCATTCCTCGCCTTATATTCGCACGGTTAAAATATGCACAGGCCACGTTTGAGCCCCCCCCGATAACGCTATTGTAAAAGGATATCGGATCCTCAAATTTCTTGGTGTTCACAAAAGAATATGCCGAATAGACAAAAATTAAAGGCACCAGACCGCAAACTAATCTCACCTTCCAAGCTTCTGTGACAAATGACAAGATGAAAATGATTAGTCCTATGGAAGGCAAATATGCCCTGTGCTCCAGATAGTCATATGCAGCTTTCCCGTGGTAATGCCGGTATGTCATTGAAACTGCAGTAAAAAGAACAAACCAGACAATGCCGATAAATGACAAGTAATTGAAAGCTTTCCTGTTCATGACTGCAAATATCGCCATTACCACCATAATCGATATTCCTATTGATGAAATTAGCACAGAGAATTCAGGCATGCCGCTAAGTTTTATGGGAATGAAAAATTTCGCCATGTATTCAGGCATCGCCCAGATGTTGGACAAAAATGCCGACATGCCGAATTCTCCTGGGCTAAATGATGTTTGTATGACTGCCGAGCGCATGTAAAGATAGAATCCGGCAATCAATATCCAGCCTGCAATCAATGAAATATTCTTTATGTCAATTAATTTAACTCCATCTTTGCCGTAATATCTGAAATAGTAAAACAAACCATAAAGTATCGGAAACAGTATCGCCGTTTCCTTTGAAAAAACTGCGACTGAAAATGCGACTAAATGGGCGGCTAAATACAACCAGCTATTTTTTCCAAAATACTTCATGCATGTTATAAATGAAATAATCCCAAAGAGGCCTATCAATAAATCACCCCTGGAAGGAATCCATGAGACCGCTTGGTTGAACAGTGGATGCACCGCAAACAGGACCGCCATTAATAAAGATACCCCCCTCTCGAAGCCTAACATTTTTAACAGGAAAAACAATCCCATGCATGTGAGTATATGTATGCCCAAATTAGTGACATGATATGATACAGGCGCTATCCCCTTAACCGAGTAATCCATAATATACGTGACCCCCTGCATGGGTCTGTAAAAAGAGAAACCTCCTGTGCTTAAAAAAGCGTCTCGTCTGAATGCATCTAATGGACTTCGACTTATACCGGCGCCATCAAGATTCTGCAGGATCTGCTTATCGTCAAAATCCACGAAGCCGGAAGAAAAAGTTCTTGAATAGACAAGGACGGCAAAAATCAGAATTACGATGTATGCAACCTTTGTAGAAGAAATGCTATCAAGAAAATTGAATTCGGGATTCATGCTTCCAATTGATTTGTCTGACTTGGCCAATAAAACTTAATTTTTGTGGTTTCTAAATCTGGATAACTAAGCACAAATAAATATTTTTGCAACAGTTTTACCAAAACCAAATTCAAAACCAATAATCCACCAATCCCAAAATCCATTAATCCGTCATCCTGTGGGATACTATGACTTCAGGAAATACTTGCGATATCATGTTGATTTTTCCCATAAGTTAACTGTCTCATGCTTGACAAGTAATTTTTAAAGTTATACTTTGGGGGTTTTGATAGTATAACTGGATAAGATAATAGGGAATTGTATTTTTGCGTTTTTTGCGTGTTTAGCAGGGGAAAATGTGGTATTAAGTCTCCGCTGCGGCGGATTCAGTTCAGCATAGATGAAAATCAAGATTACTATCACTTAAATTCAATTTATTCTTGGCGGTGAATTCAAATGACCGATGATGGCTCTGTCAGAAAACGTAGAGTGCGCTACAGGGGGACGCATCCCCGGCACTTCGAGGAAAAATACAAGGAGTTGAACCCCAAGCTCTATTCCGACGAAGTGAAGAAAGTCATGGAACGCGGGCAGACTCCTGCGGGAATGCATCGTCCGATACTTGTCAACGAGGTTCTGGAGTCACTTGATCCCAGGCCTGGAATGGTGGGACTCGATGCCACGCTGGGATTTGGCGGCCATGCACTGGAGATTCTGAAACTGATTGTTCCTGGAGGAAAACTCATTGGCATAGATGTGGATCCACTGGAACTGCCCCGTACCGAAGCCCGTTTGCGCGGACTTGGTTTTTCAGAGGACGTACTCTTCGTGCGTCGGATGAACTTTGCAGGCTTGCCCCAGCTCTTGCCTGAAGCGGGCGGGGCATTTGATTTCGTGCTTGCCGATCTTGGTGTCTCTTCGATGCAACTGGATAATCCGGCGCGGGGATTTTCATTTAAGACAGATGCCCCTCTGGATCTTCGTTTCAATCCTGGCAAGGGACAGCCGGCATCTGCGCTTCTCAAGTCAATCACCGAAGAGGAATTGACCGAACTGCTAATCTCAAATTCCGACGAGCCACATGCCGACGCAATCGCAAAGGCGATAATTGAAAACAGACACCAGATTGATTCGACAGCGCAATTGGCAGATTTTGTTGGTCGGGCACTACAGCGCCTTCCGGTACAGACTAGGCGTGAAGAGACTAAAAAATCAATGCAGCGGACATTTCAGGCGCTCCGCATCGCAGTCAATGACGAACTGGCCATCCTCGATCAGTTTCTCCGTCTTTTGCCCGGATGCCTCAAGGAGGGCGGACGTGTCGCAATACTGACCTTTCATTCGGGTGAAGATCGCAGAGTGAAGAAATCTTTTCTGGACGGATACCGATCTGGAATCTACTCACAGATCGCTGGTGACCCTATCCGGTCTTCCGCAGTTGAACGCCGTGCAAATCCGAGATCAAAGTGCGCAAAGCTACGATGGGCAGTGAAAATTATTTAGTCCTTCCTGAGCCGTTTAGCCAGTTCGGCCACCACAGCGCTGTACGGAAGAAAGCGGGTACGCGCCTCGCTTAAGTCTTTCGCAGGCTTCCCTTCCCCAAGAAAGGCCAGACCTTGGACTAGGCTTGCCCAGCGACTGGGAGGGACAAACTCCTTCTTCAAAAGCTCAAGAGCGGCAGGAATTCGCGCCGCAATCTTGTTGAATTTATCGAGATCATCCGCTGCCAAAGCCCGGCTGATGCCGTCGGCATCAGCAATGATGGACTCGAGCGCCTGGCGCTGACTCGTGGTAAGACTAGCCATATCCGCTGCCGTAGGATTCCCGCCTGCCTGGGCAATCGCGGCCAGTCGCTCCTTCTTCATCTTGTCTCTTATTTCCATGCGGGCTTTATCCATCTCGTTGTAGGTAAGTCTTTTTTGAGTGTCGGAGGAGGATGCCTGTGCATCCTTGTTAGCGGGGGAATCGGATTGAAGCGCAGGGTTGGGATCTGCTGTGGAGGATGATGTCGCATCCGCCGGTTTCTGTCCGCGAGCCTTTGCTATGGCATCGCTCCGCTGCTGCCACAGCTGTTCTCTAAGTACCTCGCGGCGTTTGAGTTTCTCCTGTCGAGTTTGTTCCCTTGCGACAGGCATCTTCGCATCTTTCAATGCCGGAACTGCCACAACCGGAGCATTCACCGCCGGAACAACGACCAGCGGAACGGCCACCGCCGGGGCATTCACCGCCGGAGCAGCGGCGACCACGGCTGGCTTCTCCTTGATGGGAGCCATATCCTTGCCAGTGATTGCCATCTGAATGGTTTCCGGTTTATCCGTGGCATCTTTTTGAGATGCATTGGCAGTATCCCGCCCAACGGAGCAGCCGACCAATCCGGCCATCGCGAAAGTAATGAGATACAGCAAAATCCTGTTATTCATTTTCATTTTGTCACGCCAGGAGTTGCATTCGTGAACCCGCTTGATCCGAACTTGTTGTATGCCTGAACACGGTACCAGTAGGCGGTACCGCTCTTCAAACTCTTCTTGTCGGTGTACGTGAATGTGCCGGACTTCACTTTTCCCACGCGTTTCCATACGCCGCCTGCGGGGGACCTCTCGATTTTGAAGCCTGTCGCATTGGTGGCGCTGCATGTCCAGGAGATGCTGATGGAGTTTGTAGTCGAACTTACGAAGATCAGGTTTGCCGGATCCACCGGGGTCTGTCCTGTAGCGGTAACTTTGGCGGTCTTGGAAAATGCTGAAGCGCCTATGGCATTATAGGCCTGCACTCTGTAATAGTACCTCTTCTTAGCCAGAACGGTGGAGTCGGTGTATGTCGTCTCGTTTATGGCAGTAGTGAAGGTCGTCAGTTCTTTGCTGAACTTGGAATTAAGCGCCCTCTGCAGGGTGAAGCCGACCTCGTTGTTGGAGCTGTTGAACCATGTCAATATCACCGATGGCGGACTGGAGCTGACCGGTGCAGCGGTTGCTGTTATTCCACCGGGCGCCAGTGGGACGGTGGTTGTTGGCGTGACACTGTTGGAGGGGTTTGACGCTATGCTTGCTCCAAAAGAGTTCGCCGCTGTTACCGTGAACGTGTAGGTTACATCGTTCGTCAGCCCTGTCATAGTGAGTGGGCTTGCGGCACCTGTTGCTGTCACGCCACCCGGACTCGATGTCGCCGTGTACGAGGTTATCGGACTGACGCCAGTTGAGACGGGCGGAGTAAAGCTTACCGTAGCTTGTACGTTGCCCGCCACAGCGATTACATCCGTCGGAGCTCCGGGCACTTGGGTGTTCAGGATGATGGTAGAAGTGACCGGATCGTATAGATTGCCGACACCGTCGCGGAATTTCACATAGACCGTCTTCACGCCGTCGCCAGTGGAGAGTATCCATGCCTTGCTTGTGGCGTATGCCTCCTCGGTCGTGTAGGTGGTACCGTCGTTGGAGAACTGCATGGTTGAGACACCCATAGGATCAGTGGCGCTCAATGCCAGGGTGACAATGGGGGTGTTTGTATATGGCGCACCATTGTTGATCTTGATGCTGGCCACCAAGTCGGTGGTGTGAATCGTCCATGTTCCGGACTTGATAGGTTCCGGGATTCCGTCTATATCAACTGCGAAGTAGTTGATGGTGGTGGTCACATTCACCTGTATTGGTGCCGTGTATATGGTGGATGCCGTTGTTGGCGTGGTTCCATCAGTCGTATAGTAGATGGTCGCTGGCACATCGGCGGTAAGTGACACCAGCAATGCACTGGAGTAACGGCCGGGTACTGGGCTGGCCGTGGTAACCGGCGAGCCGGGCCTTGTGCTTGGAATTATGATGTTGGACGGGATAGATGGTGGCCCTTCTCCGAGCGCGTTTGTCGCCGTCACTGTGAACGTATATGCCGTGCCATTCGACAGACCTGTCACAATAATAGGGCTTGTGGCTCCTGTCGCAGTGAAGCCGCCGGGGCTCGAGGTTAGAGTGTACGATGTTACCCCGCCGCCACCTGTGGTTGGAGCGGTAAAGCTTATCGTTGCCTGCGTATTACCTGGCACTGCGATCGCGGCTGTCGGCGCGCCAGGCAGCATTGGAACAGGGATCACGCTGTTGGAAGCCAATGACGGCAGACTTGTACCGACATCATTTGTCGCCGCCACGGTGAAGGAGTAGGAGATGTTGTTGGTCAATCCCGTCACTGTGAGCGGGCTTGTTGTGCCTGTGGCTGACAGGCCACCTGGACTTGAGAGTACCGTATACAATGTAATAGGGTGACCGCCGTTTGACGCCGGAGGGGTGAAGGTGATTGTCGCTTGCCCTGTGCCTGCAGTAGCGGTCCCAATTATCGGTGCATCAGGCACCGTTGCAGGTATCACGCTGTTGGAAGGTGCTGATGGCAAGCCAGTTCCGTAGAGGTTTGTGGCAGTCACTGTGAATCTGTAAGCGACACCGTTTGTTATAGACACGCCATTTGTCGGCCCAGTCACAACTATAGGGCTTCCTGTGCCCGTGGCTGTTATGAGACTCGGATTCGATGTCACTGTATATGAGAGGATCGGACTGCCGCCTACGGGGACTACGGGAGCGGTGAAGTTCACCGTCACTTGAGCATTACCTCCTACCGCTGTTCCAATCGTCGGTTCACCTGGCAGTGTCGGTGCCGCAGGAGTCACGTTGTTGGAATCCGCCGATGGTGGGCCATTTCCGACGCTATTAGTCGCTAGCACTGTGAATTTATAGACTACGCCATTTGTCAGCCCTGTCACTGTCAGCGGGCTCGCTGAGCCGGTGGCCGTCAGGCTACCGGGATTTGAGGTCGCTGTATATGATATTATTGGTTTCCCTCCGGTTGATGCCGGGGCGGTGAAGTTCACCGTTGCCTGAGAGTTGCCAGCTACCGCGATTCCGATAGTTGGTGCCCCAGGAAATTGTGCTGAAGGAGTTACAGGATTGGAGGCGTTTGTCTCCGGTCCAGTTCCCGCCGCATTCGTTGCTTTGACCTTAAAGGTGTAGGAAGTTCCGTTTGTAAGCCCCGTCACAGTGATTGGGCTTGCGACTTCCGTCGCGGTGAAGCCGCCAGGGGTTGATGTCACCGTATATGACGAAATGCCGCCACCACCTGACGTTGGTGGACCGAAGGTTACCGTCGCCTGCGAGTCGCCAGCCGATGCGGTAGGCGTTTGCGTGCCTGGAGGTATGCTTTCTGGTGTGCCAGGCAGAGCAGTCGGAACCTCCATGACCACTGGGCGCATCATGTCGTTCTCCTCGTGTCCAAGCAGGTGGCAGTGCCACACGTATTCCCATCCGAAATTGTACATCTGGTTGGTGGTTGTGACTGGATTTCCGTCCGGTCCAAGCCCCGCGAACCCTTGCGTGGCGCCAAGCGGCTGCGTTGGATCCAAGGAACGGATGCTCACGGGAAGAGTACCCCAGGCGCCGGGAAGCACGGGTGTTTCCGCCTTCAATGCGACAATACAGTCTTCCAACGGATTCATTCTGACAGTTTCCTTCCAGCCCAGTTCATTGGGGTCGGGCATTCTTACCGCTCCGTCCCAGCCGACGCGGTTGATAACTTGCACATTGACCAGGTGGAAGTGTATGGCATGTGTATCAACGCCATTATGCGTGATCTTCCATATCTGAGTCTGACCTGCGGCGATATTCTCGGTGGGCGGATCTATATATCCGAATGGGAGTGTGGTCTGGGTGTTGAAATTGGTGAACGGAAGTTCCATCGCCATGATGGCATTCATCCGTCCATAATTAATCTCGAAAAGCTCATGTATGGCTTTCGGTTGAAGCGGGAATGTTCTTTGCGTGCTCGAACCGATCGGGATGAAACTTACACTTGTATCGGCAATATTAACAACCGTGTCCGTGGCGGCGCCATAAGCTATCTGCGGCACGATTGGTGTTGGTTGAGAGGCAGTGAAGGCACCCGGCAAGGCTGCCTGGAGAGCTGCCAGATTGTATGGAGCGGCAGGAGTTCCAGCCACTTGTATCTGCATGATGGTGCGGGTGTTGGGGCCATATCCCGGCATAGTCGTGGGCGCGCCGCCCTGGAAAGTGTTGTCCGGGTCGTTCGTGTAGTAATCGTTACGCGGATCGGAGGCCGGGACAGGAGCAGGCGAGTCATTGTAGAGTATCAGCTTGGAGCCTGGAGGCACCGACGAGAGATCTACTATCACATCTGCTCTTTCCGCCGGGCCCAGGAAGAGCCCGTGGGTCGAGACATTCAGAACGACAATGTTTCTGCGGTTATATTCATAGTTTATCGGCGTGCTGGGGATCACCACCGGTGCCGGGAGGAAACCGCCTTCCGTTCCGATCTGTATGATGTCAGGTCCCACCAAGGCCGGATCTGGCACCCCGCCCACTCTCGCATCCGTAGGCCAGTATGAGGGGAATCCCGGGGTCTCGACTGCTGGAACCATTTTCACTTCCGTGCCATAACCGGGTGTTCCCACGGGGATAGTGGGATCAACGTAATACAGTTGAAGGTTTAGAAATCTATCGTTGCAGGCGTTAAGTATGCGGAAGCGGTAGGCTTTGGGCTTTAGGACGACGTAGGGATAGGGAGTGCCGTTGACGAGGGGCGTGTCCATGAAGGCTTCGGGCACAAGGGACGGATGTGGCAATGGACCAAGCAATGTCGAGGGATCCATCGGAGGCCAGAACCAGGGACCATAGTCCCATCTGCCCATAGGATTCGCTCCATCGGGTGAGCTCGGATTCTGGTTTGGTATATAGACATGGGGAAACCAGAGGTTGCCCTTGCTTCCCCATTTTGCCGTGTCCCACAGCGGATCGGTCGCGGCAAGATAGGCGGGGTCCGGAACAAAGGTCTTGTCCTGGATGATCAGGGGGATCTGAGTTGCAGGAATAATTGAAGGCACAAGTGCTTGTTCAACAGGATCCTGTATCAGGTAACCCGCGGCCTCTCCGGCATAGACATTGAGGCGGGTCAGGCCAACTGCGTGGTCGTGATAGAACATCAGTCTGGCGCTCTGCTGGTTGGTGTAAAAGAAGGTCAGTTCCCCGGGGGCGGAGGGCATACCTATCAAGCTAAGGATTTTTGAATATCCAATAACGAACACGGAATATCCAATTCCCAAGTTTATTTC
>CAIQLG010000308.1 GCA_903872565.1 uncultured Lentisphaerota bacterium | reverse complement strand
TTTGTCCTGGTCTCTTGCTATCCTCAAGTAAATTTCGGGAAATATTTCACCCAGATTTAGGACTTCTCCGATGAATTTTGTCATTTCCGTGTCGGAAGGCAGGAGAAACAGGTTGAAATCCGCAGTTTTAAGTTTATATTCCATTATCATCGCTCCATGTTGTTAATGTTTTGTAAGGTATTGCATTATAACATGTTGCGATGATATTTCAAGTGATATTTCAAATTATTTTTTATTTCTTTTAGCCTAGCTCGACCTTTTCGAGCAGGCTCTAGATAGATGCACTGTCTTTCCACTCTACATCTACCCCTCTGCTGACGAACTGGATTTGGCGGAAGGGAAGGAAAAATCCCGTGTCCCGAACTTGAACATGGAAATAGTTGCGAAATTCGCAGAGAAGATTGGATTGGAATTCAAAAGTAGCGTAGACATTCCTGTCTGCGATTCAATTGAAGCGGATCCTGCCTGCGATTCAATGAAAGCAAATTTAAATGACGGACAAGAATGTCCATCCTACTTTACCCCCGAGAACCTTCTCGACTACATTTACGCTGTTCTTCATTCCCCGAACTACCGAGAGAAATACAAGGAATTTCTGAAGATTGACTTCCCTCGCATTCCCCTGCCGGAAAACGCCGAACAGTTCTGGAAGTTTGTCGAGAAAGGTTGCGAACTTCGCAAACTCCATCTGATGGAATCCCCCGAACTCGACACTCCAATTACAAACTATCCCATCTCCGGAAGCAATGTCGTCGAAAAAGTAGTCTGGAGCGTGGGCGTCCCGCCCGGCGATGTAGTAGCACAGGCGTCCCGCCTGTGTTCCTCTGATATCCCGCCCATCCCCGAAGTAGAACAGGCATCTTGCCTGTGTGCTCCTTCCGGAAGAGTCTTCATCAACCCGACTCAATATTTCGACAATGTCCCGGAGATCTCCTGGAACTTTTTCATCGGCGGATACCAACCTGCGCAGAAATGGCTGAAAGACCGCAAAGGCCGCACCCTCTCCTACGACGACATCATCCACTACCAGAAAATCATCGTCGCTCTCAAACGCACCGCAGAAGTTATGGAAGAGATTGACGGAATAAAGATTTTTTGAATATGTTGGAGTTCACGGCTATGTCTTTGTGCAAAAAATATTTTTGTGTATTTCGAGTGTTTCGTGGTTAAAATAAAGGTTACCTACTATGATATTAAAACATCACAACAGCATCGAGACGACAGACAAGCTTCTTCAGTCTGGCAATTCAGCAGAGAAGCAGATGGCGTTCTATCTGCAGGGAGCTTTCGGAGACGATGAGAATTTTCACATCCTTAATGGCACAAGGCTCAAAAAAGGCGAAGATGTCTGCCAAATTGACCATCTTGTAGTACATACCTATGGAATGGCCATCGTCGAGAGCAAAAGTGTCACAAGCAAAGTAAAAATCAACGATGACGGCAGTTGGGAAAGAATCTGGGACAATCACTGGCAGGGAATGCGTTCTCCTGTCATCCAGGCTAAGATGCAGGCGGATTTCCTCAGGAACTATCTGAATTTTCACAAGGAACAAGTATTGATGAAGGTTCGTGGTGTGCAACAAACTTTCGACAAAATGCCCATTGAGGTTATTGTTGCAATATCCGATTCTGGCATAATTGACAGATCGGGACATCCAGAAAGCAAATTTGTCTATAAGGCGGACCAAGTGACATCCAAGATAAAAGAAATCCATGCCGAGCAGAAGAGGCTCGACAAGATATTAACCTTGTCACTAAAAATGCCGACTTGGGTATTTTTAAAAGAAGCCCAGGAAAGGATAAGCCGTTTTATTGTGGAGGCCCATCGGCCAACGGCAGCCCCAGCACCTCCAGCGAAGAAACAGGATGCTCAGACTAAGGGTACGTATTCAGTAAAGTATGTAGCCAGCCTCAAAATGGCTGGCTTCTTTTTTGATAAAAATTCTTCAGAAAAAAAAATATCAGAATTTTTTCAGCGCCAGTTTTTCCCTGGTTTCCTCATCCAGATTATATGGAAGACATGCTCTTGTCTTGTCGCTGTCCATGGTTCCCCTGCTGTTCGCGCAGACATTGAAGTAGTATAGGAGATAGT
>CAIQLG010000307.1 GCA_903872565.1 uncultured Lentisphaerota bacterium | reverse complement strand
TCCATTCCAATTCCATGCGTCTTTGCCTTTTCTTAACCCAAAACCAATAATCCACTAATCCACTAATCCAAAAATCCATCAATCCGTCATCCTGTGGGATGACTATGACAGTTTTTATTATCCCTCCTCTTTGAGTTTAATCATATCTTGTCCTTTGCCTCAGATTCATGCTTTGATCATTTCGCCGGCTTTCCGAGTTTTTCCAGCGCCGTTTTCGCCTTTCCTCTGATGGCCGTGCCGCATTTTTCGGAGGCGATGAGCGTGTTGTAGGTGGCAATGGCCTCTTCGGTCTTGCCGGCTTTGGCGAGAGTGTCGCCCAGGGCGAGACGGGCATCGAAGATGTCGGCATTGTCCTTAAATTTATCGTCACAACTCTTCCGGTAGGCGGCAATGGCCTCTTCGAGCCTGTTGGCCTCGGCGAGCGCCTTCCCGATGGCTATATATCTATCCTGCTGCCAACCGCCGCTGTCACTCATCCTGTTCAGAACGTCAAGCGCCTCGTCATACCGCTTCTGTTCCCGCAGATAGGCGGCAGCGTCGAGAAAGCTGTACATGAAGGATGGATTACAGTTCGATCCCCCGCGTATATGCGTGATTTTCATATTGACCGCAAACGCCTTCTCATTGTTCTTGAGAAGCTGCCCCTCCAAGTTGGCCAGTGTGCGCAAGATTTCCACTTTCGGGCAATCCGAGTTGATCAACTCCGCCGCCTTCTCCAGGTCTTTTTCGGCGGCCTCGCCGCTGCCCGTTTTGTAGTGCGCGTAACCCCGATAGTACAACGCCATGCTCCGGACATCTTCGTCCTTATAGCCACTGTTGATACCGGTCCAGAGGGACACGATTGCGAGTCGGCGCGGCGGCCAGGCGGCAATGTCCTCTTGGCCAAAGCCAGTAACGATTCCTTTGTAGTCACACGCTGCGAACATAATTTCCATTTGGGCATACAGGGAGTAGGGTTTGTCGTCGACGGCCTTCGCCATCGCAAGCCCCTCTTCCAATTTACCCTTCTGGAGTCCTACGGCAGCGGCGATGCGGGCCTGCCATAGTTTTTTTTCGATGGGGTCTTTGGCTGCTACAGCCAGTTTCTCGAAGGCCTCGCGCGCCTTCGGATATTCCTGCGAGCTAAAACTCATTTCCGCTACGCGCTCCTGGTGTTCCCGCTGGAAGTCAATTTGGAAATTCGCGGAAAAGGCAAGCTCCGCCCAAAACAAAATGAACGCCGACACACTTCGCTTCATCATCGACCGAACAACAAAATCCCGTTTCATACGATCAATATTTTTCATCGTCTCCTCCATGCTTGCTAATTGTCCTGTAATAATATTTACGACAGATGTAGCCGCCTCCACATGTCTCGCCGTAGCTCCTTTGCGTAGGCGGATGTTGGAGGCGACTGCACGGCCAACATCCTGCTATGCCAAGGCTTCGTAGGACAGGTTGCCGTGGCTACAATTTATGTCAATTCAACTTTGGTTTCATTAGTAATTGTTTGGTTGGATTGGACTGCGCGCGGAGCGCGAGGTCCGGTTGCCGATGACCTGCTTTTACTTCTTGATATAATCCGGATTTAACTGTCCCCCGAGCCCAATGAATGCACCATACCAAATACAATTCTCCTTTTTATTGACGATCAGTTCGATTTCTTTCCAAAGTGCGCGTATCCGGTCGGCCGCTACCTTGTCCGTCTTCCACCGGGTATTCAAATCCATCACCTCGATCATCTTTCGCGTGAACTCCAGTCCGACTCGCACATACGCGATCCGCTGGCGGTAGATCTCAGGCGCTTTCGCCACCCCGGTGTCTGCCTCGTCCAGCAGGTCGGCGGCCCGCTTGAAAAACGCGGCGTCATAGGCTTTCTGAAACGTGAGCTTGCCGTCAACCATCCTGTTGCGCGTCTCCTCCAGCAGCGTCCAGTAGGCTTTCACTTGCCCGGCCGCCGGCCCGAACCCGCGCCGGTAATAGTCGTCCATGATCGCGGAACCGTCCTGGTAGGGATTCCAAGCCAGATGCGCCATCAGGTAGTACAGCGGCCCCTGCGTCGGCCAGCACTCGTCGATGCTATCGAATAATATGCCGGTACAGTTATGTTCGGCCACGTAGCGAAACGTCTCCGTGGCCCGCCCAAAGGGCACGTCAGGCAGCATCATGTACATGCCGCCCTGGCTGGGTAGATTGGGCCGATAGAACATTTTCGCGCCAGTCGCCCCCCAATCGGCGAACTCTTGCGAACTCTTCTCGTCATCGTAACTCGCAGGATCATTGTCTTCCAGTCCCGCGAACCAATTCGTGACATGCGACACGATCACGTTGTCATCCGGCTTGTTTTTGAGCGGTGCCGGACGGGTTGGACCATAGGCAAAAATATGGACGTAATAGTCCTTGCCCGGGTAGCGTTGCTTCAGTTTGCGCGCCAAGATATTGGCGAACCTCACATCCCGGTCGCTCAGCGCCACATATTCCTTGACCATACCAGCCCAGGTCAGGAGCCGCTTTTTCGCCTCGGGCACATCCCAGGCAAGGCATTTTTCGCAGATGCAATGTCCGGAGGTATTGTTGTCGGTAAACGCTGCGGTGAAAATGGTCCGTGTCGG
>CAIQLG010000306.1 GCA_903872565.1 uncultured Lentisphaerota bacterium | reverse complement strand
TAGATAAAATTCCCAAAACGCATCGAATCGAACGCTTATTTGACCTGAATTCTGAAACAAGCCAAGCAATAGGTAATCCGACAACGATTATTAATATTGGAATTACAAGAATGCTCATTTTATTTTTCTCCCTCTAACGCTTCAAATCTGCTACGCCGGTCTCGGCGTTAGCAGAATTTGCCTTGTTAGGATTTTCAGTTAATGTATCTTCTTCCGGATTCGCGGGATTTCTTTTCCGTTTTCTCTCAAAAAAAACATTTTTATCCTATTCTTCCATCCTGTTATCCTGTCAATTCTTCTTTCCATTTTGTCGAATAGTAGGCCTGCCCCCGATAATCCCAAAGGGTAACTTAATATTTATGGAATATCCTTAATTTACAATTTAGACAAGAAGAATGGTCTCCAAAATAAGCATCATCATCACTAATACTACTCCAACTAATGAGGGATAGAGTATTGCATTTCTCACACATTTGCACATAATAATGTTCTCTGTCCTTTTGCCATGAGTATCGGCTTCCATTAATTCCAATATACCATGTTTCATCACAACGGGGACAATGATAACTGCCTTTTCCATCATAAAAGCTTATAGTTGCCTCGGAAGATGCACATTGAGGACACGCCTTTGGAAATACAACTTGACAATTTAGTGCTTTTCTCTTATTCCATGCATGTATCATTTGTTCCCACATTTGCGGATTGTGATCGTCAACGATTTGCTTTGCTTTTTTAAGAGATTTCTTTTGCGCTACAATTTTATCGACGAGTTTCTCCCAGTAAACCGTCAACAAAATTACGATGACAAGTATTATCAGATTTCGCCACCAGATATTAGTCCCGAACAAACCGAAGCATGCAAATAGAATAGGGAGCCCAGCAATCGGAACCCTGCTTCCCTGATACGAATCGGGATCAGTTCCCAATACATCTTTTCCGAACGCATCCTCGACGATGCATTGAAGATCCTCTTGACTCTTCTGTCCTTCGATGGCTTTGCGTAGCCTGGCAGGGCAAAGTCTATATTTCTTAGTCAAGTATATTGAGTAAGTTAAGTGAGCAGAAGCAGAGATAGAGAATATGATGTTCGCAAACCAGCTTGTGAAAATATACTTTGAACCAATGAACAAAAACAGGGATACCCAAGCGCA
Organism: uncultured Lentisphaerota bacterium; assembly: GCA_903872565.1. Classification (GTDB taxonomy): domain Bacteria; phylum Verrucomicrobiota; class Lentisphaeria; order Victivallales; family GWF2-50-93; genus CAIQLG01. The sequence continues at coordinate 1,503 of CAIQLG010000306.1, read as the reverse complement.
AAACCACAACATATTTTATTCCTTACGTTTAAAATCCATTTGTTCCATCTTCACGGTGGGGGGTATACATACTATATATACTTCCTAACGTTCCTCCATCATCCACTCCGCGGATGCGGGGTTGGATGCATGGAATTGTTATGAGATTTTGTTTATTGCCTGTTTAATTCGTTTCCTCAGTTGTTTTTCCATATCTTTTGAAATTGGGATATCTATTTCAATTAAATTTTCCTCTTCAATTTTCCCTTTAACAATTTGTTTTTTTGAAATTTTGATTTGTGTGGGGTGTTTTCTCTGTTCGTTTGATACCCCCTTAACGATAGTAGTAATAAGATCTATAACTGATTTTGCGAGAGTTACTGATGCGGTCGCCAACGCAAGATATAAAACAATTTCTGGTCCGCTTTCGTGCTGTTCGAGAACAAATATATTCCCGCCTTTCCCTATTAAGGCATCGCCTTCATGTTTGATCGGAGCACAAGGAACTATAGCCTTATTGACTTTCTGCCAAGTTTCTGGCCAGCAATCAGAGCAACAACATCCAGAAGGTGGAGATAATTTAATTGAGATATATTTTTCATAATCCGCTGGGGTTTTCAATAAAGCAATTGCTCTATCAATACTGTCCTGGAATTTATTAATCATTTATTTACTCCTCATAACGTCCTATGATGACCGATCCGGTGATTCACCGGTTCGGTCTATCTTTTTGTTCGATTTTCTGTGCAAAGTTATCATAAGCCAGTCTAATGGCGGGAAACAAGCCAATTCCAAGCAATAGCCACTTCACGTCTCCGAAAGGATAGATAAGATAAAGAACCGTCACGACTATGACAACAGCCAAGATTATATAGATTCCTACTCTATGATAATAACGTGAAAGTACATGTCCTTCATTCCATCTAAAGTAGAAAATAATATTTACTAAAAGCAGGAGAAAAAGAGATTCGAGTACAATATTTGTTGCCATAATAGACCATTCTGTTCGAACTGAAATGGTTCCGCAGGGGGGTATCTGACTTCCAAAAGCTTTATGGAAATCTGAAATTAAAGGTAGACTTGATGATGCCCATAGTGGTTTTGACGGAAGAGCAATCCACCAACCTGCGTTACCTTCCGAATAAACTCCGCTTCTTTTTACAAAGGAGACATGCCAAGCGGTAATCATTGCAATTCCAAGCACCGTAATCAAGAATAGATATTTTTTGCTTTTCATGTTTTCTACCAATCGAACGTTAATAATTTGCCACGCCTGTCTAGGCGTTGGCAAAATTTTTCTGGTTATGATATTTTGTTTTTCTGTTTTTTTTGTCAGGCGATTCAGCCTGACTTTGGACTGCGGCACCCCTGTGCCGCTTTGCTTTTACAGCGGAGCTGTTCATTAATTACACTTAAAGTGCAATTAAAAAGCGAAGCAGGGGCTTCGCCCTCCAAAGATTCGCTTCGCTCATCAATAAATCATTTGAATCCTGGAAAATCAATCATTTCTTCGATTCATAACGT
>CAIQLG010000305.1 GCA_903872565.1 uncultured Lentisphaerota bacterium | reverse complement strand
CTATACAATGCAAGCTGTTTTGTCCGCGGCGTCTATTCTTCGCAAACAAGGAAAATACGACGAGGCTCTTGGAATATTGGGAAAAATCGACTATGAGAAAATGGAGGGGTATTGGGGTGTGGCTTTTTATTGCGCGTATGGAGAGACGCTGGCCGGACAGGGGAAAAAGGCCGAAGCCATCGCAAAATTCAACGAAGCGCTGGGCATCAAAGACGCAACAGCCGCGGATAAGGCGGCATGCGAAAAGAGGATCAAGGAGCTGCAGGGCAAAACAGAATGAGTTCCATGATTGGTCGACAGAGATATATCACCTATTTTGTCACCAGATTTGAATTGTAAAATCAGCAAAGGCGTTCAAATTAGGGAAGAAGCATATGCAATTGTCAGGAGAAATCATCCATTTCAGACTATTAGAAAAATGAAGAATTAAAAAGATGAAGGACGAATAAGCCTTCAAAAATAAAAAAAATACATGACGAGGAGAGTTTTTTAATGAAAGAAGATTGCAGGAAGAGTAAGTTCAAGATTTTCTCGGACGATTATTTCAGGGTAATCAACCAGGCGGGCGTGCGGCAGCGCGAAGGCCTCTGCGGCCTTGACTACGCCAACTCCTGGGATACTAACCTTTCTCCGGACGGCATCCTGTACTATGCCGCCTGCGATGAGACAGGCCGCAACCGCCATGCCCGGCTTGTCGCCTATGATTATCAGACCGATACCGCGAAGATATGCGTCAAGGTGGAGGATGTCGCGCTGCCGAAGGCGCGCCAGCTTCCGGCCACGAAGTTACACGAGTCGATTACGTTCCTGCCAGACGGCAGGGTTTTCGGGACAACCCACACGACGGATCGCGCCCCTGCGCATCCCGAGTTCATGCCGTTCGCCCACCACACCCACGTATGGGAAGGCTGGCCGGGCTCGACGATGATATGCTACGACCCGAAGACTGGCAAGGCCGAGAACTGGGGCGTACCGGCACCACGCGAGTCGATATACGGAGCCACCTACGATGCGAAGCACAACGCGATCTACATGATCGGTTTCATGCGCGGGCATGTGTACCGTTTTTCACTTGACGACCACAGCGTCAAGGATCTTGGCAAGGCGGCCGAGCTTTACTGCTACCGCCTCCATGTAGGGCCTGACAAGCACATCTACGGCTGCACGAAGTCCGGCTTCCTGTGGAGAGTCAATGTTGACACTGAGAAACTCGAGGATCTCAACTGGCGCGTTCCCGAATATCCCGGCAACTACGTCAACAACACGTGGTACCGCTACATGTCCCACGCCCATAACGTGGACGACCATACGATGCTGTTCACCCCGCTCTCCGCAGACGAGATTTTTTCATTCGACACGAACACGTTGAAGGTCTCCTCCATTGGCCGGAGGGCAACCTTCGACGAATTTGTCGAATATATGCCGACAACCAAAAGCATCAACGAGTTCGCCATCGACAAGCACGGAGTCCTCTGGTATGTCATGGGCATGTGGTCCATGCAAAGGCCGGAAAACGATTTCCGCGTCTACGCGTCGACCCGCTACCTGATGAGGTGGGATTATCTGAACGGCGGCCAGCCCGAGCTGCTCGGCGCGGTGGGCACCGCCGGGCACATGCAGCAAGTTACCACCGGCGTGTGCATTGACAAGAAGCGTGACATCCTCCACATGGTCGGCGGCCACGAGGGCGGCCTGAGCGTCATCAGCGTTGACCTTGGGAAGTTCCGTCCACATATGTATGAACCCGGCCCGGTGTCCACTGATCCGCTTTTCCGCCCCAGGGACATGACGCCCGAGGAGAAAGAACTCAAAATAAAACGCGGCAAGGCCACCGAGGAAACCACTGCCTTCAATCCGTTCTATGCCTTCCCGATAGAAAACATCACACCCGTCCGACTCTGGAGAAGCGTCCCTCATACAAACATCGAGGACTCCAGGGTCATCGGCCTTGTATGGGATGATGAGAACCTGCTCCACGGCCTCTGCGGCGAGAACACAAAATACTGCTTCAAGGTCAGGGACGGGAAGATTGACACCTTTATCCCGTTCGAAAAAGCCGATAAAAAATACGGGAAATGGCTTCTTGCAAACATCTATCCCAGGCAGTTCGTTTTTGATGAGAACATAATTCTTCCGCATGTCGTCGGGCGCCAATATCTGGCGAAAGCGGCGGCTGTCGCCGACTGGAACGGCGGCAGGAAGATAGTGGGCACCAAGGATGCTCTGCTTGCAATCGTGGACAAGACAGATGTGTTCGCGCTTGGCAACGCATCGTCACACGGCCCGGTCCGCTGCATGTTTGCGAATGCGGACAAGACCCGCCTCTGGGGCACTGTGGGTGACGAGGAGGATCTTGGCACGGTGTTCTACTATGACGACAAGGTCGGATTGAGGCAGCTAGGATTTCTCAACTACAACATGCATGGCTACTTCGACGGCCCGTCCGCAAGCAATATACTTTCAAGTATTGTGGTCAGCAAGGATGAAAAGTTTGCTGCAGTAGGTGGTGCCGACCGCCTGGGGGCGATCCATATTGCGAGTCTCAAGTAGGGGAAGAAACGCCTTCAATGGCGTTTCAGTGGTTGCGCCCGGCGTAGTTCTGAATCGCATTGCGATTCAAGCGAAGACGAGAGCACATTCTATCAAGTTCACCTTGATCGAATTGCTTGCGGTGATTGCATTCATCTCCATTCCTCATGGCGATGCTGCTGCCAACTTGCGATGAAATAATGCTCCCAAATCACAGCTTGATTTTGATCCTATGAGAAGGTATTGTAAGACCAGAAATCGGGAATAAACTTAGGAGATATCATATGAAAATCAATGTTGACGTGTCCTTTCGGGCTTTCCAAATGAGGAAATCTTTGTTTTTAACCCTTCAGTTATTGGCGATGACGGCCTCCGTTTCGCTTTTTTCACAGGTTTCTTTGACAATTCAGAATCGCGAAGCTTTGGAGAAGATATCAGAACCTGTAACCTCAGGGATTCCATTTGCCAGAGGAGCTATCCCCACCGATGCTGATGTCGCAAATGTCCGGCTTCTTGTGAACGGTACGGAAACGCCTGCGCAGTTTGATCCTGTAGCACACTGGAACGATGGCAGTGTCAGATGGCTACATACCCACTTCCAGGCAAATCTCCCCGCATCCGGAACTGTTCCCGCCTCATTGGAAATTGGAACAGCACAAGCACCGTTCACAGGAGTTACCGTGACGGATTCGGCCCCCGGCACACTAACAGGAACCATGACGGTAGAAACAGGTTCAGCGAGTTTTATTTTCCAAAAAAATGAATTGCTTCTTGCAGGAAGAAACATCTACGTTAATGCAGGCGGAAATTTCCGGGCTGTTCCTCATATTGTGGCACAGACTCTGCCGGACGAGCCGATCGCCCTGAACGGCTGGACTATCGAAAACAGCGGACCTATGAAGGCCGTGATAAAGGTTGAAGGCAAGTGGCTTACGGACGGCAGAAGACCGAAAAACATCAAGAAAAAGCAGGCGATTACGTTCATGGCAAGGCTGATATTCTACCGCAATCACAATGATTTCGATGTCCAGTTCGTATTCAGAAACAATAACTCATTCGGGTGGGATGACGGAAATCGCGGCGTGAAAACCAAAAAACCCGCTTTCAACGTGAAAACTATTTCCTGGAATAAAAAGGTAAAAAATCAGACTCAGGTGCAGTTCCTGGCGGGAAGTAAGAAATATGTATTCAACGGCGGCGTCGAGAAAACAATTGATCTGCATTTTGCAGACAACAGCACACAGCCGACTGTTCTTGACAGCCGTTACGACGCTGTGGGAACTCTGGTGGCAGGACTGGCCACAAGCGTACCGACTGCACCAAGGATACTGGCTCTCTGTACTCCGGCATATTATGCATCCACAAAAGCCTGGGGGATGATTGCTCCTCCCAAAACAGCACTTGCAGATGGAGCCGATATTGCAGATTTCAATCTTTTCGAGAAGATTCAGCGCGCAAAAGTCATTCAGGCCGATGTAGAAAATCCTTCATCCAACATGACTGGCATAAGTTTGTGGGGACAACTGTGCTATGCTGGTAAAATAGACAGGAAGGCAGTGAACGATTTTCTCAGCTGGACAGAGTATGGCTCACTCCGTTGGGCCGGCAACGGCGAAGGAACAGTTTCGGGAAACCACTATGACTGGATATACGGAATGTATTTGCAGGGAATGCGAACCGGAGAACTTGCATTTTTCGACGCCGCGCGAGTTTTTGCAAAAGGCGAAATTGATTTCGACATATATCACACAACTCTCGACGGCAATGCCTTCAACCGCCAGAAAAACTGGGAAGCTCGCCCAATCCGCAACAGCCCATATAATGTCTTCGGGGCAGGCCGACCCACACATACATGGAGCCAGGGATATGCCTTGCAATGGCTCATCAGCGGAAATTACCGCGGCAGAGATGCCTTCTATGAGATAATTGACGGCATAGAGCAATATCTGTATGAGTCATTCAATGGAGAGGGGCATCCTGACACATCGGAAATCCGCACGATGGGATGGATAACCGAAAATCTTGTCAACGCGTACCGCATCAACCCGAATATGACGCTTGCCACGAGTTCCTACGGGGACAAGACAATCCCTCAGGCAATCCAGGATACGCTTCAAAATGTTTTCGCGAGGGAGACTGCCGCTGGGAATCAAGGCTTTGTCTATGTGAATACGGGAGATGCCCCTGCCTATACACCGGCAAATACTATGCGTGCGCCTCTTCAGCACTGCTATTTCATTGTCCCGGCAATCAAGGCCTATGACGAAATATTCCGCACAGTCGATCCGGTATACGGGGCAACACTGCTTGCTCTCGACAGGCGCATAACCGACTGGCTGATAAGCGTGACTTTCGGCGGAGACACGAACTCTGCCGGACTCTACCGTCCACGCCAGATAGCCTTCGAGATGGACGTACCGCAGGAAACAGGATCTCCAATCCCATATACATACGGAACCATCCCTTATATGATGATGGCCGCCGATGCCGCAGGTTTTTTCTACAGCGAAACCGGTACTGCAGCATACAGGACTTATGCAAGAGCGGGCTTCAGCGATTGTATCAGATATTTCGGAGTGACTCCCGGCGACGAGGATCCGACTCATACAAATTACACAGATCCGAGTTTAAGGACACCTACAGCCTATAATTCTAGGGTCTTCGGAGCCGCTGATGGCCTTGGCACAGAATCCAAGATCAACGGCTGGATGAACCGCTTCGGGCAGTACTACATGAATATCGAAAACTGAACGCGTAAAGATTCACCGAACTCTGTCATTGTGGAATTTTGAGACATTATTATTTTCAGCAGATCAGGAGTTCTGACATTGATCGGATGGCTGCAACAGCCGATCAAACGATGTAGCCGCCGATCAAACGATGTAGTCGCCCCCATGTTGGGGGCGTCTTCACGGCCAACATGGCCGTGGCTACAACTAACGATGTAGCCGCCGATCAAACGATGTAGTCGCCCCCATGTTGGGGGCGTCTTCACGGCCAACATGGCCGTGGCTACAACAAACGATGTAGCCGCCGATCAAACGATGTAGTCGCCCCCATGTTGGGGGCGTCTTCACGGCCAACATGGCCGTGGCTACAACAAACGATGTAGCCGCCCCTGTGTCAGGGGCGTCTTCAAACGGCCGACACGGCCGTGGCTACAACTCTGGACTCAGAATTCTGGCCAGTATATTTCGTTTATCTTACCCTCATACGGCCATTCGTCTTTGCTTTTGCACAATCCAGCACGCACCGGATTGAGAGAAATGTATTCACTTTTTTCAATATAACTTTCTGAGTTTCTCAAGATGTGGTCGAAAAAACCTTCCTGCCAATGTGGTCTTTCAATCCTTTTATCCGATAGTATTTTCCCAATTTTTCTCTTCATTGAAGCAATCCATTTTTTCAGTCCGGAAGATTCTTTTTCACACCAGACATAAAGGTGAATATGATCAGGCATGATAACATAATTCCCGACAATCATTCCCATCATCTTGGCATTTTTGCAGAATTCCAAAAACGTGGAGTGTATCTCAGGTTCTGCCAGAATATTTTTTCTATTGTGTGTATTGAATGTGATGAAAAACAAAGGATTCATATTTGAAAAGATAGATTGGAGACGAGGAGGTCTTCTTGGATATTTTTTGCTTTGTTGCATATTCATAAGATGTTTGTGATTTGTTTTTATTTGCAATATCCTATGCAGTCGCCGATCAAACGATGTAGTCGCCCCTGTGTCAGGGGCGTCTTCACACGGCCGACACGGCCGTGGCTACAACTGTGGTATGCACTACAACAGCCGATCAAACGATGCAGTCGCCGATCTAACGATGTAGTCGCCCCTGTGTCAGGGGCGTCTTCACGGCCGACACGGCCGTGGCTACAACTGTGGTATGCACTACAACAGCCGATCAAACGATGCAGTCGCCGATCAAACGAT
>CAIQLG010000304.1 GCA_903872565.1 uncultured Lentisphaerota bacterium | reverse complement strand
GCGTTGTTTTTTTAAGGAAAGGTACATCCCTTTTTTCCACTTGCAAAAAAGAGCTGACACGCCAGAACTGGAATTAACAGATTGAATTTAAGGTAGTTACACAGAATACAGAATTAGGGCGGATCAGGAAGTCTGAACTTGCGCAAATCTGATTTTCCATGGCTGTTTGGAGCGGTCATTTCAGGGGGAATTCTGGCTCCGGCGGCACTCATGTACGGGTTGTCAGGAACCCCGGCCGCAACTGCGTCAATACTGCTGAATTTCGAAGCTGCCGCAACTACGTTCCTTGCCGTCATATTTTTTCGAGAACATATTGGCAAACAAGTTGTCGCGGCTCTTTTGTTACTCACATTGGCATGTCTTGTTCTTGCATTCGATGCATCAGGAAAGTTTGGTTTTTCAGTTGGGGCGCTGTTTGTGCTTCTCGCCTGCATATTGTGGGGTGCTGACAATAATTTCACAAGGAACATATCGTCAAAGGATCCGATTACAATTGTTATTATCAAGGGCATCGGAGCAGGAACTTTTTCGTTCGTCCTGTCTCTGCTGGCCGGAGATAAGCTTCCCTCTCTCAATCATGCGGTTCCTGCATTAGCTGTCGGCGGATTGTGTTATGGTGCAAGCCTCTTGTTTTTCATCCTTGCATTGCGCGAACTTGGCTCCATAAGGGCAAGTGCATTTTTCACATCGGCCCCTTTTATTGGTGCGGGAATTTCATTTCTAATATGTAAAGATGCTCCGACAGTGCAATTTTTCATCTCGCTCCCTTTCGTTGTGGCAGGAATCTTTCTGCTGTTTAGAGAATCGCACAAGCATTTTCACAAACATGAAATTGTTGAGCACGACCATGTTCACACGCATTCCGACGAGCATCATGAACATATGCATGAGATGGAGGATATTGCAGACGGAAAGGAACACAGCCACAAGCACAAGCATGACTTCATAGTTCACGCCCATAACCATATGCCGGACATCCATCACCGCCATGCGCACTGATGAGGTATTACATATTTTTTTGCGAAACTCGCAGGAAAATAGGACAAAATTTTCCATGGAAAATTTTATTCCACCAGTCCTTCCATGAGGCCTGGCTTCAGCGGCTGAGGATGCTGGCATCTGTTTTTGATTTCGACTCTGCCACCATTTTTGGTTGATGCCTCGAACGAGTGCATAACTTCCAGGACATGCAGTGCAAGCTCTCCGGAGCATCTGTGCGGCTTCCCGTTTCTTATCCCAGATATCATGTCGGCGACTCCGAGCATCCTTGAGTTTCCGGAGTAACTGTGTGTCAGGATCGAATCCGCCCAGTCGGGATTTCCCGGCCTGAAAATTTTCACAGGCCCGCCAAACGTGTTGGGATCCGGGCATTGCATAGAACCTTCCGTTCCATATATTTCAATCGGGCTGTGGGTGTGCCGATGTGTTTCCCACCCGACAATGACGGTTATAATCGCACCAGAATGAAATTCCATGAAACCAGTATAATGTGTTGGCACCTCGACCTTGATCTTTTCTCCAACAATGTCCTTGTGTCCCGCAGTCCGTTCCTTTGAAAAGCTTGTGGCGGAGGCTGTTACAGACTTTACTGGACCAAGCATGGATACAAGCGCAGTCATGTAATATGGCCCCATGTCGAACATTGGACCTGCGCCTTTCTGATAGAAGAAAAATGGATTGGGATGCCAGCCCTCCGGTCCTTTGCTCAATATCATCGCAGATCCATTGGTGGCTTTGCCGATCCATCCGTCGTCGAGAATCTTTCTGCATGTCTGATATCCCGCGCCAAGAAAGGTGTCCGGGGCGGAACCGACTCTCAGTTTTTTTCTTTTCGCCATCTCCAGAATCTTGATGCCGTCCTTCAAGTCAACGGCAAATGGTTTTTCGCAGTAGACATGTTTTCCCGATTCCATAGCCTGCATATTTACTTGTGCGTGAACGGCCGGAATGGTCAAATTGACAATAAGTTCTATTTCCTTGTCGGCCACTATTTCCTTGACTGAAAGCGATTTGATCCCGAATTCCGCAGCTTTCGCATCTGCTGCTGCCTTGTTTATGTCAGCGCAGGCGGAAACTTCGAGGATTTTAGGAAAAATCCCGGCATTCTTAAGATATGTGCTGCTGATGTTTCCACATCCGACTATTCCAATCTTCATTTTTTTCATTGCTATTTTCTGCCTTCTGCAAGCTTGTTTTTTGTGAGATATTGATAGCTTTGTCTGATGGCCTCCATCATGTCCGTGTCGCACCTGTCAAGCTCCACGACAAGCCATCTCAGGACGGACGGATCGGCGGCTTTTATCACTTCGGGGATTTTCATCTTGCCTTTTCCCACGGCAACCATTGCGGAATCTTTCACGAGCGGACCATCCTTGATATGGAGAAGAGGAGTTCTTTTTTTGAATTTAGCAACCTGTTCAGCCGGGTCATTGGCTCCGAAGTTCGCAGCCCAGTAGGTGTCAATTTCAAAAAGTACGCCGGGGCAGAGTTCCGCGAAAATATCATATGCGATTCTTCCGTTCACCTTGTCGAACTCCCAATTGTGGTTGTGCATGAAGAGTTTCAATCCGGATTTGTTCAGAGTTTCCACCATCTTGTTCACCGTGTCGGCCGTCTTTTCAATGGCATCCAGATCCTTGAACTCGTTCGGGCCGAATCCTGTTGAAACAAGATCTATTCCAAGGATTTTCGCGGTATCCACAACTTCTCCGAGATTGTCAGGATTCGCCCAGGGACCATGGCTCGATGAGATTACCATTCCAAGATCCTCGACAGTCTTCCTGAATTCCGCCGGAGTCATTCCGTTGAATCCCGCAGGCTCAACACCCTTGTATCCGATGTCGGCGATCTTCTTGAGAACACCCTTGAAATCTTTTGCGGCTTCGTCTCTGATCGAATAAAGCTGAACTGAAATCGGTTTTATTGACATTTTGGCTCCTCTTTGCTTAATATGTCTGATTCCGTGACGGCCTTTTTGACCGTCACTGTTATTATTGTTGAATATACCCCGAAATGGTATTTCTACCATTAAGGCGAACAACTTCCGATGTTTTTTACAACAAGTCAACTCGGAGCACTTCTCGTCCTGTGATTTTGGCACGGACTGAGAATTTTCCGGAAATCAACTCCAGGTGCCCGTCCTTCTCGGCACTCGTATTCAGTATCCAGACCTGGCGAATCTTTGGTTTTAGCTTTATCTGCACAGGAATATGCTGTCCTGCAATAAGCACAAAGGCTACACCCTTTTCCAGGTTTTGAAGTGATGAGACGCTAATTATGCTGTCGGCGGAGTGCACTGTCAGTTCAGCCTTCGCCAGCGTATCGCAATGCTGCCGGTAGAACTTCATCCATCTGCCGACGATCTTGCGTTCCTTCTCGGTGCGTTTTGTGAAATCTATTGACAGCGTGGGAACGCCGCCAGAGAAGATCTGCCCGCCTAGCATCTGCGAGATGTTATCGGGTTTCTCCTGGGTGTGCCAGTAGGCGTAGTCCGACCAGACAGCCGAAGGATAATTGCAGTAGAGGCGCAGGAAGGAGTTCTCGCGGCGCATATAGTCGGCATCGTATGGTGCATCGTTGCCGCGATGGCAGTTTGCGAAGGGCAACGAAGCCAGGTTGCTGTAGCTGACCCGGTATTCGATGGCCGCGTCGGGATTGGCCTTGAGGACGCCGTCCCGAAGCGCGCGCATGAACTCGACCATGGCCGCGCCATGGTTCCGGTCGCCATGATCGTGCTCCGGATCCACGCACGGCGTATCCAGTTGATCCATAAAATCGAGCTTCAGCCCGTCGAGATCGTAATCCCGCATCACACGCTCCGCCAGTTCGCGAGCATGGGCTTTCGATTCCTCGCAGAAGGGACAAAGGATTTGAGACCGGGTCGTGCCATCCCAAGTGCAATAGGGCTCCATGAGTTTGCGTTTCTTGGCGAGCTCGCCCACAAACAAGGGCGCGCACCAGAGCATGATCTTCATGCCATCGGCATGCACCCGGCGCGCCAGACCCCGAAAGTCCGGGAAAAAAGTCTTGTTCATCCGGTAATCCCCCGACTCCCAGGTCGCGCCCGTATCGGTATTCTTCGACTGGAACCAGGATGCGTCGATCACGATCGTCCCAATGCCCATCTTCTTGAGGTGTGGTATCTGCTCCTCCACCTCAGCCTGTGTAAGCATGTACAGATGCGAGTACCATGAGCACCATACCGGCTCGCGGGCCCATTCCGGTGCTGGCATGGGCTCAATGCCCTGTCTCTTGCGGCAGAACCGCATGAAATTCCGGACTGCATCGGCAAATTGTGATTTTGCACGATAAATGACGACAGTCTCCCGGAAGCCGCCTGAGATGCGGGTGCGGATGAACTGGGTCTGGAGAAGGTTCATGGGCGGGGGATCAAAGACAGGACGCTGATTGATCTTGGTCGAAGGCACGTGGTCGAGCATTCCAATTACTCCCCGGTTCACTCCTTCGCGGTTGTAGTTGCACAGCACTGGCAAGCTGCTATTGCTCGATGTCTCAAATGAGAAACTCAAGGCGATTGAGGCCAATTCCAGCCCAACCCAGGCATGGAATTTTCCGACCCAGGAACGGCAAATATCGATGAAAGGCTGCTGAACGCTGATCTGATACTCCCCAAGCGGCCCCGACGGGAAGTCAAAGTGAACGAGAATGAATCCATCACAATGCTCGACTGAAGCGGACGGTTTGACTTTTTCCTGCAATTCAAGCAGGACAGCCCAGTCCTCTACGTCGACACGCAGAATATTTGCTTTGCGCAGTTCAGCTGCACCTGTTTCCACCAACACCTGATTTGATAAACTTTTCTTCTTTGCTTTCTTCATTCTATTTTTCCCTTATATAAAATTGTAGATGTCTTTATTTCACGAACAACTGCCCGAAGTTCCATAGGTCATGGAAGCCGCTGCCGGTGCCGTCTTTTTTCGGGGGCGCGGAAGCGGAGCAGGATGATACCGTTCCCCGCATGCGCTGGCGGCCGAGGTTGAAGTACCAGGGACTTTCCGCCGTCGGCTTGTGGCCCGAGATGCCGATCAGCGGGTTGATCGTCTCTGCCTCGTCGCCCGCCACGGGCACCCGCAATTCCATGCTCCAGAACCCGTCGCCCACATACGCGGCCGCTTGCGCGCCCGAGTTCCAGAGCGCATTGATAGTGCCGCCTTTGCGATCCGCATCCGTGAACGCGCCGCTCGGGCCGATGGCGATCTGATAGTACGAGTGCCGCTGGGTCTCGATGACCAAATCGATGTTGTCCCCGTCCCATACGGCAGGATTGTCCTGTTCACGGGTTCTGATGTTCAGTCCCTTGATATCCGGCTCTTCACAGCGGATGCCGAAATAGACAGCCTCGTCGTCGCACCAGGCGATGCGGAAAGTCGTCGTCGTGCCGTTGGTCGGCGCCTGGCCAGTCTTGAGGTCGACCAGGGAATACTCTGGCAAATCCTTCCAAAACGCCTTGTCCAGTTTGCCGTCCAGTTTGACCGGGGGCTTGCTGCGGGATTGCGCCGTGAATTTCAGATCCTTGTTCCGTCCCTTGGCCAGTTTGGCCATCAGCTTTGTCAACGGCGCGCAGTAGTCCACCAGCAGTTCGACACGCTTGCCATAGATGCTATCTCCGGCGGCCCTGCGCGCCGCCGCCAGCAGTTCGAGTGCTTTGCCGATCGGCACCGCATCATTATACATCTTATTCCAGTTGGCCTCGGAATACTCGATGAAGGCTTTCATCTCTTTCGCCGCCGGCCCGTAGAACTTCTCGTAGTACTCGTTCAGTAGCGCCTCGATGTCCTGATTCGCGTCCCAGTAATAACGCGTCGTCACGTACATGTTCAGATGATTGAACCCCGGGGCGTGCATATCGACGCGCATCTTATAGTCTCCTTCGCAACCCGCATCGGTCAATTCGATGTAATCGCCTTGCGAAAGTCCCTTCAACGAACGCAGATCTTCGGCAATCGCGTGGGGGAAATAGACTGGCAGATGCCCCCCGCTTTCAAGATAATGGCAGTAAATATAAAGATTCCCCGGCGCCACCTTGTCCAGCCATCCCTTGCGGATCTCCACACAGTTGGCACGCACTTTCGAATCGTTGAAAATACTGCGGGACTGGAGAAAAAACACCATTACATTGGGACTGAACTTGGCGATATTTACCGGCGGCAATGCATGCGCGGCATACGCGCTGTTGATTATTTTCCGGTCCGGGTGCGTCTTGTACACCTCCCGGGCCACGCGCTCGGTGAACCCCCACACATAATCCGACGATTCGCCATCCGGACCTCGTTCCGGCCTGATTTTGTTCTTACACAGGTCGCACTGGCACATGCTGCCAGCCCAAGATCCGTCGTTCGGCCAGAGGGAGAGATATTTCAGGTCGGGATAAATATCGAACACCGTGCGCGCATATTTCACCGTGTAATCGACCAACGCCTGAGACGATAAACAGGGGCGAAAACCACACGTGTCCTTTGCGTAAAACTCCGGATGCGCCTGCTTGACCTCTTTCCGTCCGAGCACATTGGCCAACCCATTCGGACCCGGAATTCCCAGGGTGGCGTCCACGCCGCTGCGCAGCTTATACAGCATGCCGTCCCGGTTGCCGCTTCTAAAACTTGGCGCATAGTCGCCCAGATTCCGATAAGGAAAATCAGGCTTGACGGTCTTGTCCACGGGAAGCAGCGCGATCGTTTTCAGTTCTGGCAGCACCTCGCCCAGGTCGCCGGGCATGTACCAGCGCACGCCCAGGCCGCGCAGGAACTCGTACACGGCATTCAACGTCCCGCGCTCGTCAAGTTCCCACAGGTCAACGGCCGGACTGTAGCCCCTATAATTGGCTCCACTCAGTGAATTAAAGGGGTTCCCCCAGTGCTCGCCGGTGCGCTCGTCCCAGGCCTTGAGCGCCTCCGGATCGGGATATCTGTGATCGACGTATTCGGACAGGACGAAGTCCTTGTCATGACCCAACAGGACCAGCCAATCCTTGCCCGAGACCATCCGGAACGCGCCGCCCTTGAGCCCTTCGTCCGAGATTTTCAATCGGTCTGTATACTCGCTCCGGCCAACGTAGATGTGTGTGGGCATGTCCGAACCCGGCGCATTAGTGATCGACAGCTTGGCACCGCTGATCTTTTCGAGATAGGTCTGGAGTTCGCCGGCCGCCAGCTTCACCCCGCGCGGGGGCTTCTCGGCGATCACTATGTCGGCTTGGGCTTGGCCATCCTTGACCAGATAAGCTTCGCCCCGAACATAACCGGCTGACAAGCAGACGACGCTTCCCAGTATCGAGAGGAGGATGCCCTTCAGTGAGATGATACGGTTGATGTTGTTCATTCCATAATTCCTTTCTTGTTGATTGTATAATTTCTGATTTACTGAGCCGTCCGACATGCAAGTACGGGATTTACTAATAAACTCAAAATAGAATTGACATTGGGGTGATTTTTTTCGCCTCTTTACATTGTAGTCACGGCCACCTGTCCTACGAATCCTTGGCGTAGTAGGATATTGGCCGGGTAAGACGCCCCTAACATAGGGGCGGCTACATCTATTGTTGCGGGTTTCCGCGAATTGGCGTGCATGTCGATATACAGGACATTCGCCGCACCGAGGTGGTCAAAGCGGATCCTGAGGATTTCCGACTTGTTGAGTTGACAAGACTTGCTAATCTGTATTCCCCCAGGTTCATTATTGATATATGTCCATGAAAATAATACGTATGAATTGTTATTTCAAATTGTAAAAATGAAATATTTATTGGACAAAACCAACATCATCTGGGAAACATAGACGGTGCGAGTAAGAGATTTTTTGGAAATCACCAAAAAAGACTTTTCGAGCACCGTCTAATTACTCCGACCAGAAAGAAAAGAGTTCTCCTTCGGCAAGATCAAACTCGACTTTAACAGGAACTGAATTTGACGATGGACAGGCTATCACGGCATCCGTCGAGTCGCCCTGGAACACCGTCTTCGCATTGTTGACATTAATCACGACTTTGCCTCTGGCATTGATGTGCAACCGTTCGATTATGATTGGCTTTGTGACTGCCACTCCGCCGGAAAGGGAAGCGAAGCCGTCCTTTCGCAGCCACGCCCGCCCGATCGCGCTTGAGTTTGTCGCATCAGGTGTTTTGTGATCGTTCAAGGTGCCGCCGTAGTAGGCGCATAGTTTGCCGTTCAACTCGAGCGGGCGGTTGGTCGAGAGCGCCATTCCGCCATCCCATGCTCCCTTTCCGCCTGTGGGAATGATCGGGGTCCTGGATGGTATTGAGAAATGAACGCCGTCCCGGCGCGCCGCGAGATAGATATCCATCAATCCTGACGAGCCAACGAAATGCCTGAGTTGCGCGATGTAGGCGCCTTCATATTCAAACACCGGCATGCCATAGTACTGGTCGCTGATTTCAACATCGTCTGGATCGAGAATGACCTGGTGGTGTCTGGGATGATATCTACCACGTGCCCGCCTTCATGGGCTCCGGATGGAGACTGTTCCTCATTTTCATGAACTCATGAAGATAAATATAGTTCTCCTTTTCCTTGGCGATCGGCTCGAGCTCCTTCCAGAGGGCGCGCACCCGGTCGGCCGCTTCCTTGTCTGTCTTATACCGGGTCGCCAACTCCCGCACCTCGAGCATCTTT
>CAIQLG010000303.1 GCA_903872565.1 uncultured Lentisphaerota bacterium | reverse complement strand
GGCGTTGTTTTTTTAAGGAAAGGTACATCCCTTTTTTCCACTTGCAAAAAAGAGCTGACACGCCAGAACTGGAATTAACAGATTGAATTTAAGGTAGTTACACAGAATACAGAATTAGGGCGGATCAGGAAGTCTGAAGTTAGGAATAAAGGGTACGAGGATTTTTACACGGATCCATTTTGTCTTAACTTTTTGTTAAAATTATTGCCATTGCAATTTAATGATTTTATTGTTTTGTATTTGCATATTCCCAGCCCCGAAGGGGGCGCGACATACCAGCCCGGGGCAGTCGCCCCGGGTATCAATCAACAAAAATATAGAGCCCTGAAAGGGCGAGACAACAGAAGGAGACAAAAATTGGCTCAGTCATTGTCAAAAATCCTATTGCACATAATTTTCAGCACTACTGCTACTATTACTGATTCTGTTATAGATTTATTTTTTCTTTTCCGTGAACGTTCTTCCCAACTTAAACCCGGCCAACTGTTGATCTAGGGTATCTTTAAATGATTTCAACTGTTTCTCATTCAGATAAAAACCTGCGCGTTCGATATATTTTTTGTTCAGATCAGCCATCCTCTTTTCCAATGCGTCAAGGGTTTCCGTTGAAAACTCCGTAAGACTTTCATCTATTTTGTTTGCAGACCCATAAAGTTTTAGCTCTTCAGTGAGTGCCTTCACAAGATTTTTCTGTGTCTCAGACTCAAGTTTTTCTTCTGGCATCAAGGTCTGATTAAATGTATCAATGGTATACCTGGGTTGTATTGAGTCTTTAAACTCCTCGTATTTCGGGAAGTCTGCGCCGAGCAAATCTTTTAAATTCTCGTCAAGCTCAGATTTTAATTTTGATGCCTCTTCCTTTTTAGAAGCTCCGTCAGAATCGCCATATGTCAGATCCATTGATTTGGTGTCAAAGTCCATAATTGTATCCGTGAATTTTTCGCGTTTTTCATCATCAAACCCGAGATCATTATACAGCGGGGCATACATATGGGCAAGTTGAATCCTAACCTGTTTCAACATTTGCTCCCTCATTGCTGGATCTTTCATCTTTTCTTTCACCATGCTCATTATGTCCGGGTTGTCCTTTTTGTTGTCTTCAGAACTGGAAGCTGGGGCAGATGGTCTGCCCATTTTTCCCGTATCTTGGTTCTTCTGTGCGTTAATGTCGTCATCCTGGATTGCCGCTAATGCCGGGGTGGTCTCTTTTTCATTCTTTTGCGGCGTCTGAATACGTACCGGTGCTGGGTTTATGTCGGCAGTGGATTGTCCCTTTTTTTTATCCTGTATCACTTGTGCTGGGGGGATTTTTTTGGGATTGATCTCCTTCATGGCAATCAAGATTGTCCCAATTACCATTGCCACAACGATTAAGATACTTCCAATTAATACTGTCCTATTCATGTCAACCTTCCTGTTTTGTTATTTTCCTGATTCCGTTCTAAAATACAATTCCTATCCCTTATTACTTGCCCTGGCGCACCTTCCACGCCATGTCCAGTGTCTCCTTGTCGAACGCCTCGGGAATCACACCCTCTGTCCCATAGATGTAGAGCGCGCCAATATAGATTTTCTCCAGCACTGAACAAACATAGCCCAATACGCAACAAAGTAGCAACCAGATGACGGCGCAGACAGCAAAGACAATCGGCACCACTTGGGGTGCAAGCCATGGCACTTGGGCAGAAAGAATAAGAGAGAATGCGAATGCTACAATTATGGTGACGACGGGGACAATTACGAACAAACTCACTATCCCTGACATCCCGACATACCCGACCAGGCCTTCGCCCCAGGTACGTCTGATGATTCCGGCTGACTTCTTCAAGCACCGCACTGGGTTGTTCTCTTCCTGATCCCGGATAATAACTGGAGCGATGAACACAGCTGCCACACTCCACGCCAAGCCGACAAATCTCATAATCCAACTGCCAACGAAACCAAGTTTTTCCCCTATCAATCTTATCAGATAACCAACTATTCCCGCCAGCAATGACCAGAACAGTATGGCTTTCCATCTCTTCATTGCAACCTTGAGTCCAGCCTTTATCGAAACAGTCTCCCCGTTCAGCACTTTTAAAACTTCATTGTAGAATGCAACATTGAAAAACGTCGCTAGAAACATGGAACCAAAATAGAGAACGGCTAAATATCCATATAATATCCATGTTCTAAAACCGGAAATTCCAACGTTATGGGAGTAGTGACTACTTTTCACCGTTCCATCGCTATTTGATGATGTCACCACCATTTTTATGGAGGCGACATCATCATTTGAGGAAAAACGTTTTTGTACAACCTGCCAATGTTCCGCCTGTTTCCACGAATACCCTGAGTCCATGAATGCCAATAATGCTCCTGCGGGCATCAGGGACAAGATGGCAATCACCAATGTCAGGGCAAGAGTCACAATGGGGAAGAGCAAGAGCCGTTTGTTTTCCTTCAATACGATGAGAGACCTCTTAAAAATCTGCCAACTATGCATAAACTTCGCCTTCATTTTCTACTCCTTTTATTTAAATATTCTTCAATTTCAGATTCCGATATTCCAAAGCTGCTCGCTTCAGTTTTCATACGTCCGTACAGAGCATCAAGTTTCGTCTCCTTTTCCTTGGAGGAAAGACGAATGCCTCGTGTATCACCACCCCTGACAAACGATCCGTTGCCGCGCTGGCTCATGATGATGCCGGTCAGTTCCATCTCACGGTAGGCATGTGCCACAGTGTTTGGATTGACATTCAAGCAGGCTGTGAGCGAATGGATGGTCGGAAGCCTGTCGCCTTCCTTCAGATTCCCCATCGCTATGTCGCTCTGAATCCGGTTGATGATCTGCTTGTATACCGGAATCCCCGAATGAAACTCTATTTTAAAACCATTCACAATTACACCTTTTCATTTTATCTATTTACTATTTTACTACTTGGCTAGTAAAAGTCAAGGCCTTTTTAAAAATATTTTTAAAATATTTTAGTGATAAGGAAAAACCCGTAACGCGTGGATTTATTGGTTTTTCGCGTAATTGGCGTGTTTCGCGGGCAAAAGATTTTTTTCCAATTAAGCCCCGCTTTGTTTTTCGGTCAGTTCGTTCCAGCGCGAATAAAGTTTCTCGACTTCTGAGCGGCGATTCTCCAGATCGGAAATGAATCCGTCCACCTTCACCGCGTTTTTGGCATAGAAATCCGGCTCGGCAAAAAGAGTCTCGAGTTCTTTTACAGAAGCCTCTGCGGCAGAGATTTTCTCTTCGATCCCTTCTAGTTCCTTCTGCTCTTTCCAGGTGAGCTTTGGCTTGGCCGGGGATGATGATTTGGCTGCTAAATTCGCAGCTGGCCGGGGTGGCACAGCTACCTCAAGTTTAATAGCGGCGGCCTCTCGTCTTTCGCGTTTTTCAAGATAGTAGTCGTAGTCCCCCTCCTGATAGAATATGCGCCCGTCTCCCTCGAATGCGAGGATTCCGGTGCAGACGCGGTTCAGGAAATATCTGTCATGGCTCACGACCAGCGCGCATCCCCCGAAATTGAGAAGTCCTTCCTCCAGTATGCGTAGTGTCGGCAGATCAAGATCGTTCGTCGGCTCGTCGAGAATAAGAAAATTTCCGCCATCCTTCAATATCTTGGCAAGCATGAGACGACTGCGCTCGCCCCCTGAAAGGCAGCGAACAGGTGTCAGAATACGTTCATCTGCAAATAGATAGCGTTTGAGATATGTCCAGGCTGAAAGCCGATAGCCACCCATGCCGCCGATCTGGATGAAATCCTTGCCGTCGTTGATCTCGTTGAATACATTGTTGTCGTCGTTGAGATGGACTCGATGCTGGTCCACATAGTTGAACACCGTCAAATCGCCGACGATGACATTGCCGGAGTCCGGCTTGAGCTGGCCGATCATTACCCGGATGAGCGATGTCTTCCCCACGCCGTTCGGACCGACAACACCAATGCAGCTCCCAGGTGGAAAGTTGAATGAAAAATCCTTGAAGAGTGTCTTGCCGCCAAGAGACAGGCTGAGTTCTTTCAGGTCAACTATGCGGTTGCCGAGCTTGGGTGGAGGGGGCAGGATCATCTCCACATCAAGTTCACGGTTCGGCCCTGACTGTGAAACGACGTTGGCATATCGTTCCATGCGGAACTTGGACTTTGTCGTGCGCGCCTTCGGTCCACGGCGGACCCAGTCCAGTTCGCGGCGAAGGAACGACCGACGTTTGTCCCCGAGTGCTTCGGACTGCGCTTCGCGATCCGCTTTTGCTGAGAGGTATGCGGTGTAATTTCCGGGATGTGAATATATGATTCCATCCGATAGTTCCAGAATCCGTTCGGCGACCCGATCCAGAAAATAGCGGTCATGTGTCACCATTATGCACGTGCCGGGATAGCGGGCAAGAAATTTTTCCAGCCATTCGATGGCATCGGTGTCAAGATGGTTAGTCGGTTCGTCGAGGATGAGCAGGTCGGGTTGAGAGACAAGGGTGCGGCAGAGTGCAACGCGGCGCCCCTCGCCACCGGAAAGCTTCGCGGCGGGGAAATCCGGAGGTGGCAGGTGGAGGCGAGTCATCGCCTCGTCCACCCTCTGGTCAAGAGTCCAGCCGCCATGCTTTGCTATGCTGTGCTCCAGCTCGATGGCGCCAGAATGATCATGCGGCATCGCCTCGTAGTGTTCAATCATGTCCAGCACGTATTTTGCTCCGTCAAGGACGTTTTCCCGGACCGTCTTCCCGGGGTCGAGTGTCTGATCCTGCGGCAGGAACGACACATGTGTATCACGCTTGAATGCGAGCGTTCCGGAATCCGGTTTCAGTATGCCTGCAAGTATGCGCAACAACGTGGACTTGCCCGCGCCGTTGCGTCCGACAAGCCCGACGCGTTCCCCCTCGTAAACTGTCAGCCCGGTCTTGTTGAGAATGACCTGAAGCCCGATGCGGACTTCCAGTTCCGAAGCATTTACTATGACTGTGTTCGATTTCATGAAAATCTTTATCTTGAACAAACTTCGAAGTTGAAAGTTGGAAGTTGAATGTTCGATGCACCTGGCGATCATACTGTCAGGCATGATATAATTCAACCTCATAAATTAATAATTCATCTCACAAAGCAATAAACATCGGAAATGGTTCGTCGAGATGGTAGGAATGCCATTTTGGGATATATTTAAAAAGTAAAAATGAAAGAAGAAGTGACGGACGACGAGGGCTTCAGGATCATCGTCGCTTAACCATTGGAACGGATTAGAAAGGAAACTCCTATGCCAAAAATAGTGAAATTCTCATCCCTGCATGACGATCTACAGATTCCCATGATCGCGCACGAACACGGTGTTGGTGAATATAAGAACGCCAAGTTTGAGCAGTTTAATTTCACCGAGAAAAGCGTACTGGAAAGGATCAGCCAATTCGGCATTGATCTCGTTCAATTACGCGATTCTGGCATAGATCTGAAATGCATCACCAGAGAGCAATACCGCGAATTGATGGAGCACGCTATTCAGGCCAAGTATGATGTCATCTTTGGCTCAGTGGTGGACAAATTCATCATGAGCGGGTTCGGCGATCCGACCAGCGAAACCGAACGGCTGTGCGATGTAATGCGCATGGCCGATGAATACCGGCACTGGGGATTGCAAATTGTGCAGTGCGGCTCCGACATAGCGAAAAGCAGAACCAACCTTGTCGTCGCGCTGGAGGGCGCAGACTTTGTCACCGAACTGGCCGACTTGGACAAGCTGATGGCAAAGGGCATCATTTGTTTCGGCCTTCAGTACAACAAAGATAATCGCCTTTCAACCAAATCGGACGGACTAACCGAACTCGGCCGACAAGCAGTGCGTAAACTGCTTCTTGCCGACAAACTTGTTGATCTGGCGCACACGACACGGCTGGCGCGCGGCAACATCCTGGATATCGCCGAGGATTTAGGCTGCGGACAGCAAGTAGCCTACACTCACGGTTCGACAACGGACGACGCGGCCGAAGAATACCGCGCGATAATGGAATGTAACGAACGTCTACTCGATGAAGGTGAAGCACGCCGAATCGTGCGACTGGGCGGCATCATCGGCATCGGTATCTCCAAGCCGTTCTTTGACAGCACTCAAGCTGTGGCCGAACGCATTGACAAGATTTGCCAGCTGGAAAATGGCGTGCAGAGCGTAGCACTCGGCAGCGATTTTGGCGGCATTTTCGACGAGCAGTCCTGCGGCATTTCCTCGGTTGGCGACCTAAATCGACTCGCCGACGCGCTGGCCGGACAATTCCACCTGCCGGAGGAAACTATTACGCGCATCCTGCGCCATAACGTCCGCGACTGGTTGCAAAGAACCATAAAGCCCCTTTGTTTTATACCAGATGGTAAGTTATGGGATTGAAGCAGAAAAATCATTGCGAAGTATGCAAGTAATGAAAGATGTCACGTGCGAATTTATCCATTATTCCGAAAGCCCCTGGCGGAATTTAATCCGTGTATTTCACAAATTTTCCGCTGATCGCCTCGAATGCGCCGTTCTTCGACATGTCCGGCAGGAGATGGACTTTCCCCCCTCCTCCTGGCAGATCTATCGCAAATGATGGCACTGCGTGATGTGGAAGCCGCTTGAGAAGTTCCCTCATTATTCCGAGAGCTTTTGCAAGTCCCGTCCTGAAATGCATGACACCCGTCACAGGATCAGGATAGAAAAGATAATACGGTTTTATTTTCATCGCGGCAAGATTCAGAAAAAGTTCCTCAAGAATATCCGCATCATCGTTTATCCCCTTGAGCAGGACGGTCTGTGACAGGAGGGGAACGCCGGAGGAGACTAGCTTGGCGCAGGCGGAACGCGACTCCTTCGTGAGTTCCGCAGGATGGTTGAAATGGCCGGAGAGCCATAGTCCCTGTGTGCCCGAAAGTATTTTCACGAGCTCCCTGTCAATGCGCATAGGCAGGACGGACAAAACTCTGCTGTGAATCCTCACAAGTTTGACATTCGGTATTCTTGTAATTTCCTGGAGGAACTGTCTAAGTCTTTTATTTTCAATGAGAAGAGGATCTCCTCCAGACAGGATCACCTCTCTTATTTTTTCATTTCCAGAAATATATTTAAGCGCATTCCTGAAATCTCGGAGGCTGATGTCGGTTTTTTTTTCGGAGCTTTTCCATTTTCTTTTCCGGAAGCAGAATCGGCAGTGCGCCGGACACCTGTTGGTCAGGAGCAGAAGAGCCCTGCCGGGATATCTGTGTATCAGGCTTGGAACTGGCATCTGTTCCTCTTCGCAGAGTGGATCATCCGTCAGATGCTTCTTCGTCAACATTTCATTCGCGGAAGGGAGGAATTGCTTGACAAGCGGGTTATCATTCTTTTTCTGGGTTCTTATAAGTTCGAGCAGATATGGAGTGACGAGGAAAGGAAATTTTTCCCGGGCTCTGGTGTCTGATCGAGGAAAGGATGTTCCCAGCAGGGTAGCCGCATCGCCAACGCCCGAAATTCCATTTTTCAACTGCCATCGCCAGTCGTTCCAGTTGTAAATATTCACAGGACTGTGATCTCATAGACCCAGCCCTTTTCATCGTTCCATTCCCGGGTGATCTTGAATCCATTGAATTTCCTCAGGCTGGAATTTTCCGCGAATTTCGCAAGGATTCCCTCCGCCTCGGAGGCTTGCGCCTTCAGCCCTGCCTTGGCGAGAAGTTCCTTTGCTGTCCCACTGAATTGGCCGATGGAGCGGAGCGCCACCTGGATGTCTTTTGTGAGTGATATTATGCTTTTGCTCGCAAGCTTGTAAGCCTGGACACCCGGCTGATGGAAGGCATTGATATGCACAAGTTCTGCGTAGTATGCGACGGCTCTCTCGTAAAGCGCGATTAGAAGCCCCAGGTTGAATTCATTCATCTCTCTCACGCTCATCCTGATCACCTCTCTGTCCTTGCCGAGCAGCGCGTTCGACAGCCCGCAAAGGAAACCATGGAGGTAGTCGCTCATCGAGATGTTTTCCTCGATCGGAATATTGATGAAGTCCTTCAGCACCTCTATGAAAGTCACGAAGAAGTCGTTTCTGCCATCGTTGAGCTGCTGTATGAAAGCGTGGGCGTCGGTCCCGCCCTTGTTGCCGAAGACGTTCAATCCCTGATGGACAGTCTTGCCATCCAGATCTTTTTCCTTACCAAGACTTTCCATCACAAGCTGCTGGAGATATCTGGACAGCAGGATGAGACGGTCGGAATACGGCACTATGACCATGTTCTTGTCACCCTTGCCCTTCCCGGCGATGAACCACATTGCGGCAAGGAGGTAGGAGGGATTTATTCTGAAGTCCGGCTCCCTTGTCCAGGCATCCATGTGGCAGGCGCCCTGGAGGAACGACTTGAAATCAATTCCGGCGAGCGCGGCCGGGAGATGCCCGACGACACTCGTCTCGCTGGTTCTTCCCCCTATTGAGTCAGCCAGTGGGAACACTCTGAGCCAGTTTTCAGCCTTCGAGTACTTGTCGAGTTCGCTTCCTATCATTGTGACGGCGCATGAGTGTTTCGCAAAATCAAGATTGTTCTTAGAGTAGATGTCCCTGAAGGCGATCATGTTGTTTTTGGTTTCCTGCGTGCCACCCGACTTGGAAATGCTTATCAATATTGTCTTGTCGAGTTCGACTGCATCAAGAAGATCTTTTAGTTCCGCCGTGTCGGTATTGTCGAGAAAATATATTCTAAGAAAGCCTTTTCTTTTTTTTGCCGGAAGTTCGTTCCAGTACGGCCCTCTTATGGCGTTCTGGATGAGCTGTGGGCCAAGGGCGGAACCGCCGATCCCGTTTATCACGGCGTTCTCGATAGCCTTTCCAGTGCATCCTTTTATCAGCCCTGTTCTGAGCTCCTCTGCAAAATTCTGGATATCCGCGAAAAGCGATGTTCCGGGATAAACGGCCCTGTCGGTGAAATGCGTGACCTTCCGGTTTTCGTCGGGGTTCTTGATCTCGCCACTCTCTATTCTTATCATCTCCTTGTGGGCGTCTGCGAATTTCGCGGAAAGCGCATTGAGATCTTCATCCTTAAAATCCATTCCCGCCACATCAATTGAAAATCCTATGGTTCCATCGGTCAGACAATATTTTTTCTTTCTCTCTTCTAGCATCTTTGAATTCATAGTGAATGTTTCCTCTTAGGTTTCTTAAATAATCTAAGGGGTAAAAATAGCCCTTATTCTAGACAATTCAATGAAATAGATTTTTGCCCGAGAGACAAAAAATCGCAAAATGCTTGGCTTTCTCGCTGATCCCCTTGTCCGGGTGCGGCAAAAGATTCGCTGCGCCAAATAGCATAGACGCCGTATTTAAACCTGCAGCAACATAAAATCAAATGCCTTTTAGCGGGTTTACTGAGATAACACAAGTACTAGCCAGCATGGCAGGATTGACTTTTCGTTTAACGAAACTACTGTATGTCCAGTCTATTTTAAGATTTTAAAGAGGTTCAGATGCTGGTAAAACTGCAAAACATTCTATCCGTGAAAACAGTTTCCATACTTTTCCTGCTAATCTTCTGTTCGATTGGATCCAGGGCGGTTAGCTGGGAATTTATCGAGGTTGATGTCTCTCTCCGTCCTGACGGCAAGGCCACGATCGTATATCATGTAGCCATAAATCCGCAGGGATTCAGCCTGCACGGTTTCTATTTCGAGGGATTCACCGGCACCCCGCATTTCGATCCGGAAAAATGCCATGCGACAGATTCTAACAACAGAAAATATGGACTTTCTATCACGCCTGTGAGTTCAGACAAATATGACATTGTTCTTGCGGATGGCGCGGCCGTCAAAAACGGCAGGATTATCTACACTTTCACCTATGGAACAGATTTTGTGGCATCGGGCAATCTGGCACCGACGAAGGACTCCGGCAATCGGAATCTTGCGGTCTTCAACTGGGCACCCGCCCAATGGGAAGATCCTCTTGGGCACTACACATTGAAAATATACTGGCCGATGGAACTTCCCAACGGCACTGCGACACGAGAAGAACTTTCCCAGAAGATCTTGACTGAAAAATGGATGAACTCGCAATATAAGATGGATTACAGCGCGGCCGAGTCCGGCCAGAAATTCTGGCTGATGCAGTTGATACATTGGGAAAATGTTCCGGCGAAGGGACATCTCCAAGTCCAGGAATATGTTGATGCTTCGATTTTCGGACCTGAATTGTCGATACCACCCTCTCCGAACCCAACAACTCCACTTATCGAAGATACCCCGGAGACTGAGTCTGGCCAAAACACACTAATTCCCATCCCATTCCACCAGAAGGGACAAAACAATATCCGCTTATATTCAATGGTAATACTTATCGTGTTCGCAGTCATCATAGGAGTCATATTCTTTCTGATTATCGCTGCCAAGCACAGGAGCATGCTCAAGGCTGCGGACGGACTTTCGGATATAAGCTGGGTGGATCAGGACTGGACCCCGCCAAAAATAATAATGACAACTTTCAGGAATGAGGGACAAGTCGCCAAGCTTTCAGTCCTCGAGGCCGCCCTCTTCATAGGCTTGCCTGTGAACCAGATACTCAACATAATGCTGGGCAAACTTCAAAGACAGGGAGTGCTCAATCTTCACGAAAATGGAAGTATTGATGTCCTAGATGCCAATTGCGTCAAGGACAAATTCGAATCGTCACTTCTGAATGCGGTAGGAACCGACGGCAAACTTGATCCCGTAAAAGTGAAAGCTCTGATCGGACAGATGGTGGATGAAATGCAAAAAAACAGTTGGGATTCCGACATCGAGCCCACAAAGGAGTATTACAGGCGCAAGTTCAAGGATGCCTTCGACAAAAAGCCAGTCATCGAGTCGGAGGAAGACGATTCCGCAAGGCCCGGTAAAACTTTCACGAATGACTATTATGAACGTTGGTTCTACTACGATCTACTCAACTCGGGCGGGAGCCGGCATAACACATTTTATCGTATTCCAATTGCAACACAGGAGAGTGTGAAAACGATAATTGGAGATGTCGGGAATTATCAGAGCTTTATGGAAAACCCTGCCTGCTATCAGGGATGTTTCGTGCATTCGGCCTGCCACGACGCCTGCCATTCGGCGTGCCACTCGGCGTGCCACTCGGCCTGTCATTCGGCATGCCATTCCGCATGCCACTCGGCCTGTGTCAGCGGAGGTGCACATTGAACTATAAATCCGACAGTGAAAATGACTTCTGCTGGGTTGACGACTATTTCTCGCACATACGTCCACATTTTGATGTCCGCAAGGCCGACGATCTTCTTATCATCCTGCCGAACAAGGCAGTCAAATTGAACCGGACAGGACTCACAGTTCTGCGACTTCTGAAAGACGGCCGTTCAATAGACGAGATACTAAAAGGGCTTGGGGACAACGCGGAAAGGAAAATGGATCTGTTCTATTTCCTCTGCGATTTTCGCAGTCTGATGACAGGGTGCCTTGGCGAAGGACAGAAACGAAAGGCGGTTCAAACTGTGCCGCATACCGGATCTTTCAACCTGCTTCCGGTTCTCTCGGAGGTCGCGGTCACATACAGATGCAATCTCAAATGCGCATTCTGCTATGCCGCCTGCGGATGCCAGAAGAAAGAGGGCGGCGACTCCGAAATGTCCATCAGGGAACTGCTCAAAATTTTCAAGGTGATCCGAAAAGACGCACAAGTGCCTTCCATAAGCTTCACCGGTGGAGAACCACTTCTGCGCAAGGACATAGTGGAACTTGTCGCAGGCGCAAAAAAAGCCGGGCTTAGAGTGAATCTCATAAGCAATGGAACCCTTCTCGCCGGGAATGATCTGGCAGGGCGGCTCCATGATGCGGGACTAAATTCGGCACAGATCTCGATCGAGGGGCCGACAGCGGAAACTCACGATTCTCTCACAGGAGTCTCCGGATCCTTCGAAAAGACATTGAAAGGAATTTCATCATTGAAAGATGCCAACATACACGTGCATACAAACACGACTGTAAATTCACGGAATGCGGAGCATCTTGTTGATCTTGTGAAGTTTGTGGCCAAAATTGGAATGGCGCGGATGTCAATGAACATGGTAATTCCGGCGGGAAGCGCATCCGGACGCGAGCTTCAGATATCATACAGCAAAATATGGTCTTTTGTCGAACCCGCACGCAATGCCGCGAGAAAACTCGGAGTGGAATTCATGTGGTATTCGCCGACTCCAATGTGCATTTTCAATCCGCTTGCCGAAGGATTGGGAAACAAGAGCTGTGCCGCGTGCGACGGACTTCTGAGCATCGCTCCGAATGGCGATGTCCTGCCCTGCTCGAGCTATTCACAGCCCGTCGGAAATCTTCTTCGGAAGCCTTTCGAGGAAGTGTGGAATTCTACTACATCGCTCTTTTTCAGACGTAAGGAATATGCGCCGGAGGAATGTTCCGGATGCGGAAAATTCACCGCCTGCGCCGGTGCCTGCCCCCTTTATTGGACTGCGGTGGGAACCGGTGAATTGCAGGGAAGGAGGGAATATGCTGTTGCCTGATCCAAGACGCCGCGGCGAAATCAAATTCTCCATTGCTAAATCAATGCCCTACAACACCAGGCTTGTGTCCATAATCTTGATCCTTGTCACAGGGTTTCTTGTCCAGATCCTATTGAACCGGTTTATACTAGGGATACCTATGGGTGCCATGCTTCTGCTGGCGGCATCATTGCTCGGAGTTGTAAAAGGATACACCAATATCCCGGAAAAACAGAGCAATAAAAAAGAGTGGCGCGCCGGCGACAAGGAACAGCTTGAGAAAATTGTGGCAGTCTCTAATAAAACAAAAACCTGGGATCAGAGCATGATCGACATCACATGTGGCAGAGGCTTCCTGATGCTCCTCGCCGTCGCCGTATTTTTTGCAATTTTGTTTATCATCCTGTGTGGATGTGGATATCCTCTGCTTGGATTTCTTGTTGTCGTTGATGGCGTAGTTCTGCTGTTTCCCCACTGGGTTACAGGTGTCCGCAGAATCCTCACTAACGACAAGCTGGTCGTCAAAGTCCAAAACCTCCTGTATGTCTATTCCATCTGGGAAAAAATGAAGGACAAAGATGAAGCGATGAATGTCCAGATCGAGATCGCAAAGGCGGAAAAAGGAGAAATTCCGACAGATGCCAAGCTGATTCTCCAGAAACCTTCGCTCGGAAGTTCGTTCTATGGACTTCAGATCCAGGTCGTCCTGAACAATGTACAGGGAAATGACTTTCCATATCTCTACTGTGTGCTCGTGGCGAAAAACGAATTCGGTATGAGGAAAAAAATTGAATCCTCAAAATCCGCCGAGCCGCCAGAAAAACCGGCATCGTTCTTGATCAGTTTAATTTCAATCCCAGTTCCAAAAATCACGACAGAATGGAAAGACGAGGGGGAAATGGATATTGTAGTTATGCGGCAGGAAACGAGTAAAACCTCCGGCTACCATACCGATACAAAGGCCGTGGAACGGATTTTCCAGTTCGCACTCGCAAAAATGCGGATACTCTCCAAAGAATAAATTCTATTTTGCCCGCGAAACACGCTAATGATGCGAAATTCTGAGTATTCAATAAACGACCACATTCAAACCTTATACAAAGTAGCGTTCTATTCGCAATTAATCTTGTAGCCACGGCCATGTTGGCCGTGCAGTCGCCTCCAACATGGAGGCGGCTACATTTAAGAGAGCATTACTAGCCCATTGATTGCAACTTGCCATTACTCAAACGTCACAAACTTGCAAGCCTTGGCAAGGGTTTTTCCCTTTACGTTCAGAGTCGCAAGATCGCGGATACGCGATTGCTTCCTGAGTTTCAATATGCTTGATACCCTCTCTAGCCCGAGCCCGGGAATTCTGAGAAGCGCTTCCCGATCCGCACTGTTGATTCTCACAGGGAAGAATTCAGGATGCCTCTCCGCCCATAATTGCTTCGGATCTTTTTCCAAGCTGAGGTTTCCCGAAGCCTCATAAATGATCTCATTCTTCTGGAATCCATATTTCCTCAGGAGAAAATCAACCTGGTACAGCCTGTGCTCCCTTACAAATAGGTCATCTCCGTCGAAAAGCGTCTTGCGTTCTCCGGGAATATCAGGATTTCCAAGCCCCTGCTGATAGGCGGAAAAATAAACCCTGTCAAAATTGAGTTTATTATAGAGACCATTCATGTAATCTACGATCTCTGTGTCCTTCTCATCGGATGCTCCAACAATGAACTGTGTCGTGCATTTCACTCGATAATGCCTCTGCCCTTTTTCCGTCAACTTGCTCATCAGCTTTATAGGACGAATGATGTCTTCAAGATAATTTTTCCTGTCGGACAGGAGTTTGAAATGTTTTTCACCAGGCGTTTCGATGTTCAGAGACACCGCACTAGCAAGCGATACGGCCTCTTCAACGGCGGCATTGGACGCACCAGGAATTATCTTGAGATGAATGTAGCCCCTGAACCCGTATTTCCTGCGGATGAGCCGTACGGTATCATTCATCTTCTGCATAGTGAAATCGGGGTTGTCGATGACTCCGGAACTAAGGAACAGTCCGAACACTTCTTTTCTTTTCAGATATTCCATGAAAACTTTTGCCGTCTCATCGGGATGAAGTGAACATCTGCGGACGTTCGTGTCATTCCTGAGCGGGCAGTATTTGCAGTCGTTGGAACAGCAGTTGGAAAGAAGTGTTTTCAGAAACACGGAATGTCCTCCATCCGGCAGAGTTACGGGATAAAGCCATTTCCCGGGTGCGCCACGGTGACGCCTGTCATTATCGCGAGTGCCGCATGCACATGCGAGATCGTATTGCGAATCCTGCGAAAGGACTTTGAGCTTTTCAATTGTCTCCATAAAATACCTCTATGACTGGGTCAATTATAAGCTCGACCCAAGTTCAATTCAAGCCTATCAGAAACGAAAAGCATTTTTTACCCGCAGGGAAAAGACATAAGTACGCCAGCCCTCTGGGGAGTGGCGGCAGGCCACCGGATACTGCGACTATACTCATCCACATATTTCTGATTAGGGCATATGTCCTATGCCTTAATCGGAAATACTATGGCATATATTCTCGAGGCTGGGTTTTCAGTGTATATTTCTACTTTGCAGCTTTTGGCACGCCATGTTTTCCATTGCCCGCATCCACGAGCACTACACCATTTTCATACAGGCCACCGACTTTGTACGTCTCGATGATCTTGCCGTTTTTATCGCGTATTTTTATGTCTCCCGGATATGAAGCATAGAAAAGTTTTCCATTTTTCAGATCCTTGAAGGTCAGCTTGAAATATCTAGGGGATATGTTCACATTGAACGGGACAGGAATCTTGACACCGTCTTCCGCCTTCAGAATGACAAAAGGGATTGGTGCAGCCTCCTCATCCTCTGTCACATCTTTGGTCTTGACTTTCTCCACCTCCTTGCGTTTTTCCTGCTCTTCAGGAGTCAATTCCCGGATCTCGTCTATTGTGTAGACCTTGTTGACATAGGTTATTTTATCTCCCAGGGCGAACGCAGTATTGAAAGTTTTCCCTCCTTGTTTTACCTCAGCCAGGATATCCTTGCCGGGATTCCCATCCTCTTCCTTGAGAGGACGCAGAAACCTAAGTTCATCACGAAACTCTTCATATTCCAGAAACGCTATTCTCTGATAGAACGGGACAATGACTATTTTCTTAGCAGAGACGTTTCCCGTTGACATAGCGGTGCCAAGCATTGTAGGATCACCGAATTGCGGGACGGAAGGGATGAAAACGTCAATATTCTGCGTTGCTGTTCCCATAGGCAAATATTGCGCCCGGGTCCAGCCTACAGGAAGGTATACCTCCGTTCCGAATCCCATTTCAGACTCGCCCGTGGCTGACAATCTGGAAGCCGTAAGAAGGAATACAACTAAAACAATGCCGCAAATCATATTTTTCATGATATCACCTATTGTAGTTGAAAAATAACAACAGGCATAATGCATGATACTTTGCCAGTATACAATGCTTCTTCAATTTCAGAAGGATAAAGGTTCACTTCCACTTGTCAAAAGATTTCTTGACGGTATACTTCCGCTTTCTAGAGTCTAGGAGTGTTATGCCGTCTTCAAGGACGCTGGTGACTTTATACATATCTATGATTTTGCCGTTTTTATCTTGAACTGTTATGCCTCCCGGATATATCACATAGAAAAGTTTGCCACTTCTCATATCCTTGAAAGTAAGCTTGAGTTTGTCAT
This sequence comes from uncultured Lentisphaerota bacterium, assembly GCA_903872565.1. GTDB lineage: Bacteria > Verrucomicrobiota > Lentisphaeria > Victivallales > GWF2-50-93 > CAIQLG01. The sequence continues at coordinate 16,666 of CAIQLG010000303.1, read as the reverse complement.
CACTGGCTTTTTCCGAGTCCAAGAATGTTATTGTTTCAGGAAACGGGGGAATAATAATTTTTTCGGAGATGCTTGACCTTAATGTCTTCTGACGGATGCCAAGTTGAGTTTTCTCAAGTTCTGGCTTAGGGGGAGTAACTACATAGGTTCCATTGGTGACAGCAACACTTGGTTCTGACCAGCTTGAAGGAAGGTATGTCTCATTTCCAACTTCGATTTCAGACTCGCCTTGGGATGACAATTTGGAAGTCAGGAAAAGGCAAAAAACTAGGGCAACACCATAAATCGCAGTTTTCATGATATCGCATCCTCATAAAATTAGTTTAGTTAGTGCTAAAACCCTTGGAGTAGACAGTACATTGCAAAGAAGTAAATGTTAGCGGGGGAAAACAAAATTATGATATTTTCTTCAATGTTTGACAGGTTTGTTGTCAATTGGTATCCATGGAGGGGCGCGCTCCGTCGCGTCCGTCAAGCTGCCACGATGGAGCGTGGCCCTCCACCAATAATACGCATTGCTTAAATATCATTTAAAATTAAAATTGATGTTGCTTAAATGCAAACTGGCATTATCTTATGCACCCGGCGTTAAATAAACATTCACCGAAAACTGTTTTCGATAGAACATTTTAATTATTCTGATTGAATCGGACAACCTCAAAACCAAAGAATTTTCACTGCAATGACAGAAATAAGAAACATAGCGATAATAGCCCATGTTGACCATGGCAAGACAACGCTTGTGGACCAGATTCTCAAGCAGGCACATATCTTCCGCAACAATCAGGAGGTCAGAGACTGCTTTCTCGACAGCAACGACCTTGAGAGAGAACGCGGAATCACAATTCTCGCGAAGAACATAAGCGTCCACTATAAAAATGTAAAAATCAACATCATTGACACCCCGGGGCACAGTGATTTCGGAGGTCAGGTCGAGAGAGTTCTGAACCTCGCAGATGGGGTGCTTCTCCTCGTTGATGCCGCCGAAGGACCACTTCCGCAGACCCGGTTTGTCCTCGACAAGGCACTGAAACTCCACCTTAAGCCGATTGTCCTCATAAACAAGATTGACAGGGCCGATGCCCGCGCCGACGAAGTCCTGGACAAAGTCTATGATCTTTTTCTGGAGCTCCATCCTCCGGACGAACTGCTTGATTTTCCGGTAATTTATTCAAGCGGGCGAAATGGATGGGCGGATACCTCCTTGGATGGTCCGAGGAACTCGATACTTCCATTGATGGATGCGATAATTAACTATGTTCCGTCACCTAAGATAATTGAAGGCCCGGTACAGATGCAGGTCGCCACCATTGACTATTCAGATTACCTGGGAAGGATCGGCATCGGAAGGGTTTACAGAGGGAACTTGGATGCCTCAAAGCCGCTCTCCATAATTAAGAGAAATGGCGACACAACGAGAGTCGAACTCACTCAGCTTCAGACCTTTGAGGGAATAGAGAGGGTTAAAACCGAAAAAGTCACCTGCGGAGATCTCTGCACAATCAGCGGAATCGCGGATGTTGACATCGGAGATACAATCTGCGATGCCGAGAACCCCGAGGCACTTCCCCCGATAACAGTTGACGAGCCAACAATCTCGATGATCTTCAGGATAAACGATTCACCGTTCTATGGACAGGAGGGCAAATATGTCAACAGCAGACATATCAGGGAAAGACTTTTCAAGGAGATACAGAAAGATGTGGCGCTAAAAGTTGATGAGATGAGCGGAGACTCGTTCAAGGTCAGCGGAAGAGGGGTATTGCATCTCTCTATCCTCGTAGAAAACATGAGGCGCGAAGGATACGAGCTGACAATCTCTCAGCCGCAGGTGATCTTAAAAGAGGTGGATGGACAGAAACACGAGCCAATCGAAGTCTTGACGGTGGATGTCCCTACCGATTATTCCGGAAAAGTCATCGAGATAGCTGGAGTTAGAAAGGGTGAAATGTTCCTGATTGAACAGCACGGGGTGAGACATCTCCTTGAATTTTACATTCCGACACGGGGAATAATTGGCATAAGAAGCAGAATACTCACCGCCACCGCTGGCCAGGCCATCGTCTCGCACCGCTATTCGCACTATGGTCCTTTCAAGGGCGAAATGGCTGGCAGAATCAACGGAGTGATGATCAGCATGGGACGAGGAAAGGCTGTTCCTTATGCCATAGACGGGCTTCAGCTCAGGGGCATTTTCTTCATAGATCCAAACGAGGTGACATATGAGGGAATGATTGTGGGCGAGCATTGCAAGGGGGGTGACCTGGTAGTGAACCTCCAACGCGGCAAGCAGCTCACCAATATGCGGGCCGCCGGCTCCGACAGAAATATGAAAATCGCACCTGCGCAGAAACTGAATCTCGAAGAGGCACTCGAATACATAGCCGCCGATGAACTTGTGGAGACAACCCCCAGCAATATAAGGCTCAGGAAACGTTATCTGACCGAGCTTGACAGAAGAAGATTTAACAAAAAAGCCGCCGAAGAAGAGTAAATTCCAGTAGAAGCCTGTCATGGAACGTGTCATGTCGAAAGGGAATCCGCTGAACGCGTTGAGCAGGGCGTATGCCGCCATTGATCTCGCATAGTTGCTTCCGCATTCGATCTCGTTCCAGGGATTTCTGTCTTCTCCGTCATACTGCCGGTAAACATCTTCCCCACATTATAATTTTTATTATTGCGCATTCTCAAATCCAATACCCGCGAGCGAAGCTCTCAGGAGTGCGTGTGACAAAGTCACCGCTCAAGCATAGCGCAGACTTGATCGTCTGCGCACTCCTGAGATGAGCCCGCGACAGCAGACTCATCGGTAAATCGCGAAATAGTCTAATAGTCAGTTGATCGCGATTACGAGTAACACATAGTTCACTGAATATTTACGAGAGTTCGATGTTTATACTTTAAGTTTTACGGCATCGAGTTCGATCTCGAAGAGGAGGTCGGCACGGCAGATGTCTGCAAACGCGTATGCCGCAGGTATCCGCCGGATTTTGTTGCGGTTGAGATAATTTTCAAAAAGCGGAACAAATTTTTTGCCCGTGAAATATACTATGCTTCTGAAGATGGAAGACCAGTCCATTCCCTGTGATTCAAGGATCGCCTTTACCACGTCCATCGTAAGTTCAATCTGCTTTTCCGGATCATCCAGATGGGCGGTTTTTCCATCTTTGTCTATACTGGCTGTCCCGGAAATAAGAAGTTTCTCGAATCCTGGCTCTGATATCTTAACCGCACGGCTGAAAGAGCTTCTGTAGCTGGTCGCAGGGTTTTGCAGAGGGGACAGGACTTCCCGGATCGTCACCTTGTCATTCTTAGTCTGTATCGCTAAAAGATTGACGCAAAGAGCCGCCCCGGCTGCGTTTCCAGCTCCTATTCCCGTGCTTGCAGGCAACAAGGACCCGAAAATGCCGGTCTTATTGTAAAATTCTGTTCTGATCTGGTTGAATTCGGTGTACCAGTCGAGGATATGATCATTGTAGAACCAGGTTCTCACAGTGTCTGTGAACTTGAACCCGAAGAGTCGAAGCGCCTCTTCAATAGTGTTAAAGACCGAACGTGCCTGCTCTCCGCGTGCAAGAAAGGTATTTTCTGGGACAATCCCACAGAGGCGGCATTCGCGGAAATTTTCGTTCTCAAAGACGAAGCCTATATTTTTCCCTTTGAAAATCACAGGCGTCAGCTCGGTGCCGGAAATCGCAAATGATTGAACAGAAGATATTTCCGACTTTGAACAGAATTTGTCCCTGATGATAACATTTATTCCTGTGGTTCCCGGAGCCGCGTCAGGTCCACCGAAAATGAAACTGTTGGTGATAACGGCATTTTGATCCTTTATGGAGCTTTCGACAAGTGATTTGCAGTGCAGAATTGAGCTGTCCTTGAAAGTGAAGTTGAACTCTGTCCTGCCAGGAAGTTCCAGTTTATACATATCAGCCCCAGATGGTGTCTTGATAAAACTATAATTCATTTTTGCCTTCCGCCTTTTTAAAATATTTACCTGATGCAGTCCGCGACTATTTTGTCGTAGAATGCGCTCAGGACTGCAAGATCATTGTTCCAGTTGTATTTTTCCCTGACTGCTTTTTGGGCGTTCCTGCCGTGTTCCGCAAGAAGCTCTGGATTCTCGACGTAATCCAATATGGCACCGGCTATTTTCCCGGGATTGTCGGAATCAACAAGTTTTCCGGCATTCGCATCGCCTACAATGCTTCTCAATATTTTGGTGTCGGTGGCTACGACCGGCAGTCCGAGAGCCCAGTACTCGAAAAGCCTGTTCGGGAGACCTGCGCAGTTGTTTTCGGTCTTTGCATAGAGCACCATCCCAAGATGGTTTCTGGGGATTTCCATAGACATAAGTTGCTCCCATGGAATTGGTTGCGAAATTCGCACATTGTTGTCGAGCCCGAGCCCGGTGATATGCCTCCGGATCAACTTTTCTTCTTCCGGCGATTCAAAATGAGCGACAAGGTTCAAAATTATCTCCGCATGTTTTTCCTGTGCGATCTTAAATGCGTCTATCAGCTCAATTATGCATCTGCTACTGTTGGTGGTGCCGCTGGCTATGATCGAAAAAAAGGGGTTCCTGCATGTCTCAGCCCTGGGTATCTTCTGCATGTCAACTGTGTTCCTGACCGTGACGCAGTTGGTGCATCCCATGTCTGCGTATATCTTTCTTATATCGTCAGTCACCGCTACAATTCCCGCGAAATTCGCACACCACATTTTTTCCAGTCTCGAATAGGCGATCGTCAGCAATTTTGAGAGTGGCGAGCATTTTTTCACATAGAACTCCTTTATCGTGGCGGAATATAGCTCATGTGCGTCCCATATGATTTTGACAGGATAGTTTTTTGCCATGATGCACATCCAGGGCATAAGTTCGGGATCGTGGAAGTGATAGATGTCCGCCTTGAGCCTGCGTGCCTTTTCGACCGCGATTTTCGGAAGGATAATTTTTCTGCCCGGCTTTCCAAGAATGTATCTGACCGGGATTATATTGACCCCATCCTGTTCGTATGGGGCGGTCTTTTTTTTCACTCTTGCGATCAGGGAGACCTTGTATCCCTTTTGCGCAAGACTCCTGCACTGCCTCTGGAAAATCCTGTTGTCGTCGGGTGCATGAGAGGTTGTCACATGGCAGATATGGATCTTGATGTCTCCTTCCGGAGGTGCTCCGGCAAGTCTTCTGTAATGTGACACGAAAATCCCGAGATTCTTTTTTCTGTCGTATCTGCTTCTTACAATGTCAGCATTTATTAGTGCGTTTTTGGAAATCTCCTTTTTTGCAGGAGCTCCAAGCATTGCGTCGGAAAGCTCCTCAACGCTGTCGTCTTTCAGAAGAATGGCATTTTTGCCGTTCTCCACCAGCTCTCTTGATGCTGAAATATCGGCGACAATTGGCACGATCCCGCAGGCGCAGGACTCGATCAGGGAGCTGGAAATTCCTTCCGTGCCGATGGGTGAAACGTAGAAATCAGAATTTTTAAGTTCTTCTGCAATTTCAGTTTTATTCAGTTTGCCGAGAAAACTGATTTGTTTTTTGATTTTCAGAGCATCGGCAAGTTCCTCGAGATTTTTCCTCTCGGGACCTTCCCCCGCTATCTTGAGTTCGGCTCCGGGAGTCTTTCCGAGAAGGATTGAGAACGCGCGGAGAAGCCTGTCAATAAGATACTCCTTTTCGAGCGAACGTGTCGAGATGAAGATCGGATTTGCAGGATTTTGGATCCTTCTATGTTCCGGTAGCCTGTAGGTTTCCGTGTCTATGCCTCGGTGCATCACAAGAATCTTCCTCTCATCCGCGCCGAACCTCATGAGACCGTCCTTGATGTTGTTACCCCAGGCGTGGATCATGTCCGCATTTTTTATTGCGAATTTCGCAAAGTGCGACAGCATCATTTTCCGCAGCATGGACTTTTCAGGAGACCACACAATCTGTTCGTTCTGCGCGGCTAGAACCAGCGGCTTGAAGGATGTTTTTGCGGCGATATAACCATAGCTTGTTATCCTGTAGGCGATTAAAATGTCGGGGCTTGTCTTTTTGATTATTCTCTGAAGATCCTCTATGCCTGCGAGCATCCTGGCCCTGGGGGCGAAATGGACGGGGCCGATGGGGAATATCTCCTCGTCTCCGGAGCTTCTCGCCGACGCCATTTTGACATCGCATCCGGCCTCCCTGAGCCCTTCGATCCAGGAGAGTGTGTTAGCGCTTGTGGGTTCGCCGAGAAAAAGTATTCTGAATTTACGTTTCATAAAATCCACTAATCCAAAAATCTATTAATCCGTCATCCAACTGGATGACTTTAAACCTAAAATAGCCCGCTTCCGTATAAATTCACCCATGGAACAGATTAATCTTGAAAACGGGTATTTACGCAGTATGTTTACCTTTAACCCATAAATGAGGTGATGAGGTATGGATTTTTCCAGTTTTCAAGACAAAGTTATAGCCCTTTTCAAGAGCGAATTGCCTGCGGATCTCTTCTATCACTCCGTCCAGCATGCGATTGATGTCCTACAGTCTTCCGAAGCCATTTCACTTGCGGAGGGGTTGACCGGGGACAATCTGACGATAGTAGAAACTGCGGCACTCCTCCACGACGTAGGATTTATTGAGAAATATGACAAAAACGAGGAGGTGAGTTGCAGGATAGCCCAGGAGCTCCTTCCTTCTTTCAGGTACAACTCGAAGCAGATATCCACGATAAAAGGTGTCATAATGGCGACCCGCATTCCCCAGAATCCCTTGAACCTGTTCGACAGAATTGTCTGCGATGCCGATCTGGATTATCTTGGAACTTCCGACTTCGAAAACAAATCGGATCTTTTGCGCAAGGAACTTAAGGTGCATGGGAAAAATTTTACCGATGCCGAATGGCTTCAATATGAGATTGGTTTCATCTCCCATCACCAATATTGGACAAATACATCTACTGAATTTAGGGAACCACAGAAGAAGAGAAATCTTGAAATCCTTAAACGGCAATTGATGAAACTGAAAAAGCGTAAATGAGAAACTCGCGTGATTTGTGTGTCTCGCGGGCAGAGAGCCCTGGATCTCGGACCTCCGCACCACAGTGAGGCGGCATATTTAAATTCCCGTTTAAAAGGAGTCGTAACATGGAAGAAAACATGATGGCAATGGCCTCCAAAATGCCGTTTTTCTCGAAACTGGCCGAAGAGGAGCTACGCTTGCTTATCTTGGAAATGAAAAAGGCTGAGTTCAAGGCTGGGGCAATAATCTTCGGCGAAGGCGACACGGGCGATGAAATGTTTGTGCTGATAGATGGTGTTGTCGAGATAACGACAAGGATTGGCGAAACCATCGACAAGACGCTTATTACGCTGAGAACCAGCAGTGTGTTCGGAGAAATGTCACTGATCTCGGGGCTGCCCCGCTCGGGAACGGCAAGAGTACTTGAAAATGCCAGATTCCTTACAATAAATGCCGTAGCCTTCAGAAAGTTCTGCGGCGAAAATCCTTTGGCCGGAGTGAAACTGCAGGAACACCTCCTTAACATAATATCCGAACGTCTCCGCAACACGACGGATCTCTACCGGCATGCGGCGGAGTGGGGGCTGAACATCAGCGGTGTGATTCAACTGGATTTCAACCGGCTTGTGGCGGAAAACAGGAACCTAGTGATTGAACTTTCGAATGGCAAGGAGGTCAGCGGCATCCTGCTGAAGGTGGAAAAACACGAAAATGGGACATATGAATTTTATTTGAAAACTGAGAACAACAGTTTCCGGATAATCCCCTATCATTCGATCGCAAGCATAGGATTCCAGGAAAAGACCTCCGGGAAATCCGCGGGGAAAGGAGGCGAAAATGCCTAGGATAGATCAATACCTCGAGTTCCTTGTGGAAAGTGGCGCATCAGACTTCCATCTGTCAAGCGGAAGCAGACCTGTGTTCAGGCTCGACGGCGACATCCGTTCCGCCCAGGACACCGATGAAATGACAAGCGATATGGTTGTATCCCTGATCGAGGAAATCATGCCGGAGAGAAACAAGGAGGAATTCCAGAAATGTTTCGACACGGACTTTGCATACGAGATAAAGGGCATGGCAAGGTTCAGGGTAAATGTCTTTATGGACCTTAACGGTGTGGGCACAGTGATACGGAAAATACCTGTGAAAATCCTTTCCGCGGATGAGCTGGGACTCCCGCAGTCTGTCAGAAACTTCTGTAATCTGAACAAGGGGCTTGTCGTAGTCACCGGCCCAACCGGCAGTGGAAAATCAACGACACTTGCCGCGATGATAGACCTTATCAATAAGACTCGGAGCGCACACATAATCACGATTGAAGACCCTGTCGAATTTGTCCACACCAACAAGAGCTGCCTCATCAATCACAGGGAGGTCCACAGGCATACGTCGGGGTTCAAAAATGCGCTGCGTGCGGCGCTCAGAGAGGATCCCGACATCATTCTCATCGGCGAGATGCGTGACTTGGAGACTGTCGAGATTGCGATAGAAACCGCGGAGACAGGGCATCTCGTGTTTGGAACTCTTCATACGACAACGGCATACAGCACCATTGACAGGATCATTGGCCAGTTCCCGGCGGACAGGCAGGCGCAGATAAGAGCGATGCTGAGCGAATCCCTAAAGGGCGTTGTGGCGCAGACTCTTGTGAAGAAGAAAGGCGGCGGCCGTGCAGCCGCGATGGAGATACTCTGCGTTATTCCATCGGTTTCAAATCTTATCCGGGAAGCGAAAATATACCAGATCCCCTCGATCATGCAGACGAGCAGGAAGTTGGGAATGTCGCTTCTCAACGATGCCTTGCTGGATCTGGTCGTGGCAGGCACCGTCGAACCCCGCGAAGCCTGGATGAAGGCGGTTGACAAGGGAGACCTCGAACCGCGCCTGCGTGCAGCAGGTTTCGCATTGCCGTGATGAATCCGGAAATGTCTCACACAGAGGCACAAAGAAATCATACGCACATGTTCAATTGATTTTATGTTTCAGGAAACTCTGTGATCTAGCGGCTTTGTGAGAGGTTAAAAGGGAAAGGTAAAAATGATCTTGGCCGTGAAAATTGAATATGTCTTAATTCTTGCGCTGGCAACTCTTGTATTCATTGTCCTGTCGGCAATTTTAGCTTTCTTGTTATGGCGCAAAAAAAACAGCATCGGAAAACTTCGGAAAGAGTTTGAAGAGCAAGGCTTCAATATGGGCGGAGCTAATCTAGGCCTGCTCGAGAAAAACGAGATGCTCGAAGAGCAGAAGCAGAAACTTGCCGAGGCGAACATGAAACTCTTCGAACAGCAGGAGAAGCTGGAAGAGCAGAGCTTCAAGCTTGCCGATGCGAACCTCAAAATGCTTGAGCAGAATGAAATCATAGAAAGAGAAAGACAACGTTCGGAGAAACTTCTCCTCAACATCCTGCCTATGAGGATAGCCGAAGAACTCAAGGAGAATGGAAAGACAATTCCGGAGTCTTTCAAGGATGTTACTGTCTTCTTTTCCGACATCGTGGGCTTCACAAAAATGTCAAGCGAAATGGGAGCGGCTGAGGTTATCAGCGAACTTAACGAGATATTCACCGCCTTCGACAGGATAATCACCAGAAATGGTTGCGAGAGGATAAAGACAATAGGAGATGCCTATCTCTGCGTATGCGGAATGCCAGTCCCCAACAAGGATCACGCATTAAATATTGCGAAATCCGCATTCGAGATTATTGAATATCTGAAAGGGAAAAATGCCGTTTCCCAGCTTAAATGGGAAATACGGGCCGGAATCCATTCGGGGCCTGTGGTGGGCGGCGTGGTAGGCACGGAAAAATATATCTACGATGTCTTCGGCGACACCATCAACACGGCATCTCGGATGGAATCCAACTCCGAACCCATGAAGATAAATGTCTCGGAAAACTCCTATAGTCTTCTGAAGGACAAATACATATTCACTGAGAGACCTCCCCTGGATGTCAAGGGCAAGGGACTTATGAAAATGTATTTTCTGCAACGATTCGGATCCCTTGAATGCCAGATGAAAAAATGCTGAAAAATGCCCGTGAATATTTTTTCACCCGCCATCAGTGAACTTTTTCCATCTACGGATGTCTAAATGGGTATTAAGCAAATGGAGGAATTTTTATGGAAAGACATTTTATCAAAAAAATAATTGCGATATTGGTTCTTATCGCACCAATAAGTGTTTCTTTCGCTATTCGGGCTTCGGACGACGTGGATGGGCTCAAAGGCATTCAGAAAGCTTTCAACAAAGTCGCAGAAAAGACATTTCCAGCTGTCGTGGTCATAACGACAAGAAAAGAGCTCGATCAGATGGGTTCTCCCTTCATGAGATATTATCAGCAACAGCGCGGGACGCATGATTTCAAAGCACCTGTGATAGAGGGAAAAGGATCTGGTTTTTTCGTGTCTGAGGATGGATATGTCCTCACAAACTATCATGTGGTGAGAGGGAATGATGAGATCCTGGTGAAAATGAAAAATGGAGAACAGTACAAGGGGGAACTGATAGGAACTGATCCAAGGACGGATCTCGCCCTGCTTAAAATAGGTCCGCCTGGCAAAGTCCCGTTCCTCGAGTTTGCAGATTCCGAAAAGGTCCGCATTGGCGATTGGGCTATTGCTGTCGGGGCACCATACAATTTCGACTATACTATGACAGTGGGAATAGTAAGCCAGACAGGAAGATCCGTCGGCTTGAACTCCTATGAAAATTATATTCAGACGGATGCTTCGATAAACAGGGGGAACAGCGGCGGACCTCTGCTCAATATTGAGGGCGATGTGATAGGTGTTAACGATTTCATTTTCACCGATGGGTATTCGACAGGCAATATCGGCCTTGGTTTTGCAGTGCCGAGCAATATAGCAAAGGATGTTGCAGGACAGCTTGAGAAGAATGGAAAGGTTGTTCGGCCATGGATAGGAATTGCGATGGAGGAACTGAATTCTGAGATGAAAAAATATTTCAATGCCGAATCGGGAGTTCTTGTCAGAGAAGTTTTTTTGGCGAACCCCGCGGACAAGGCAGGGATAGAGCCGGGAGATGTAATTGTCGCGGTTGACGGACTGGAAGTCAAAACCCCGAAAGAGCTCCAGAGCAGGATATTCAGCAAACAACAGGGCTCTGAAGTCCTCATTAAACTCATAAGGGAAGGGAAAAAGCTGGATGTGACTGTTTATCCTAAAATGGTGGAGTCCCATGACGATGAAGCGCCGGATAATGCCGTCTCGGAATAATGTCGCCTTTTACTTTCACCGAGCCTTTCATGGTTCCCAGAGTTCTTTTCCCGGTCTGATTTTTAAGCGGTTCCACTCTTACGATTGGTATTCCCCGCAGAGTGATAGTAAGAGGTTTTTTCGTTCTGTTGATATTTTTCATGACCCCTATGCACTTGGCCTTGAATTCCGAAATGACCATCGTATCCATTGTCTGATCTCCTGATTTCAAATCGTTATTACTATAACTTGGTCAAGTGACTAAGTCAAGTCTCTTATTGCAAATATTTTCGTCAAAATCCTTCTCTTAGCCGCCTTCAGCATATATTAAACCTTTGTGAAAAAATGGGCTTGTAATATATTATTAATGATATAATGTGACCTATGAAAAAGAAATATGACATTGCGCTGATTAACGAACTTAGAGGGCTTAAAGGCGGATTTGCCAAGGAATATGAGAAACAGTCTGAATCTCGAAAGAAATTTCTTGCTGACACGAAAAACAGGGAGTCTGTAGAAAGGGCAAAGATTGCGCTTGAAGTGGCTGAAAAACTTTACCATGCGAGAAAAAGAGCGGGGCTTACTCAGTCCCAGCTTGCTGAAAGGCTCCATACTTCTCAAGCTAGTCTTGCGCGGATTGAAAGGGGTGCGAATCTTTCATTGTTCACGATCGCCGCCTATGCCGGAGCTTGCGGAAAACACGTCAAAATCAACTTCGTGTGACACTGTGCCTGATACGCATATTCTTCCTGATTTTACTGGAAAACCATATGGCAACTTACACCACAGACAATTCTATAACCACAGAATACACGGGAAAAACAGTAACTGTTATTTTTCTTGGCATCCCAAGTCATTGTCGGAAATGAGTCCCAGCTCTTTCACGTTATTTTAATAGTCAAACCCATCCTGTTAATGGGGTGTCAGTTAGCGATTTGGAGAGGGCTGTTTTAAAAGAAATAAGTCAAGGCCTGATTTCTCATGAACAGGTTGGTTTTCCTCGAATTTAATTAACTTTGCAATTGGGTGAGTCAGAAATGCAGGAGCATTGTTGACCCTTAACAAATACATATATCTATATGCTTCATTGCTTCCATAATCCATAATTGGCCTGTCAAAAACAAGGAGACCATTTTTGAATGACGCTTTTCGAAATAGGGTCCAAGAACCAACGTCACCTTTGACTGAAATAACTACACTGTAATCATCATCCTCTGTTTTATTGATATCAAGGGTCAAGCTTTCATGCCAATTCTTGGAAAGCCATTGCCCACAAATATCCCAATCGCAATAGTAAATGTAAATAATAATATAATTGACAGCTTACGATAAATAAATTTCATGGTTAAACCTATCTCATAAGGCTCGGATGCTTATTTTCTTTTGATCCCGTTTTTCGCGCATTCCGCGATGTCCCAGGAGTTTTCGATTGCGGCGATGAGGGGGCAGGTCAGCATCGCATCTCCGAGAAGTATGCCACCGACGGCTTTTCCCCCAAGAAAATAGAAAGCTTTGTAAGTTCCTGATGCATTGTCCGATGTGGAAATCACTTCGTATTTTTCGGCGGAATGGATCGTTCCGAAGTCTCCTGTCGAGAAGAGTTTTGTCCCGAATGCATTCAAAAGAGTGCCGAACATTTTCGCTTTATAAGAGGTCTTGTCTCCTGCGATGTTCGCACCTGCGACTCTGCCCTGTCCCGCGGCGGTTTCCCAGACGCCGTCAATCTTGTCTCCGAAGACGGCGCAGTCTCCTGCGGCGAAGACTGATTCCGCTGATGTTTGCATGAATTCGTTCACCACGATTCCTCTGGCGCATTTGATGTCTGCGAATTTCGCAAGTTCCATTCTGCTCGTGATTCCGGTGGAGATTATAACCATGTCGCATTTGATCATTTCGCCGCTGTTGAGCCGGACTCCCTCGACATGGTCTTTCCCGACGATTTCGGACACGATAGCTCCTTTCACCAGATTCACCCCTGAAGCGGTTATTATTTTTTCGAGGATCTTTGATGAGGCGGGATCTGTCTGTCTTGGAAGTATTCTCGGGCATACTTCGACGACAGTCATCTTCTGTCTCATTTCGTTTAATATTCCTGCGATCTCGAGACCGAGAATTCCACCGCCTATGATTACGATATTCTTTTCAGTGCCGAGGAAAGTCTTGAGATTGTCAAAATCTGCCGCTTCGCGCAGCGTGAACACTCTGGGAAGATCGGTGCCGGGTATTGGCGGAGCAAAATTTTTCGCACCGGTGGCGAGAAGAATCTTGTCGAACGGGTATTTTCCTCCGTCCGCGAAATTCGCAGTTCTTTCCCTCGGATCAATGGAAGAGGCAGTTTTTCCGGTGTGAATTTCGATTTTCCTGTTTGCATAGAATGGCGCAGGATGAAGATAATATTGTTTGTCCTTGATGTTCTCGTTCAATGCCCTGATGAGGATTGGGCGGAAGTATGGGAGCTTGTTTTCGGAGGTGAAGATGTCTATCTTTGCTGTCGCGTTCCGCTTCCTGACGGATTCCGCGGCGGATGTTGCCGCTGCACCGGATCCTATGATGAGGATTTTTTCGTCCGTGTCATTTTTGAAATTGATTTCTTCAGGGGTGTATGGGATGAAGGCCTCTCTTCCTGCCTTGCATACGGGGCATATTTCCGGGGGCAGTGTTCCCTCGAAAACGGCGGAGCAGACGACGCATTTCCAGTATGTTTTATCCATTTTATTTCTCGAAATTTTCGGCGAGGGCGAGGGCCTTCATCATTCCCTTCGCCTTGTTCACGGTCTCCTCGAATTCTGTTTCAGGCACTGAGTCGGCGACAATGCCGGCGCCTGCCTGGACATAGGCAGTGCCATCCTTGACTACGGCAGTCCTTATCGTTATGCAGGAGTCGAGATTTCCGTAGAAGGAATAGTATGCGACTGCGCCACCATAGGGGCCACGGCATTCCTTTTCCAAATCGCTGATGATCTGCATCGCCCGGACTTTTGGTGCGCCGCTCAGGGTTCCAGCCGGAAATGTGGCTCTCATCACGGCATCAGTGTCGAGTCCCGGCTTCAGTTTGCCGGTGACATTTGAGACGATATGCATCACGTGGCTGTATTTCTCGATGGTCATAAGCTGATCAACTTTTACGGAGCCAGGTTCTGCGACGCGGCCAATGTCGTTTCTCGCAAGATCAACGAGCATGATATGTTCGGCACGCTCCTTCGGATCGGCGAGAAGCTCCTTCTCCAGATCGGCATCCTGTGCGGGGTTTGCGCCTCTCTTCCTTGTTCCTGCGATGGGTCTTACGGTGATTGCCCCATCAATGCATTTGGCGTGGACTTCGGGAGACGCGCCGACGATGGAGAAATTATCGCAGTTGAGAAGAAACATATAGGGGGATGGATTCAATATCCTAAGCGCCCTGTGGAGTGAAAGCGGCGAGACGGCAGTCTTTACCGAGAAACGCTGCGACAATACCGCCTGGATGATGTCCCCGTCATATATGTAATTTTTCGTCCGTCTGACAATGTCGCAGAACTCGTCGAACGTTTTGTTCGAATCGAATTTCACATCCTTTGTCGTGCTGTCGTGGCATACCGGCGGCATCGAGATCGCCTTCATGAGGCTTTTTTCGAGATTTTCTATTTTTTCTAGGGCGTCTGCGTAGGCATCTTCGGGCTTTGTCCCGTCATCGAGATGTGCAAGAGCTATTATTTTTATGGTATGCCTGACTCTGTCGAATACGAGAATGGTATCGGTAATCATGAAGACGGCTTCCGGAGCGTTGAGTGGTGTGATGTCCGGGCGCGGAACAGTTTTTTCGACTTCGCTTATGATGTCATAGGAAACATATCCTACGGCTCCGCCGGAGAAGGGCGGCAGTCCCGGTACTGGAACCGGGCGATATTTTTTCATCAAGGTATTTATTTTTTCAAAGACATCCGCACCTTTGACTTCCATTTTTTTGCCGGAGATTTCGTGGAGGAGCCCCTTGCCGTTCTTCTGTATGAATACCGAGAGCGGGTTGACTCCGAGGAAGGAATATCTTGCGATGTTCTCGCCGCCCTCGACGCTCTCGAGGAGGAAGGAGTAGGGGTATGGCTTTCCCTTCTCATCGTATGCGATTTTCCGGTAGGCCGAAACGGGTGTTTCCGTATCGGCAATTATCTCCTTGGAAACGGGGATGAGATTGCCTTTCGAGGCCAATTTTTTAAATGTTGCAAGATCCGGGTTCATCATCTGAAATACTTCGCTGCATCCTTTTCGGTATCAATTTTTCCGATTCCCGTCACACCTTCCCATACTTCCTCGTGTACGAGTTCAGTACCGGGTTCGAGCAGGTATAGCGGGCCAAGCGTCTCTATCTCGAGCATGAAACTGCAGGAATATGATTCGATGCTGCATCCGTTGTCGGGATATTCCGCGTCAACCATGTGTTCGAATCTCTTGACGAGTGCGACGCCGTTGTTCGCGTATGCTATCCAGCCATCCTCGCAGTTGAGCCCGATCTTCGACGCTTCCTTGGCATTCGGATCCTGTCTAAGAAGAATGAGTTTTCTTCCGAATGAGAGCCTGGAATCGCCGAGGTCTGTGTACGGCCACACGGTCATATAGCAGTTAGGGAGAAGCGCTTTTCTGTCGCCCTGCGGGACTGGTATGACGGCGGTTCCACCGGGTGCCATCACGGAGAGAGCCCAGGCGGCGAGTTCGACTGGCCATGGATTTTCGTTCCTCAGCATGTGGGAGACACTGAATTTTCTTTTCCCGAGGGGTTTTATCGTCATGCTCTTGTAAATGCCTGTAGTTGGTTCTACTCCTGCGGTGAATTCCATGCCGTCCTTTTTCTCTTTTACTTGTACCGGGCCGTTGTCGGGGCAGTAGCTTCTGGGTTTGGCCTCGGGGGAATGCCATAGCCTGTGTCCGCCGTAGAGCGTCCATTCGCTTCCGCCTTTTTTACCGGCATTGGCGGGATCCACGTAGAAGATGTTTTCACTTTTTCCGACGAACCCGCCAATGATGCGTGGTCCGACTTCAGTAGTGACTACGATTTTGAAGTCTCCGCTGTTTAGTTCGACACAATTTTTCCATCCCTTGAAACTTGTTTTCTTCATATTAATTTTCTCCCCTGATTGATTGTGAGCGACTTGAAATAATGCAACATTATGAATAACATGGGAAACGGGAAAATCAATCCATGATCTGGAACTTCCGATGTTAAAAATAATTGAAAACATAACCCTGACATATTTTATCTGAAATTTAACTGTTTTATGTTTGACAAATAATTTTAAAAGTTATATTGTTGAATACTTTAGTGGCGAAACCAGATATAAAGATATTAAGGGATTGTATTTTCGCGTTTTTTGCGTGCTTAGCGGGGAAAAACGAAGGGCATCGGGATCACACCTATAGTTTAAGGGCATCGGGGTCACACCTATTTTTTTATATTATTGATTTGCAATAGTTCATTCTTGATGATAAG
>CAIQLG010000302.1 GCA_903872565.1 uncultured Lentisphaerota bacterium | reverse complement strand
TTTACTAGCATGAGCCTTACCTCCATTTTAATTGTTTATTTTTCAGACAACAAACTTTAAAATTGGGAGCGCTTGTTTTCAAGTCGCCACCCGTCTGGTATAGGCTCATGTTATCTCCGTTTTTCTTTTTATTTATCTTGATCGGAGCAGGGAACGGAAAGGTGAAAGGAAAAAGTCTCTGCAAAACCGGCTTGATACTGAGTTATGCGCGGAGGACTCAGTCCGAGTTCCTTGGCCTTGTTCTCGTCTTCTGTATCGGTCTTATCCAGAGCTGTTTCCCATTTTTTCTTATGACGATGTACCAGAATTTGGAATTCTTTCTTTTTATTATTGCCATTCCCCACTTCCTATGTATATTACCGCAAATGAGAACGATACATAACATTGAACTGCTCGGACATACTTGGAATATTATTCCCGTGTATGGATTTGTTAGCACCACGTTAGCAGTTTTAGCTGAAAAAACAGACAAAAACAGGTATAATTTAACTCCTAAATATAAGCGGGTGTAGCATAGTGGTAATGCTCCAGCTTCCCAAGCTGGCTAGGAGGGTTCGATTCCCTTCACCCGCTCCATAAACAAAATATTCTAGAAACACTGTAGTGAAGATTTTATAATGTTTCAGAAACAGGAACCAAATGAGAAACTGTCTTGCGGAAAGATTCGATAAATGCAGGCGTGATAAGAAAACCGCCCTTATAATATATATTACGGCAGGGGATCCGGATTTCGCGACCTCGCTTAAGATCGCTCTTTCAATAGCGGATTCCGGTGCCGACATATTGGAGCTCGGAGTGCCTTTTTCAGATCCGCTCGCCGACGGCGAGGCGAACCAGCTTGCAGCCGAAAGGGCGTTGTCGTCGGGAATGAATTCTCTGAAAGTTCTTGATCTTGCATGCGAAATCCGCAAAAAATGTCCTGATCTTCCCCTTGTCCTCTTCACATATCTCAATCCTGTCGCATATTCGGGAAGGATTGGATTCAGGTCTTTCTGCCGCAAGGCGACAAAGTGCGGGATTGACGCGATACTGCCACTTGATCTGCCCCCTGAGGAAGCGGAATCGGGTTTTGGAGCGGCGATAGAGGAATCCGGGCTCAAGCTCGTGACGCTAGTCACACCGAATACTCCTCCCGGAAGGGTTGAATATCTTGCTGGCCGGGCGACAGGATTTGTCTATTATGCTTCGAGAGAAGGAGTAACCGGAGAATCAAAGAAGTTTTCCGCGAATTTTTCAAAAAAGATATCAATGATCAAAAAGCATACCCGGCTGCCAGTGGTGGTGGGGTTTGGAATTTCGAGTGCCGACCACGCGAAGACCGCCGCCAACACGGGAGTGGATGGAATAGTCGTGGGAAGCGCCGTAGTCAGAAAAATCGAGGCGTTGAGCAGAGGCGAGGGAAGCATAGTTGACATTTCCTCTTTCACGGAGAGTCTTGGAGTGGCGTTGCACAGGTAAATACTCACTGATCCTGATTTTGCGATTCTTTACCTTCCGGATGCGTTTCCATAGCTATTTTGAGCTTGGAATAGTATTTTAAAAAAAAGTTGAAAAAAAATTATAATTATTGTTGATTTAGTATAAACTGCATTTATATTCTGTACCCGCTTTGTTGTTTGCTCACTAATTTGACGGATGACAATCTGGTGCCCACATAGCTCAGTTGGTAGAGCACGTCCTTGGTAAGGACGAGGTCACCGGTTCAACCCCGGTTGTGGGCTCCATAGCTTGTTCAACCACACCAAAGGTTGAAACTATGGATGTTAATTAGACGAGACGAGTAACTAAAATAGTTCAATTCATAAATTTACCTTAAGGAGGAATAAAATGGCAAAAGAAACTTTTGTAAGAACAAAACCTCATGTGAACGTAGGAACAATCGGGCACGTTGACCATGGTAAAACAACATTGACTGCGGCACTCACGAAAGTTCAGTCTGGAAAGGGAATGTCAAAATATATTTCCTATGATGAAGTTGCAAAAGCCTCCGAAAAGCAGGGACGTCGCGACTCCAGCAAAATTCTCACAATTGCAACATCACATGTCGAATACGAATCGGCAAAACGGCATTATGCCCATGTTGACTGCCCCGGACATGCTGACTATATCAAGAATATGATCACCGGAGCCGCCCAGATGGACGGAGCTATCCTTGTGGTCAGTGCGGTGGACGGACCTATGCCACAGACCCGTGAGCATATCCTCCTTGCCCGCCAGGTTGGGGTTCCTTCCATAGTAGTATTTCTTAACAAAGTGGATCTTGTTGATGATGAAGAACTCCTTGGTCTCATTGAGCTTGAACTCAGCGAGCTTCTTACCCGCTACGGGTTTGACGGAGACAAGACTCCGATAATAAGAGGTTCTGCGATAAAGGCCATCAATGCGCCGGATGCGACCCATCCGGATGCACAATGCATCCAGAAGCTCCTGGACGCGATTGATGCCCATATACCGGATCCTATACGCTTCAAGGATCAGGCTTTCCTTCTTCCTATAGAAGACGTGTTCTCCATCGAAGGACGTGGAACTGTGGTCACCGGAAGAATCGAGCGCGGAGTTGTCAAAGTCAATGATCCTGTCGAACTTGTCGGTATCAAACCTACAATGAAACTGGTTGTGACCGGTGTCGAGATGTTCAGAAAAGAACTTGGCATTGGCGAGGCTGGCGACAATGTCGGGTGCCTCCTTCGCGGAATTAAAAAGGAAGAGGTCGAACGCGGTCAGGTTCTTGCGAAGCCGGGTTCAATCACTCCTCACTCTGATTTCAAGGCCGAAATCTATGTTCTGAGCAAAGAAGAGGGTGGTCGCCATACACCGTTCTTCTCGAACTATCGTCCTCAGTTCTATTTTAGAACGACAGATGTGACCGGAACTATTGATCTTCCCGAGGGAACAGAAATGGTGATGCCTGGCGACACAATATCGGTGGTAGTAAAACTGATATGTCCGATAGCGATGGAAAGGACTCAGAGATTTGCAATCCGCGAAGGTGGCAGGACAGTAGCATCCGGCGTTGTGTCGGAAATCCTCAAATAATATTGTATCATAATAAGATTGGGGCTCGGATATTTTCCGAGCCGTCTATCATTACTAGGAAAAGATGGGAATATGCGTGAGATCATAACATTGGTATGCACGGAATGCAAGCGCAAGAACTATACTTCTACGAAGGAGAAGCGTAACACTCCTGGCAGGCTTGAGAAGAAGAAATTCTGCAAGTTCGAGAAGAAGCATACACTTCACCGAGAGGCGCGCTGATTTTTTAGGTGAGTAGCTCAGCTGGGAGAGCGGCGGTCTCCAAAACCGCAGGTCGCAGGTTCGATCCCTGTCTCACCTGCCAGTAGATTATAAAAAGCTTAAATTTAGGAAGAATGGAAATTATGAACAACTGGCTTGGAAGGCTAAGACAGTTTATCAGTGACACGATCAACGAGCTCAGAAAATGTTCATGGCCAGCCAGGAACGAGTTGTTTGAGTCGACAATTCTCGTCATTGTGACGGTTTTCATTCTGGCTCTGTTTGTCTCTCTCATAGACATTCTGAGCATGGAATTCATAACTTTAATTTCAAGATGAAATGAACAAGATGGAACAAACTACTGAAAATAAAGAGAAGCAGCAGGGTAAATGGTATGTCCTGCACACCCTTTCCGGGCATGAAAACAAAGTCAGGGACGCAATCCAGAAACAAATAGAGAAAAATGAGGATTCTGGAGTTTTCGAGGTGATGATTCCGGTCGAAAAGGTGTCCGAGGTAAGACAGGGAAAAAAGGTGACTTCCACGAGAAAATATTTTCCTGGCTACATCCTTGTGCGTATGAACTTGTATAGCGATGAAGCGGGAAAGAAGATCATAAATGAGAAATCCTGGTATTTCATCAGGGAGGTACAGGGCGTGATCGGTTTTGTAGGAGGTGGTCGCCAGCCGATTCCTCTTTCGGACAAGGAAGTAGAGGATCTTATGAGACAGGTCAACGATCTGGAGGACAAAGTTACCCCCAAGATTATTTATGACATTGGTGAGACCGTCAAGATAAAAGATGGTGCCTTCGAGAATTTCGAGGGTGTTGTTGAAGAGATTGACCACGAGCGGGGCAAAATAAGACTGCTCCTTTCGATATTTGGCCGTTCCACTCCGGTGGAACTGGAATTCTGGCAGGTTGAACGGGAGTGAGGACTTTCGTTCCTGGAATTGAAAAGTAGAACTTAATTTCGGCCGGTGGAAGAAATTCCTGCCGTTTCGTACCACAGTCGGACTAAGGAAAAATAAAAATGGCAAAAAAAGTAATCGCAGTGATCAGACTGCAGATTCCAGCGGGTGCGGCGAATCCTGCACCGCCAGTTGGTCCGGCGCTAGGACAGGCCGGAGTCAACATAATGGAGTTCTGCAAGAAGTACAATGCGGCGACGCAGTCCCAGGCCGGGATGATAATTCCGGTCGTCATTACTGTCTATCAGGACAAGTCGTTCACGTTCATCACGAAATCGCCTCCTGCCTCGGTGCTTCTCAAAAAGGCTGCAGGTCTGGCATCCGGTGCGAAAACAGCTGGCCGGGAAAAGGTGGGAAAGGTGACAAAGGCGCAGGTTCGGGAAATCGTCAAAATAAAATTGCAGGATCTCAATGCTATTGACGAAGCTGGTGCCATGAAAGTGATAGAGGGAACCGCACGCAGCATGGGAATCGAGGTGACAGATGCGTAGAAGAAGCAAAGAATACAAGTTGAAGCTGGAAAAGGTCGATCGGAACCCAAAGAAGCTTGCCGAGGCTGTGCAGATCATTCTTTCACTGCCAAAGGCGAAATTTGAGGAGACTGTTGACCTCGCGATAAAACTGGGGATAGACCCGAAACAGTCTGACCAGAACGTCCGCGGAGCCGTGTCGCTTCCGAAAGGAACCGGGAAGAAAGTTAGAATAGTGGTGATTGCGGATGCTGACCAGGCGAAAAAGGCGCTAGATGCTGGCGCCGAACATGCGGGATTCGAGGACATAATAGCCAAGATAAAGGAGGGCTGGCTCGATTTCGATGTTCTGATAGCCACACCTTCTACGATGCAACAGGTGAGAACCCTTGGAAAGCTTCTTGGTCCCAAGGGTCTTATGCCCAACCCCAAGACTGGCACCGTGACGGACAATGTTGAAAATGCCGTAAAAGAGGCGAAGGCCGGGAGAGTAGAATTCAGAATTGACAAAGGTGCCTGCCTTCATATTCCCGTCGGCAAAATCTCATTCAGCAAGGAGGATCTTATAGAAAACTGTTCTGCCGTGATAAATGCGGTGATCCGGGCGAAGCCTGCGACGGCCAAGGGCGTATATATGCAGAGCTGTTCGATTTCATCCACGATGAGCCCCTCCGTTAAAATAGATATAAATGAGTTGCAGGTGACACAATGAGAGCTGAAAAAACACAGTTACTGAAAGACATCGGCCAGATGGTTGGGGACTCCGACTACCTGTTCATGTTCACCTACAAGGGTCTCAAGGTAAAACAGATATCCGAACTGAGAAAAAGCCTTTCCAAACATAAAGCGACATGCAGGGTACTTAAGAACAGGCTTGTAAAAAAAGCTGCCGAAAGCATTGGGATAAAGAAAATTTCAGAACTTTCCCTGACCGGTGACACCGCTTTCATTTTTGGGCGCGGTGACGCGGGTCCGGTGGCGAAAGCGCTGTTGACATTTTCGAAAGCCAATGAGGCGCTTTCAGCCAAAAATGCATACATTGGCGGCGAGCTTCTTGGTGCGAAAGATGTCAAGTTGATATCTGAGCTTCCTTCTCTCGAAGTGCTCAGGGCGCAGTTGCTTGGCCTGCTTTTGGCTCCATCGCGCAATCTTGTGACCATATTGAATGTAAAGGCTTCGGAGATTGTCAATGTCATCAATTCGTATAAAGACAAACTTGAAAAAGAAAATAAATAATTATTAAGGAGGTATAAAATGCCAGAAGAAGCCAAAGTTGAAGTTAATCAGGAAATGGAACAGTTTATTTCCTATGTTGAAAATCTGAAAGTTCTTGAACTGTCAAAGCTTGTCAAAGCTCTTGAATCGCGTCTCGGAGTGAGTGCCGCGGTTCCGATGGCCGCAGCAATGCCAATGCCTGGAGCAGGTGCCGGGGGAGCCGCACCAGCTGAGGAAAAGACCGAGTTTGACGTCATACTCGCATCTTTCGGAGAAAACAAGATCAATGTCATCAAGGAAGTCAGAGTCATAACAGGACTTGGGCTCAAGGATGCGAAGGATCTCGTGGAAGCTGCTCCAAAGCCTGTAAAACAGGGAGTCCCCAAGGATGAAGCGGCAAAAATAAAAGCACAGCTTGAAGCGGCTGGTGCCAAGGTCGAAGTAAAATAAGACGATGGATTCAGGAAGAATTCTTGTCGGATCCGCTGATACTGACTAATGAAATTGTATATCACCGGGGTGGAGATCACCCCGGTATTTTCATTTTTTTACAACATAAATTCCGGGGTGAAATATGATTGAACGGACAAATTTCGGGAAATTGAAGGATGTTCTCGATATTCCTGATCTGATAGATACTCAACTCGATTCTTTTGATATTTTTCTACAGAAGGACATTCAACCCGAGAAAAGAAAAAATCAGGGGCTTCAAGAGGTTTTCAAGGAAGTTTTCCCGATAAAAAGTTTTGACGAGCAAATCTCTATAAGCTTCAAGTCGTACGAAGTCGAAATGCCGAAGGAGGATGTTATTGAATGCATCAAGAAGGGCAGAACATATGGCATTTTCCTATATGTGAACTTCATTGTGCAGGAAAAGGACAGGAAATTCGAGGAAAGAGTTTATTTCGGGGAAATTCCGATGATGACGAAAAGTGGAACCTTCGTCATAAATGGAGCCGAAAGGGTGATAATAAGCCAGCTTCACAGGTCTCCTGGCATATGTTTCGAGAAGACAAGACATTCCAGCGGTAAAACCCTCTATTCCTACAGGATCATTCCGGACAGGGGTTCCTGGCTCGAAGTGCAGTTCGATGTGAACGATCTCATCTATATATATCTCGACAGGCGCCGTCGTCGCAGGAAATTTCTCATAACAACCTTCCTCAAGGCGCTCGGATACGAGTCCAACGAGGAAATAATTTCGTCTTTCTACAAGATAGAGAAGCTTAAGATTGCCCACCTCCTGTCGGTCAAGGATCTTGACAACTACTACACCGTTGACGAGTCCACAAATTCCGCAGGCGATGTTATAGTGCATGAATATATGCCGTTGAGCGAGACAGATATCAAGGCTCTGCAAACTGCAGGCATATCTGAGATCCGTGGTGTGCATATAGCCGATGGTGCCAACTACCTGATGCTCTGCCTCAGACGCGATCCCACAAAAAACCACGAGGATGCCTTGAAAGACGTGTACAGGAGGATGCGCCCAGGAGATCCACCTAACATAAAGAACGCCAAACTGCTTCTCGAAAGATATTTCTTCGATGTCAGGAGATATGACTTGGGAGAGGTTGGCAGGTACAAGATGATTCAGAAGCTCAATTTGTCCATGCAGAACCTTGCGGGCAGAAGAGTCCTCGAGAAGGAAGATTTGATGGAGGCACTGAAGTATCTCATGAATCTCCGCCTCACGGCGGGCGCGACGGACGACATAGACCATCTTGGGAACAGAAGAGTGCGTACTGCCGGCGAGCTAATACAGAACCAGTGTCGACTAGGACTGGCAAGGACCGAACGTCTTATCAAGGAGAAAATCAGCCTGATGGGGACAGATGGTTCTACTTTGACTCCTAACAAGCTTATCAATCCCAAGGCGTTCATAGGTGTCATACGGGACTTTTTCGCAAGAAGCCAGCTTTCGCAGTTCATGGATCAGACCAATCCGTTGTCGGAGCTTACTAACAAGAGAAGGCTCAGTGCGCTTGGCCCAGGTGGTCTGAACAGGGAGAGGGCCGGGTTCGAGGTCAGAGATGTCCATTCGAGCCATTATGGCCGGGTTTGCCCAATCGAGACGCCTGAAGGTCCGAACATCGGACTCATCTCCTCGATGTCGCTTTATTCCCGCGTCAACAAATACGGTTTTCTTGAAACACCATACCGCAAGGTCAAAAATGAAAAAGTTACAAATGAAATCGAATATCTCACTGCGGACCAGGAGGAGAAGTTCGTCATAGCCCAGGCCAACGCTCCCATAGGGCCAGACGGGAAATTCACGAATCAGATGGTAATGGCACGGAACCACGGCGACTCTCAGGAGTGCAAGGCGGAGAACGTCAACTATATGGATGTCTCTCCGAAGCAGCTCGTCAGTGCCGCCGCAGGCCTGGTACCATTCCTCGAGCACGATGATGCCAACAGGGCGCTTATGGGCTCTAACATGCAGCGCCAGGCTGTTCCGCTGATGATAACAGAATCGCCTCTTATTGGAACCGGCTTGGAGAAGAAAGTCGCAGAGGATTCCCGTGCAGTAATGAAATCCGAAGTTGACGGAGTGGTCGAGAGCGTCACAGGCGATGCCATCACAATACATATCGGTAAAAAGGAACAGGTCGTCTACAGGCTCAAGAAGTTTGTCAGAAGCAATGCTGGCACCTGCATTAACCAGAGACCCATAGTCAAGAAGGGCGACAAGGTCAAGAATGGGCAGACCATTGCGGACGGTCCCTCGACCGCAAACGGCGAGCTTGCACTCGGCAAAAATGTTCTTGTGGCTTTTATGCCGTGGAGCGGATATAATTTCGAGGATGCAATAGTCCTAAGCGAAAGGCTAGTGAAGGAGGATGTCTTTACCAGCATTCATGTGGACGAGTTTGAAATAAGCGCAAGAGAGACCAAGCTTGGCCCCGAGGAGGTAACTAGAGATATTCCGAATGTAAGCGAGGAGGCTCTGAGAAACCTGGGAACCGATGGCATCGTCAGGCTCGGTGCCGAAGTAAAGGCAGGAGACATACTTGTCGGAAAAATCACTCCGAAGTCGGAGACCGAACTAGCACCCGAAGAAAGACTATTGAGGGCGATTTTCGGGGAGAAGGCCTCAGACGTGAAAGACACAAGTCTTATCGTGAGCAGTGGCAAGGGGGGGATAGTGATGGAAGTCCTGATCGAGCGGAGCAAATCGCCCAACCAGCAGGCACTTTCGAAATCGGAAATAAGAAGACAGATAAAGCAGGCCAAGGAAAGCTACAAGATCGAGCACAACGAGCTTGTCCAGGAACTGACCGACAGTCTGGCTGCGCTTCTCGCCGGCAAAAAACTTCCATATCCCATCTACGACACATCGTCTTCAAAGGAAAATTTGTCGCTGATTTCGGCGAACAGGAAGGTGAACCGAAGTTCCGCGCTCAAACTGGCACTGAAGTATGATTCCTATAAGATTGATCCATGTCCTCTTAAAAAGGAGATAGACGATATAATCAATCCCTATGTCATAAAGTTTGCGGAGATCAAAAGAGCAAGGGACAATGCCATGCAGAATCTTGAACGGGGCGACGGGGTGGATCTCGGAGTCATCAAGGGGGTCAAGGTTTATGTCGCAAGTAAGAGAAAAGTGGAAGTTGGCGACAAGATGGCCGGGCGGCACGGTAACAAAGGTATTGTCGCCAAGATAGTTCCTATCGAGGATATGCCTTTCATGCCGGACGGCACCCCTGTTGACATTGTTCTCAACCCACTTGGCGTGCCAAGCCGAATGAATGTGGGGCAGGTTCTTGAGACACATCTTGGATGGGCGGCCAAGATACTGGGAATAAAGATCGCAAGCCCAGTATTCGACGGCGTGTCGGAGAAAAAAATAGTTGAACTTATGGGCGAAGCCAACAAGGAATACTCCAAGAAGAACCACAAAGAATATGACTGGGGTTTCAGGAAGAACGAAAAGGGAGCTAAATCCTTCGATGGAAAGACGGAGCTTTTCGATGGAAAGACCGGTGAAAAATTTGCACAGCGGGTTCTTGCCGGATACATATATATGATGAAGCTGGACCATCTTGTTTCCAACAAGATCCATGCGAGGGCTGTCGGGCCATACTCTCTTGTGACACAGCAGCCTCTCGGAGGCAAAGCCCAGCACGGAGGACAGCGCTTCGGAGAGATGGAGGTCTGGGCCCTCGAAGCCTATGGTGCGGCATACACATTGCAGGAGATGCTCACGGTCAAGAGTGACGATGTGATAGGAAGGGCCAGAATATATGAGTCGATTGTGAAGGGAAGCAACGATCTTGAGCCGCATAGGCCAGAGTCGTTCAATGTCCTTCTGAAGGAGCTTCAGAGTCTTGGGATAGACATCAGGGCTGTGAACAGAAAATTTTCCGAATAAATTCTCAAGGGGATGAATAATATGATAGACAGCAGTTATGCCTACAAGGAACTCCTCGGCCATCGCGAGGATTCGACAACTTTTGGAGCTATAACAATAACTGTGGCCTCTCCGGAGGTTATGCTTTCATGGAGCCACGGCGAGGTCAAGAATCCGGAGACCATCAACTACAGGAGTTTCAAGCCGGAAAAGGGCGGACTCTTTTGCGAGAGAATTTTTGGTCCAACCAGGGACTGGGAATGCAACTGCGGAAAATACAAAAGAGTCAAGCACAAGGGGATCGTCTGCGACAGATGTGGTGTAGAGGTCACTCTATCCAAGGTCAGACGTGAAAGAATGGGCCATATAGATCTTGCCGTTCATGTTTCACACATATGGTTTTTCAAGTGCATGCCGAGCCGTATCGGGCTTATGCTCGACATGACGGCCAGGGCACTGGAAAAAGTCATATACTACGAGGACTGGCTGGTGACTGACAAGGGCAATACGCCTCTGCAGGAAGGGCAGACACTTGAGGAGATTGAATACAAGCAGGCACGTGATGACTATGGCGATGCCTTCAAGGCTGATATGGGAGCCCCCGCAATCAGGACGATGCTTGAGAAGATCAACCTTCCTGCGATGAAAGCCAATGTGGAAATCCAGATGGGCAGCACTAAAAGCAAGGCGATCAGGAACAAGCTTTCCAAAAAGCTCAGACTTGTGGAAGGCTTTATAAAAAGTAACTCCAGACCAGAATGGATGATGCTTGAAGTTCTTCCCGTAATTCCGCCGGACCTGAGGCCGCTTGTGCCACTTGAAGGCGGAAGATTTGCAACATCCGACCTCAATGACCTATACAGGAGAGTAATAAACAGGAACAGCAGACTCAAAAATCTGCTTAAACTCAGAACTCCCGAAGTCATAATAAGGAACGAGAAAAGAATGTTGCAGGAGGCGGTGGACGCGCTACTTGACAATGGTAGGCATGGCAGAGCCGTCACCGGAGCCGGAAACAGACCCCTGAAATCGCTGAGCGACATGCTGAAGGGTAAACAGGGGCGCTTCCGTCAGAACCTTCTTGGAAAGCGCGTTGACTATTCAGGAAGATCTGTGATCGTGGTGGGACCCGAACTGAACATAGGTCAGTGCGGAATCCCCAAGAAAATGGCACTCACGCTATTCGAACCTTTCATCATTAGATTTCTGAAGGAACGCGGACTCGTCCATACGGTCAGAAGCGCAAAGAAAATGATAGAGCGCGGCGAACCAATCGTATGGGACATACTCGAGGAAGTTACAAAAGGACATCCTGTCCTGCTGAACAGGGCACCCACCCTCCACAGGTTGAGCATACAGGCCTTCGAGCCGATACTCATCGAAGGATCCGCAATAAGAATACACCCATTGGTCTGTACGGCATTCAATGCCGATTTTGACGGGGATCAGATGGCCGTACATATTCCGCTTTCAAATTCGGCCATGCTTGAAGCCAGGCTTCTCATGTATGCCCCGATGAACATCTTTTCGCCGGCAAATGGAAAACCCATAACAACGCCTACACAGGACATAACACTCGGAATATATTATCTCACATACAAGTCGAAGAAACAGGAGACTCCATTAGCATTTAGGGATTATTTCGAGGTGCTGTCTGCATTTGACTTTGGCCATGTGAAGATCCACGACGAAATAAAGATCCCGAATCCCAATTACAAGACCAAAACTATATGGGGGGATGCGGAAAGCAAGTACATCGTGACGACCGTGGGAAGATGCATATTCAACGAGATATGGGATCCGAGGCTCGGATTCTACAACAGCCAGCTCGACAAGAAAAAACTCGGTTTGCTCATAAGCAAATGCTACAAGAGCATCGGACTCGCCAAGACAGTCGAGGTGTTGGATGCCTTGAAGAGACTCGGATACGAATATTCGACCAAGGCCGGGTTTTCCATTTCCATAACTGACATGATAGTGCCTGATACAAAAGAGCAGCACATTGAAAATGCACGCAAGGAAATAAAAGAAGTCCAGTCGCATTTCGACAATGGAGCACTGACCGATATGGAAAGGCACAACAAGGTTATTGACATATGGACCAGGACTAGCAACAGGGTCGCAACCGACCTCTTCTCGTCTCTGGACAATTCCGGAGGCACAAATGAAATCAATCCTGTCTTCGCAATGCTTGATTCCGGAGCCAGAGGCAGCAAGGACCAGATCAGACAGCTCGCCGCAATGCGCGGGCTTATGGCTAAACCATCTGGAGACATCATTGAAAGACCGATCATTTCCAATTTCAGGGAGGGACTGACGGTTCTGGAATATTTCATAAGTACGCATGGAGCAAGGAAAGGGCTCGCAGATACCGCCCTCAAAACGGCGGATTCCGGATATATGACACGCAAGCTCGTTGATGTTTCCCAAGATATCATATGCATGGAGAACGATTGCGGGACTGTCAACGGGATATGGGTTTCCAATGTCATAGAAGGAGATGAGGAGATCATTTCCCTGAAGGACAGGATCATCGGCAGATTTTCGGCAGAGGACATCCGCGACCCTGTTCTGGGCGACGGCACACTGATTGTCAAGGCCAACGATGAGATTACCGAAAGCATAGCGCAGAGAATAAGCGACTGCGGAATAAATAGGATACTTATCCGCTCAGTACTCACCTGTGAAGCAAAATTCGGAGTCTGTGTGAAATGCTACGGTAAAAACCTTGCAAACGACAGGCTTGCAGAAATAGGTGATGCTCTTGGCATAATTGCGGCACAGTCCATCGGCGAGCCGGGCACACAGCTCACGATGAGAACATTCCATATTGGAGGAACCGCTTCTTCATCCCTCAAGCAGCCCATAATTAGGGTATCATTTCGTCAACTGGACCGGGAGGGTAAGAAAAGACATTCCGGGATAATGAGACTCAAGGACTGTAGAACAGTCAAAAATGATAAAAATGAAATACTGGTTGTAAACAAGAATAGTTACGCAATCATCGAGGATGAGAAGGATGGCAGCGAAATTGACCGCTATGAACTTGCTGTTGGAGCACAACTCCAAAAGAACGATGGCGACAAGGTTAAAGAGAAGGATATCATAGCGAAATGGGACCCCTTCAATGTTCCAATCATCGCCGAGGAGGAAGGAACCGTAGAGTATAGGGATCTTATCGAGGGAATAACCCTCAGCAGAGACACCAGACATGGAGGAATCGAGGAGACAACAGTACGTGAACACCGTGAGGAACTGCACCCGCAAATTGTAATCAAAGATCATGCTGGCGACATCATCGCTCACTACAGCCTTCCTGCAAAAGCCCATATAATGGTTGATGAAAAGAAACGAGTCAAGCCAGGCATGCTTCTTGCAAGGATGCCGAGGCAGATGGCAAAAAACAAGGACATCACTGGGGGATTGCCCCGTGTGGCCGAACTTTTCGAGGCAAGAATTCCCAAGGACGCTGCTAAAATCGCAAGAATTGACGGTATTGTCGAATTTGCAAAAGGGGGAACCAAGGGGAACAGACTGCTCATCATAAGGGATCTCGAAAACAACCAGACAGAGGAACACTTGATTCCTCCCAATAAGCATCTCGCAGTCGGAAGAGGCGACAAAGTTAAGAAGGGACAGAAGCTTACCGAAGGATCCATCGATCCGCAGGAACTGCTTGAAGTCTGCGGTCCGCAGGAGCTCCAGCAATATCTTGTGAACGAGGTACAGCTTGTATACAGGGCGCAGGGTGTCGAGATAAACGACCGACATATAGAGATAATTGTCAAGCAGATGCTCCAAAAAGTCAAGATAACAGAGTCAGGAAACACACAGTTCCTTCCGGGAGAACAGATAGACAGGCATGTCTTCATCGAGGAGAATAACAAGGTCACCGTTAAAGGTGGACTGCCAGCCGAGGCCATACCAATCCTCATGGGGATAACCAAGGCCTCCCTTGAAACAGAAAGTTTCATTTCGGCCGCATCATTCCAGGACACTACAAGGATACTGACGGATGCCGCGACCCTCGGCAAGATTGACAATCTAAAAGGCTTCAAGGAGAATGTCATAACCGGGCATCTCATCC
Organism: uncultured Lentisphaerota bacterium; assembly: GCA_903872565.1. Taxonomy (GTDB): domain Bacteria; phylum Verrucomicrobiota; class Lentisphaeria; order Victivallales; family GWF2-50-93; genus CAIQLG01. The sequence goes on along the minus strand of CAIQLG010000302.1, from coordinate 8,123 downwards.
CCGCTGGAACTGGAACACCTTCAATTCAGCTGTTGGAACTCAGGAAGCTCGGAACCGAAATCGTACAGGAAGCTGAATTTAGGCAGCCACAGGAAGAAGTCCATACAAAAGAACAGCAGGAGAAAATTGAAACAGCAAGGGAAATGCTTAAAGTTGACAAATAAATGGACTTTTGATTTGAAATTTTAAAATATAGTTGTAATCTAAAAGGCCCACTTTGGAATTTTTATAAGAAAAGGGGCTTTTGCAAAAAAAACAGGAAATAATATGCCTACAATCAATCAGTTGATTAAAAATGGGCGCGGGCAGAAGGCGAAGAAAAGCAAGGCCCGGGCGTTGCACGGATGTCCGCAAAGACGTGGAGTATGTCTGCAGGTCACAACCAGAACACCGAAAAAACCGAATTCCGCTATGCGCAAAATAGCAAGGGTCAGACTGACGAATGGAGAGGAAGTCACGGCTTATATCGGCGGAGAAGGGCACAACCTGCAAGAGCACTCGGTCGTCCTCGTCAAAGGTGGCCGCGTCAGGGATCTCCCGGGTGTCCGCTACCACGTGGTGCGCGGAACACTTGACAGTCTGGGCGTTGAAAAACGCAGACAGGGACGTTCCAAATATGGAGCAAAGAGGCCGAAGGAACAGGCAAAACAGGCTTAAGCTTGAAAGGCCCCGGCATCGTTCTTATTTTGACTGTGCAAACTGTCGGCATCCCCGGATGACCGACAGTTTTTATTGAATAAACTTTAAAGGAATATGACAAATGAGAAGACGGACAGCAGTAAAAAAACAGTTGACGACACCTGATGTCAAGTACAACAGCGAGCTCGTCGGTCGCCTGATCAACACAATTATGAAGCGTGGCAAAAAATCAACCGCGCAGAGAATAGTATATGGCGCATTCGACATCCTCAAGAAAAAAAAGAAGGAGATGGAGCCTCTGGAAATATTCCTGCAGGCTCTCGAAAATGTCAAGCCCAAGCTCGAAGTCAAAAGCCGGAGAGTTGGTGGCGCGACCTATCAGGTGCCAGTAGAAATCAACAATGAAAGACAAGTTGCGCTAGGAATGCGTTGGCTCACCGGTTTTGCCCACGCAAGGAAAGGGACAGTGATGAAGGATGCCCTCGCGGCAGAAATAATTGACTCCTTCGAAAACCAGGGTTCGGCAGTAAAGAAAAAAGAGGATACCCATAAGATGGCCCAGGCCAACAAGGCCTTTGCACATTACAGGTGGTAAATGGTAATTAAGCTCATATGCAAACGGTAGAAACAGCAAAAAATTATTTTGAATCCGAGGGCAGGATTGTCCCATTGGCCGATGTGAGGAACATTGGAATAATGGCGCATATCGATGCAGGCAAGACAACCCTGACCGAAAGAATACTCTATTATACAGGTACCAACTACAAGATGGGCGAGGTACATAACGGTACGGCCACAATGGACTGGATGATCCAAGAGCAGGAAAGAGGCATAACTATAACTTCAGCCGCAACCACATGTTTGTGGAAAAAACAGAAAATTAACATCATAGACACACCGGGACATGTGGATTTCACTGCCGAAGTCGAAAGATCCCTCCGGGTACTGGATGGCGCCGTGGCGGTGTTCTGCGCCGTCGGAGGAGTCCAGCCGCAGACCGAAACTGTCTGGCGGCAGTCTAGAAAATACAATGTCCCCATAATAGCTTTCATCAACAAGATGGACAGGACGGGCGCAGATTTCAAAAAAGTTGTTGAAGAGATCAGATCAAAGCTCGGAGCCACAGCCGTTCCTCTTCAGCTTCCAATCGGAGCCGAGGAAAATTTCGACGGAGTTATAGACATCATAGAGAAGAAGGCTATATACTTCGATATGGAGACGAAGGGCTCGGAAATGATCATAAAGGATGTACCCGAGGAGTTCAAGGAGGAAGTTGATATCGCATTCCATTACCTTATCGAATGTCTTGCCGAAGTGGACGAGTCTATCCTTGAATATTTTCTAAATGACAGAATCCCTGACAACATACTCATAAAAAGAGCGATACGCAAGTCCGTGATGACCAACATGATTGTCCCGGTGCTCTGCGGTTCCGCATTCAAGTACAAGGGTGTGCAGCCGCTTCTCGACTGTGTCGTGGAATGCCTTCCTTCACCGGCGGACATATGGGAAATAAAAGGGCTTTTACCGGACAGTGGAGAACCCACCTCAAGACACGTCGGAGACGACCAGCCGTTTTCCGCCCTGGCATTCAAAATAATGAACGATCCTTTTGTGGGAAAACTGACTTTCTTCAGGGTATATTCGGGAACTGTGCAGAGGGGTATGACCGTGTATAATCCCAGAACTCAAAGCAGGGAAAGACTCGGTCGAATACTGCAGATGCATGCGAACCACAGGGAAGAGAGAGACGCGGTATACAGTGGAGACATAGCCGCTGCGGTAGGCCTCAAAAATGTAGTTACAGGCGACACCATATGCATTCAGAACAAACCTATAATCCTTGAATCCATGAATTTCCCGGATCCCGTGATCTCCATGGCAGTCGAACCAAAATCTTCCGGTGAAAGGGATAAACTCTACAACGCGCTTGGAATGCTCTCCGACGAGGACCCGACATTCATTGTTAAAAGCGATGTCGAGACCGGCCAGACTATTATTTCGGGGATGGGTGAACTTCATCTTGAAATAATAAGGGACAGACTCATCAGGGAATTCAATGTCGAGGCCAATACAGGAAAACCGCAGGTGGCATACAGGGAGACTGTAAATGGCAAAAGCGAATCGAATACAAAATTTGTCAGGCAGAGCGGCGGACGAGGACAGTATGGCCATGTCGTAATCAAGATGTATGCTACGGAAAGAGGAAGTGGCCTGGTAGTTGAAAATAAGATAACTGGTGGAACAATCCCCAAGGAATATATCAAACCGGTGGAGAAGGGAATAACAGAGGCCGCCGCAAGCGGAGTCTGCGCCGGATATCCCGTTGTTGATCTGCGCGTCGAAATAATTGATGGATCATACCATCCCGTGGATTCTTCGGAATTTGCTTTTAAAATTGCAGGATCTATGGCTTTCAAGGATGCTGCAAGAAAGGCGGGAATGTCAATACTGGAGCCCATAATGAAGGTCGAAATCAATTCTCCCGATGAAAACCTCGGAGATCTGATCGGCGATATTACAAGCCGGCGCGGACAGGTGATCGAAGTGGACAGCCAGAACAATATGGCAAGAATCATCGCACATGCGCCACTGGCGGAACTCTTCGGCTATTCCACGGCAATAAGATCTTTGTCCAAGGGAAGGGCTTCCTATTCTATGGAACCATCACACTTCGATAGAGTTACAAATGAAATTCAAAAACAATTACTGGAGAAAATATGAGTGCCACAAAAACAAATAAACAGGTCATCAGGATACGCCTGCAGGCTTTCGATCACAGGGTCCTTGACCAGTCCGTCTCGGAAATCGTCAATACCGTCAAAAGGACAGGAGCCCTGATTGCCGGACCTGTGCCTCTTCCGACAAGAATAGAGAGGTTCACAGTGAACAGATCTCCTCACGTGGACAAGAAATCAATGGACCAGTTCGAAATCAGGACACATAAAAGACTGATTGACATCATCAATCCCACGTCCAAGACTGTGGATGAGCTCAAGAAGCTGAACCTGCCTGCCGGCGTGGACATAACAATCAAAATTGGTTGAAGTCATAATTATAGAAATAAATAAACGGCACCTCTGTCTATGAACAAGTGCCAAGGAGAAGAAAATGAAAGGTATCATCGGGAAAAAACTGGGAATGACCCAGCTCTATGATGACAAAGGAATCCTCACCCCGGTAACCATCTTGCAGGCTGGCCCCTGCCATGTGCTCCAGGTGAAGACTAAGGCGAAGGACGGATATTCCGCCCTGCAGATCGGCTATGGAATAAGAAAAAGCCGCAATGCTTCAAAACCGTTCGCCGCTCACTGCAAGAAGGCCGGACTCGAAAATCCGGCTGAAAAAATAAGAGAAATAAGACTCGAAAGCGATCCGGAACAGAAGGTAGGAGATATAATAGGCGTGGACACATTCTCGCCAGATGAGTTCGTGGACGCAACAGGAATAACGAAGGGCAAGGGGTTCCAGGGTGTCGTCAGAAGATACCACTTCGCAGGAGGGATGGCCAGCCACGGCGGCGGATGGCATAGAAGACCAGGATCGATAGGATGTAAAGAGAAACCCGGAAACATCATTAAAGGCAAAAAAATGCCTGGTCACCTAGGAAACGTCAGCCGAACAGTGCAAAACCTCCAAGTCATGAAGATTGACACTGGCGACAACGTCCTTTTCATCAAGGGTGCACTGCCTGGTCCAAATGGTGGCATTGTCCTCGTCAGAAGTGCAATTAAAAAGAAAAAAACTCAATCCAAATAAATTAGGAGCCGCCAATTATGTCAGCAAAAATAGATATTTTTGATACAAATGGCAATGTGACAGGCAGCTATGAGCTGAAAGACGAATATATCGAACTTGAGAAGGGAGCACAGGCGGTCCATGATGTCGTGACGGCATATCTGTGCGGCATAAGAGCCGGAACCGCCTCCACAAAGACACGCTCGGAAGTCAGCGGGGGCGGTGCCAAGCCTTTCAAGCAGAAAGGAACTGGAAGAGCCCGCGCAGGTTCAAACAGAAGTCCGATCTGGAGACATGGTGGAGTTATATTCGGGCCAAAACCCCGCAGCTTTGCAAAGAAGGTCAATAAGAAAGTCAAGAAACTTGCCCTTAAGAGGTCTTTCTCCGAAAGAGTGAAGGAAAATTCCGTATTCATCGTTGAAAAATTCGAATTCCAGGATGCCAAGACAAAGAGCGCGGTTACCCTTATGAAAAACCTCAAGGTTGAAAAAAACTCACTTGTGATTCTTGGAACAATTGCCGCCAACGAAAAAAAGGCGACCTCCAACATCAAAAAGCTGGTGCTCGAGAAATCATCCGATGTGAATGCCTATCAGATGCTTCTATACGACAAGGTACTCTTTACTAAAGAGTCATTCGAAGATTTTCTTAAAAGAATCGCCTGAGGAGATAAAAATGAAAAGCCCGTATACTACAGTTGAAACAATGCTTGTGACCGAAAGAGCAATGGACCTTAAGGATCAGAACAAATATATCTTCAAGGTTGCCACAGGCGCAAACAAGATCGAAATAAAAAATGCGATCGAAAAACTCTATGAGGTAAAGGTGAAGTCCGTAAACATCATGAACTGCCTTGGGAAACCAAAAAGGGCGGGGAAAATGATGAAGCCGGGGAAAAGGCCAGATTCCAAAAAGGCCGTAGTGACACTCTCGAAAGGTTCGATCGAAATCATTTAACAAGCGAAAAGTGAGGAAAAATATGCCTTTGAAAACTTTCAGACCCAATACCCCCAGCAGGAGAAACATGTCCATGATGGACTTCTCCGATCTCACCAAGACTAAACCGGAAAAATCGCTCTCCAAGGGGAAAAGGGGCACCGGTGGAAGAAACAATGTGGGAAGAATAACCTCCAGATTCCGCGGTGGCGGCGTCAAAAGGACACTCAGGGAAATCGACTTCAAAAGAGACAAGGATGGTGTCCCGGCGGTAGTCAAAACCCTAGAATACGATCCCAACAGAAGCTCCAATATCGCCCTGCTCGCATATGCTGATGGAGAGAAAAGATACATACTCGCCCCTGTTGGTCTTGCGTTACAGGACAAAGTAATAAGCGGAGACAAGGTCGAGATCAAGCCCGGAAATGCGATGAAACTCAAGAACATCCCTGTTGGCATAGAATTGCACAACATCGAAGCGAGGCCAGGCTCAGGAGCCAAGTTCGTCCGCTCTGCAGGGCAGGTCGCACAAATACGCTCGAAAGAGGGGCAGTATGTGCAGATAAAACTCCCCAGCGGCGAAATAAGAATGCTGCATGCGGACTGCAAGGCCACAATCGGACAAATCGGAAACTTGGAACATATGAATGTTAAACTGGGGAAGGCCGGCAGGAAACGTTATCTCGGTAAAAAACCGCACAACCGCGGAGTAGCAATGAACCCGATTGACCATCCTATGGGCGGTGGAGAAGGAAGATCCAGTGGTGGTGGACATCCAAGGTCTCCGTGGGGTCAGCTCGCGAAAGCCGGAAAAACCAGGAACAAGAAAAAAGCTTCCACTAAATTCATCGTTCAACGGAGGAAAAAATAATGGGCAGATCAGTAAAAAAAGGACCTTTCGTAGATTCGCACCTGCTTGAAAAAGTACAGAAGATGAACCAGACAGGACAGAAAAGACCCATTAAAACTTGGTCGAGACGCTCGATGATAATTCCCGATTTCGTAGGGCATAATTTCAGTGTCCACAACGGAAAGACATTTGTAAATGTGTTTGTCACTGAAAATCTGGTGGGACACAAGCTCGGAGAGTTTTCCCCCACAAGAACGTTCAGAGGTCATGGAGTCATAAGTGGAAAAACTGTAACCTGATATCCTGACGATAGCTCCAGTAATATTAGTAATGGCATTTGATCTGCAGAGGCAGTTTGTTCTTCTTTTGTTTTTTTTTGCCGACATAACATAACGCTATGTCTTGAGGAGAACACATTACCGTCACAGGACAAATGCCCTTATTTTCAATTGTTCAGACATAACGGATGCCTCATTTTTCGGGAAGTTGCGTAGCGGGCGATGGTTTGGCTGTTTCCGTATCTTGCACTATCTTCAGACATGACGGGGAGTCTGATATTTTCACAGTGGGTATCGTCAGGACACCGTTTGCATCCGCAGTTGCCTTGCCGGATTGGAGAACCTTATCCGCGCACGTCATGCTCCAACTGTATCCAGCCCCTTTACTTACTGTGAACTTCTGCAATCGTCTGGGTGTGATGTCTGCAACAGATTCCTTCGGAATTTCGATTGGTCTGCGGAGTTCATCTTTTTTTACCAGGCGCAATTCCATCACGAAACTCTTTGCCGTGTCTTCAATATTCTTCCATCGGAAATACCCGTTTATCTGCCCGCTCTGATCGGGTGCCGTACTGTTTGTCAACCCAGGATAATGGTTGTCTGTTGTCGCATTGGTGAATACCGGATAGGCCTCGTTTTTCCGGATGGTGAGGTAGGGGTATTCATATGCGGCAGGATTTGCGGGGCTCACATTGGCTGTATGTCCGAACGTTCCCCATGCAAAAGAGAGAAAATACTTATTTTCCTTGAAATATGTCATAAGTTCTTCCTGTCCCAAGGCCCAAGAATCAATATGCGAGGAAATATCGAAAAGCGGCGGAGGTTCCGGGAATTTGCGGTTGAGAGTCCGGAATTTCATATGCTTGACTCCGGCAGGCACAACGACGGAGACTGCGGCAAAAATATCGCCATGGATCAAGCCTATTCCCAGACTGCCGCTACCACCCATCGAGACGCCGTTGAGATAGACGCGGTTCCGGTCTATACCAAACGTTCTGATCACCCATTCTATGGTTGACAATACCCGCTTTTCCGCAGGGCAGAATTCACTCTTGTAGAGATCGGGATGTCTCTCAATCTCCTCATTTCCCCACCACCAATCATTCCTGTTTGTCGCGCAGTCAAGACACAGCACATAGAAGGTGTCGTCACCGTAGAAATTCCTGTCGTGGGGCGTGCATATCGCTGGAATCGTCTCGTCACCATTGCCCCCCGCAGAATGGAGCACTACACAGAGCGGGGAATCCTTTACTGGTTTCTTTGGTGGTATCAGGTTGAACCAGTCTTTTTGCGGTTTCTCATATCCCCATTGGCTCATGCTGTCATGTTCATAACGAATCACCTTGCGTCCTCCAATTTCGTTCTCTCTGACAATTTTAATCGCAGGCAACTCGAAAGATGATTCTTCAGAAACGGATTGGGGCTGCACGGCAAGAACACCGAGCGTCATCACTGCGGCTAAAAGAACTTTTGAATGCTGTGTAATTATCATACTGTTTCCTTTCTGTAATTGATGTACTTGCCGAATGATTTAAAATTCGTTTTTATTGAAAATTGGAAAACCCCGTCCTCTGGGCGGGGTCAGAGACCGTTAGGGTTTGCCTAATGGTCTTCTCACGGTATATACTATTCTCGAACTGTTCCCGCAGTATCGAGAAAGGATATAACCGTGAGTAGATTTC
>CAIQLG010000301.1 GCA_903872565.1 uncultured Lentisphaerota bacterium | reverse complement strand
GCACAATGTCGTTCTTTACGCATCCTGTTTATGGCGAGGAACATATGAAGGCATATATCGAGGCTTTCGAGAAAGTCGCCGCCGCTTATATGAAATAATCCGCAGACAGGAGTGTACACAGCATGAAAAAAGTGAAATATGCAATTATCGGATTTGGTGGAATCGCCGAAAATCGCATCGCAAAGGAGGGATTCGCATGTGACAGGACACGCTTTGCTCCGCTAAAAAATGCGGAGCTTGTCTCAGCGACGGACCTTAATCCAGCACGCGAAACAGCAGCCTGTGCGCTTGGTCTCAGGTGGTACGGATCTGCGGAAGAGATTTTTGCGGACAGGAATATTGATGCAGTTTTCATAGCGAGCAACAACCTTTCGCATGCGGCTCTTGCCACTGCGGCTATGAACGCCGGGAAGCATGTCATCTTGGAAAAGCCAATCGCCACCACTGTCGCGGATGCGGAATCGCTGGTGAGGCTTGCCGCGGCGAAGAACTTGAGCATTACAGTGGACCACATGATGGTTCACAACGCATGGAACGTGAAGGCGCAGGAACTCGTTGCGGCTGGTGCGCTGGGCATGGTCAACGACTCATGTTTCCATATGGAATTTGCATATGGATACGATCCGGCCGAGGCTGCAACCTGGCGCTGTTCGAGCCAATCCGAAATGGGGGGGCCGATAGGTGATGTAGGCAGCCACTGCTTCTACATGGCGGAATTTATCTTGGGGAAAAAGATAACCAAGATATCCTGTGTCTATCTGCCAAAGACAATGAAGATAAATGCCGAGGACGGAGCGTATGTGAAATATTCGATGGAGGATGGACTCTCAGGATCTGTCAAGGTGGCATTCAGCGAATTCCGCGGCGGACTTGGGGGCACTCTCTCGAATCTCGGATATGAGATCTATGGCGCCCAGGCGGTGTTGCGCGGCTATGGAACACTGTTCCAGCTTTCAGGGCATGATGGTGAGCCTTTGAAGATCCGGCTGGAACTGGACAGGTTTAGTTCTCAGGAGCAGATCAAGCCGTCGGTGATCAGGAACATCTATCAGGAACTTGTAGAAAAACATGCGGAGTCTATTTTGTCAGGCAGCCCTCTGAATGCTGGAGATGCACTACATAACATCAAATTATGTCTTGCTGCCCACGAGTCAGCTTGTTCCGGCGGCGCAAGAATTGATGTGAAATAAATGCCGCTTTGAGCGGTTTACGAATCCAAGCCTCCTGCCATGCGGGAGGCTCTGTCTTCGTACTACTATCCGTCATTATTTACAATTCCACAGCAGCCCAGCGTATTTGCGTTTTTTCCGGGGATCCGCAATACCATGCGATGAGTACCTCACCTGAATTGATTTTTATGCCGCACGGATGTCCAAATGACCAATACTGCATCTCCGCCAAATTTGCATTCAGAGTTGAAGAGATCGTATCCGGAACACTATGGCGATAAATCACAAGTTCATCTTTCCATTTCATCCCAAGATCATGTGACATGTGGCACTTTATGACTTTATCTTTAAACCTGTCTACAGTCACCGCAAGGATGCAGTTATTGCCGATAAAAATGGGAGATGTAACTTGGCCTGTGATGCCCGTGGGGGAGGGGGTTCGAGGCCAGGAAATACCACCATCCTGACTCAGAGACATATGAACATCGGTATCCTTGCTCAAGCTAGAGTCGTAAGTCCAGAAGAAATCGACTATCCGATTGCCCCCCAGCGACACCATTCTGTGATCCCAGTACATATATCTGTCTTCCGGATCAGTTGCGATGATTTTTACTTCCGGCCATGTATTGCCTCCGTCCTGCGATTCCAGGCAGGCGGCATAATGATGCCATTTTTCGGTGTCATAATATGTTTTGGATGTTTCAAATGGCAGGAACAGCCTGCCGTTTGCACCTTCTACAATGGGAGACATTACTGGAGAAGGTAAGTCATTAAACCGACCAGTGGGCAGCAGTCTCGGGCAGCTCCAGACATGGCCATTGTCGTATGATTCGGCCAATCCGACATAAATTGGTAGAGCACCGCCTGTCTTCGGGTTGAAAAAGGGAAGGTCCGGATCTCCCTTATGATCGCACAACATTATGCTTGCGAACAATTTGCCTGGCGTGATTTCGCTGAGATAAACAACATGGACCGTATAGCCGTTTTCAGCCGCCCATTTAGTGAAGGGGTCAACCGGATCATGCCATGTTCTTCCGTTGTCGGATGATCTTATTGTGATCACTCTTGCACCGGCATGATTTTTTTCCCGGCCACATTGGAACGCCGCCATGATCTCGCCATTACTCAGTCTGCATAAATTGGTAAAGGCAAGGATTTTCGCATCTTCAGCATTTCCTTCAAACAAAACCCCGCTGGCAATGATCTTCATCCGTGATTCCTCCATGATGTTATGATTTAATTTGCTCAATTGAAAAGTCCATATTTCTGAAATGTGGCGGGCATCTCCTATCGGATATTCAGAGTTCAACCCATGTTCCTTTACGGTCTGCCGAGTCGAAACAAGCCTGGACATATTCCTGAACCTTAAGTCCACCCTTGAAACTGGTCTGCCCCTGCCTGCCAGTCCGGATGGAAGTCACAAATCTTTCCTGCTGGTTGGGAGTCTTGGGACATTTCATCGCAACCCATTTCGCTCCGTCCACTCCTCGTCCCAGGCAGACGCTTAATTGTTCTTCATCGGGTCTGTCCAAGTTGAGATCAAGCGCTCCTTTTGTGCCATATATGCGCAATGCTACCGTGTTCCCGCGCCCTTTAGCCCAGCGGGTGCTGTTCAATGTGCCTCGTGCGCCATTCCGAAAGCGGACGAGGGCCGACAAGCTGTCATTGACATCAAACACGTATTCGCCAATTCTCTTGACGCCCTTGTCAAAGATGGTCAGTTCGCAGTTGAGCGCCTGGATATCCCCCACCACAAAAGAAGCCAGGTCAAGCAGGTGTACGCCTAGATCGCCGAGAACGCCGGCGCTGCCGTGACGCTTGCTGAGACGCCATAGGAGGGCTGGTTCAGTCTGCCAGTCGAGAGTCAGCCAGCTCTGAAGATATTCTCCCTCGACGTGGCGGATATCACCAAGTTTTCCAGAAGCCACCAGCTTGGCGGCCATCTGGGTGGCGGGGCGGTTGCGATAGGAAAAATTGACCGCCGTCAGCAGTCCTGCGGAACTTGCCGCCTTTTCCATTTTTTTGGCATTTGCCAGCGTGTCCGCCAGAGGTTTTTCGCACATCACATGGATTTTGTGCCGGATGGCCGCCAGAGAAGCAGTCGCGTGGGCGACATCGATAGTCACGACTGAAACACCGTCAAGCTTTTCGTGCTTCAGCATTTCCTCCACGTCCTCGTAGGCGGCAGGGATGCTGTATTCAGTGGCAAACTGCTTTGCGCGTCCTGGCATGATGTCAGCACATGACACCACACGGCATGACTTGATTGCTTGAAAGCTCTTGGCATGCTGCCTCGCCATTCCACCTGTTCCTATAATGCCTATCCTGATCATATTAAACCTCTTAGATTTAGTGTCTTTGTTGTTTCTATCCTTAATTTACTAGAAAATAGGCTATACGTACGGCATGCCCTTTGCTTTTGGCATTCGCTGCCGGAGCAACGCGCAACTCCAGTTCGTGAGAACCAGGACGAAGCTCTGCCGCAAGCACTTGCGCAACGGGGAGATGTAGTCTGTCGCTCCATTCATTGAACAAGTCGCGAGTATTTGCCTTGCCGCCGTCAATGCGGTATTTGACAGTTCCGGTGTCTGGGCCTGCAGCGACGAAAATGCCCACTGCTGTGCCGTTGAACTTAAAGTTCAGCGTGGCGCCCGGTTCGACGGCTATCAGCATGGGGACGTCGACGAAACCGGGGCGGGTATCGGCTTTGTCGGCGGGTTTCCACGCGGGGTCGATCTTCCAGCCATCTCCGAGCTTCGCAATCTTGATGTCGACAAGCTTCCCCCGAAAATAGCTTTTCTTGTCAAGTGGATTGGGAGGCAAGGGGTATGACTTGACAAGCGCATTCTCGGCTAGCGGCTTGGCCCAGGCGGCATCGAACATGCGGGCGATCGTCTTGGCGTATAAGTCGTGTCCGAAGGGGGCGGGATGGAGGCCTCCAAATTTTTCCCAGGTGAATTCCTTGGAGTCGATGCGCTTGGTCACCTCCCGCGCAAGATCGATGGACGGCAGATTGTAGTATACCGCCACCTTTTCGTGGCTAATGATAACCTCGGGCGTTTTATTTTGCCGGATGATGCTCATTTTGTTGTCGTCGGCGAAATGCATGAGGATGATGTCGATGGCGGGGTTTGCAATTCGGGCCTGCCTGACGATCCCCTCAACACCGCGGATCTGTTCCACGGCCGTCCGGCCATTGTAGTAATCGTTGACCGCCGCCTCGCTGAAGAGCAGGTCGACGGGGCCTTTGGCGAGAACATCACGGGAGAACCGGAAAGCGCCAGGGGTTGAGTCGAGAGAGGAAATTCCGGCGTTGACGAAATCGAACTTTGTCTCGGGAAAACGTTTCTGGAGTTCATTGCAGACAAGCCCACGCCATCCGTTCATCTCGGTGATCGAGCCGCCAAGGAACGCCACCCGGCCCGTCTTTTCCCGCATAAATTTCATGCGGCAGTTGTCGAGTCCGCCGCGCAGGACGAAGTAGTCGCTCCCATCTTTCCCGCCCGCACTGCCCAGCTCGTCGGCCGCATGAAGCGTCATGCCCACCAACAAAGCAGCGGACAATAGTTTTTTCCCAGTTCCTAATCCACTCATCGTCAAATTCTCCTTTGTTATCGATATTATGGGTTGATTCCTGATTCTTCAAACGATGCAACATCGCATCTGTCTCGTACGTACTCAGCGTATTCAGTGAATTATGTATCGAATTTAACTTTCCCAGATAGATTTACAAGCAAAGATCCCCCAGTAATTCCCCAGTATTTTCTTTATCGTGGGTATGGAACTCATTCTGTTTTGCCCTGCAACTCCTTGATCCTCTTTTCGCATGCCGCTTTTTGTTCGGCCGTGGCGCCTTTGGCGCCCAAGGCTTCGTTGAACTTGGCGATCGCTTCCGCCTTCTTCCCCTGACCGGCCAGGGTCTCCCCATGCGCGCAGCAAAACGTCGTAACCCAAGACCCATACGCCGCCAATGTTTTCAGGTCGATCTTCCCCAACATGTCAAGCGCCTCGTCGTATTTCCCCTGTTTACGTAGAATATCCACCGCACTCAAAAGCGCGAAATACGCATCGTAATAAGAACCGTTGACGGCCGGTACCTTCTGAATCGTTTCGGCGTAGGCCGCCAGTGCCTTTTGATCGTCTTTCAGGAGATCCCGGCAGGTATCGCCCAACTGCACCAAGGCGTGCCCCCGTGTGCATGGGTCACGGCTATACTCTGCCGCCCTTTTCAAGTCCGCCGCCGCCGCCGGGCCGTCTTTCAATTGATTAAAGGCTCTGCCCCGGATGAAAAAGGCCGTTCCCCGCACACTCATCGGCCAACGCTCGATATCCTCCGTCTTGAACTCGGCGATCAACTCGCTGAATTTGTTGTGTTCGTACAGGCGGGTCATCAGGCAGTTCTTGGCAATCGCCTGGAGCGGGATGGCTTTCGCCAACTCCAGCGCCCGATCGTATTGCTTCATTCGATCGGCACACCAGAACGCCTGCGCCAATGCGTCCGATTTCTGCGGCTCGCTCGATGCGTTCGCCGCCATATTCGTGAAGGCAGCCAACGCCTCGGTATTGCTGCCCGCCTGGACCAGGGCCAGCGCCGCTTTCCGGTCGGACAGGTAGTCGCCCCGCCCTGTGACACAACCCGATAAACCGATTTTCGATGCAACATCGGACAGTGTGCCAAACTTCAGCGGCACGTGAAATGCATTCATTCCGGTGGG